>CAZEQO010000026.1:15441-17328 GCA_964514365.1 uncultured Robiginitalea sp. | reverse complement strand
CTGTTACGCAGCCGTCTTACCTCATGGACACCCCGGTTGGATGATTTAAACCTTAGGCAACAAGGGAACAAAGAATTCGAAAACCTCATCATCAGGTATATTATTGAAAACGGCAGTTGGTTAGCTGCCGATGAATCCAGCAACGATCTTACGGTTGAAAAATTAAATTTCCCCACCTCCGGATTTGACGTTGATAATAACGAAATGCTGAAAAATATTGAGTTTGAAAACATGATTGAAAATCAGGCCGTATTCCTGGAATTAATGAGTGAAAGGCTGCGGTTGTGCCTGGACCTGAATGTAGAGATCCTGGAATTATTGGATCAGGAAATCACGAATTGACAAAAAATATGACAGGCTATAACCGACTACAGGAGGTTACGGCGTATTGTTATTCGGAAATTCCCTAGGGCGTAAAAATCACGAAAAGGAAGAATGAATAAATTAAAATGTGTAATCGCTTTATTATCCGTGTCCACCCTATGTTTTGGTCAGGTAGATACATCGTTTGAACCTGTGTTCAAACCATCGAAAAAGACCACTCATAAAATTCCCAAGGGACAGAAATATACTTTTGGATACCTGGAAGTCCTGGAAAACCGAAATGACGCGGGTAGCCAAACCATTGAAATCCCTGTTTATATCTTCAAGAGCAGGAACCCCAACCCGAAGCCGGATCCCATCATTTATACCGTTGGGGGGCCGGGTTCCACAACCATGCCTTCTGCACAGTATATGAATTACTATAAATATTTAGACGACAGGGATTTTATTTTAGTGGAGCAGAGGGGAAACTACTATGCCAAACCCCATTTGGACTGCCCCGAATGGGCCAAGGCACTACACACCGCCAACCTTCCTGGTTTTGATTCAGGAGATACTGACGCACTTCTCGCAGAAGCCGCCAAAAGTTGCAGGGACAGATTGACCAAAAAAGGGATTGACCTCAATGGGTACAATACCAATGAAATAGCTGCGGACATCCATGACCTGGTGAGCGTTCTGGGGATTCAGGAGTACAACCTGCTTACGATCTCCTACAGTACAAAAATCGCCCAGGTATTACTGCGGGATTACCCGGGTCGCATACGCAGTGTCGTCATGGATTCACCCCTTCCCCTGGAGGTGAATTACGATGAAGAAAGCGTGGAAAACCTTTTGGAATCTGTAGACAAATTGCTTGGGGATTGTGAGGCGGACGTGGATTGCAATCGGGCGTATCCCAATATCAAAAGCCGATTTCACGAATACCTGATCAATAAGACCAAATCTCCCCTGGAAGTCCTGATAGACAATCCTGCGAATGGGAAAGTAGAAACATTCTATTTGACAGGAGCTGATTTAATAACCGTTTTTACCGCTGCTTCCACGGGAGATGTTGTGAATGTGCCCTTCGAAATCAATAAGCTGCTCAATGGGGATATGGCTTCGGTAAAAGAACAACTTTCGCATGTGTTTCAGGAGCCCGGCAGTGGTGCAGGCCTGGGTATGCGACTTTCGGTCTGGTGCGCTGAGGAATACCCCTTCAATTCACAGGAAATCATAAAGGCAGAAACCTTAAAATATCCCGAGGTCGAGGGTTTGTCACCGGCTGTATTCGAAGATGAAGTCTGTAAAATATGGGGGGTTAAAAAAGTATCGGACCGCGAAAACGAAGCCATCAAAAGCGACGTACCCGTACTGCTGATCAGTGGGGAATACGACAATGAAACACCTGTAAAGTGGGCAGCGTCCATGAAGTCCAACCTGCCCAACAGCTATCATATGATTTTTAAGGGCTGGAAACATACCCCTACAACGAATTGGGGCAATACATGTGCCATGCAAGCGGCAAATGACTTTTTTAACAATCCCAGGGCCAAACCAAATCCGGAATGCTTTGGAGAA
>CAZEQO010000026.1:0-15395 GCA_964514365.1 uncultured Robiginitalea sp. | reverse complement strand
TTTAAAAGTGCCATGACATTGAAAAAACATACCATTCTCTTACTCGCAATTCTACTGAATACCCCCTTCCTGATGAGCCAGCAGGAAAGAAAACCGGTTTCGACCTTAAAAGTAACCACCCTTTCCACCATGGTCGTCAACGGAAAAGGTGTCGGGGAATGGGGATACTCGGCCTTAGTTGAAGTGGATGGCAAAAAAATTCTATTCGATACAGGGGCCCGGCCGGAGACAGTATTGCAAAATGCAAATGAAATGGGCATTGATCTCTCCGATGTAGAGGACGTTTTTCTAAGCCATAACCATTGGGACCACACAGGCGGGCTTCTTACGCTCAGAGAAGAGTTGAAAAAAAGCAATCCCAATGCCCTTAAAAGAGTCCATGTGGGCGCGGGAATCTTTAGCAAACGGGTGAATTCTGAGAATACACTGTTGGCCACCAAAGCGGCATTGGAATCGGACAATGTTGAGTTTATCGTTTACTCCGAGCAAAAGGAGTTATTTCCGGGGGTTTGGATCACAGGGCCCATCAAAAGGGTACACGATGAGCGAAATTGGTCCGGAAATGGCAAAATTGAAACGGCTGAGGGCATCGTCGAAGACAACATCCCGGAAGATCAGTCCCTGGTTATTACTACGCCGGATGGGTTCGTTTTGATTTCAGGGTGCGGGCATGCCGGGCTGGTGAATACCCTGGAACACATCCGTGCCAATATCAATCAGGAAAAGGTTTTTACCATTATTGGCGGCTTTCATTTGATAACAGCCACTGATGAGCAATTGAAATGGACCGCAGGCCACCTGCAGGATTTTGGAGTCTCGAAGATCATTGGATCCCATTGTACGGGAATCAATGCCCTGTACACTTTAAAAGAGTTGATGTCCCTGGATCGCAAGGATGCCGTTGTCGGGTCTGTGGGTGATATTTTTGACCTTGAAAATGGTATCAAAGCCGGTATTATTGCCCGGTAATACGCCTGTAGAAACCGAAACTACTGCTTCCATAGAAGAATCCGGATGAAAGACGTCAATATATTTTTTATCCTCTTGGCTCTGATTGCGGAAATACTCGGGACTATAGGCGGTTTTGGTTCTTCTGTTTTTTTCGTGCCCCTGGGAAATTTTTATTTTGATTTTTATTCGGTCCTGGGGCTTACCGCAATATTTCACCTCTCAAGTAACCTGAGTAAAATATTTTTATTTAAAAAAGGGCTGGATAAAAGGTTGCTATGGACGATCGGGATTCCGTCAGTAGTTTTTGTTATTGTCGGAGGCTTTCTCTCCAGGATCTTAAACAGCACCTTTTTAGAAATATTCCTGGGAATATTCCTGGTCGGATTCAGTTTGTTATTCCTTTTAAGGAGTGAAGTAGTCGTATCCCCAACTAATAAAAATGCCATTATCGGCGGTTCTTTTTCGGGCTTTTCTGCCGGGTTATTGGGCACAGGAGGGGCCATCAGAGGATTGACCATGGCTGCATTCAATTTGGAAAAAAGTGTGTTTATCGCAACCTCTGCCTTTATTGATTTTATGATAGACTTTTCAAGAACAATTGTTTATTACAAGAATGGATATATCCACAATCACGACCTGAAATATGTGCCTTACTTGTTTCTGATCGGTATACTGGGATCCTTTATTGGAAAGAAGATACTGGCCTATATTCCTCAAACCAAATTCCGAAGATTCTCTTTATTCCTTATACTGATTATCGGGATAATTACGATGAGCAAACTGATTTTTGAACAGGCATCATAAATATACCCCTGCTGTCGCAAAGCCATCTCCCGGAATAAATGCCGTCCTCGCTTATACCTAACTCCAACCTTTGTATTTTTATATTTTAGCGGAGCAACTTCAACCTTTATATTAGAATTAAATTATGAGCACAATACGAACCCTGCTATTATTCCTTTCCTTCAGCCTGCTTTTAGCTTCATGTAGCGAGTCCGAAAAGGTCGAATACGGAGCGGCCACAAAAGAACTCATAACGCTTTTGGACAATGACCCCGCCCTCAAGGCCATGCTGGAATCTTCCATAGCCAAAGCCAAAGCGATCAACCCGGACCCAAATACCAACCCCGCCCAGACCCTGGAAGAATACTATGAATTTGTAACCTGGGCGGAAACCACCATGCCCTGGGCGATTCTCAAGAAAGAAGAATATCCCGAAATATTCGACAATATCTTTGAGGGGTTCCTGGCTTTTTATTCCCTGATAGACCAGCCCCTTCCGGAGTTAGAAGGTAAAGGGTTGGTGAACAATTCCTTACAGTACTATGAGCCATTTGCAGAATGGCTGACCACTTTCAATAAATCATGGGGCAGCTACCTCGATACAGAGGCTTCCTGGAATGAAACGTATTATCAGATGGCCCTGAACGATCCGAATTTCGGCCTGCAGCATGGCTGGTATGAAGATCCCTCCAACTGGAAGACTTTCAATGAGTTCTTTGCCCGGTATTTAAAGTCTCCTCAGATGCGGCCTATTGCCAGTGCAGATGCAGATTCGGTTGTCGTAGCCTTCGCCGATTCGCAGCCCCAGGGCATATGGGCGATCGACGAAAACTCTAACCTCGTGGACAAGGAAGGAGTTCCCGTAAAATCTGCGACCCTGAAGTCCGTTTCCGCCCTGATAGGCGATCACAGTGCCTACAAAGATGCTTTTGCCAATGGCACTCTGACCCATTCCTTCCTGAATGTCAATGATTATCACAGGTATCACTTTCCTCTTAGCGGTACCGTTAAAGAGCTGAAGATCGTCCAGGGGATCAACCCCACGGGGGGTGAAATCCGGTGGGACAATGAAAACAAACGGTACGCCTTTAATCCTTCCTCCAAAACAGGTTGGCAGTCTGTAGAAACCCGCGGATCCCTTATCCTGGAGACTGAAGAATATGGCCTTGTCGCCCTACTGCCCATCGGTATGGGTGTAGTGGGTTCTGTAAATTTTGAAGACAATTTAACCCCCGGAACAACAGTGGCAAAAGGAGATATGCTGGGGCACTTTGCCTTCGGGGGATCGGACTTTGTCATGATTTTCCAGGAGCAGGTTCACTTTCAATTGGAAGCCCCTATGGAGGCGGATGGACAAACGTACAAACATATGCTGATGGGGGAACGATTGGGTACGCTTACAACGAAATGATTATGAAGTTTAGAATTGTCCCCAACTTTTTCTCAGTCGTTCTGATCCTGATTTTGGGGGGTGCCTTGATTCGAGAATTCGACTTTGAGAATTTAAGCTTTGAAAAACCAGCCCTGGCCCTTGTTTACCTTTTTGCTTTTATACTTTCCATTGGGTTTATGATAAAGCGGCCCGGGAAGAAGTAACAGCGATTTACCCCGAGCTTGTGGTCGATGGAGGTTTAAGCCATCCCCAATAATTTTCCTTATCTTGTTAGGGATTAGCCTTTCATACGGATAATAGTTTCATTGGAAACTATTACGTCGAGGCATAAACACAAAACATGGCAACCAAAAATATACTTAAAGGCACCTTTAGTGTTTTCACATTGCTGTTATTCATTCTTATGGCCACGGTGCTCATTGCAGTGCCCTTTCTTTTATTGCATTATTATTTTAGTCTGGAAGTAGCCTATATAGCCTACCTTATGATCGGCCTTGTTCATCTAGCCTATATTATGATAAGGCGAAGGATGGCCAAATCCAAAACATCCTCTTAGTGCTTTGGGTCTTTATCCTTTAAACATCTAAAAAATCAGCTGACAAATCAATTCGAATAAAGCGACTGACCTCTGCGGGTAAGGCCCAATTTCCCCGGAGTGAACGGCTTAATAATTGAAACAATGATCAAAAGAATAGTCCTCATTGCGGCCGTTTCCGTATTTCTATCCGGTTGCAATATGAATCCCAGCAAAGAAGCCCGAATTCAAAAACTTGAATCAGCGATAGAGCAGTCTCAGGAAAAAATAGAAGATCTCGAGACCCGAGTGCAGGCTCTCGAAACCCACAATGCGCAACTCCAAAAGAAAATAATCGATATTGAAACACAGCAGGTCACAAAGGAAGACTAGTACCGACCTGCCCCCTGCAAAATGTTTCTCGAATACCCGAACCTGTCCTCCACCCAGAAACCCGTTCAATATTACCTCTTATGACAAAAACCAATTATCCGAAGTCTTTTTCTCATATCGGAATCACCGTCCCGGACATTAAAAAGGCCGTAGATTTTTATAGCGATGTGATGGGGTGGTACACTATTATGCCGCCTTCCCAAGTCCTGAAAGAACGCGAAACGGCCATAGGACAAATGTGTATCGATGTTTTCGGCGAAGATTGGGAAACCTTCGAGATTGCACATATGTCCACTTCGGATGGTATTGGAATCGAATTATTCTCGTTTCCTCAAGGGGTTAAGAAAGCCCCTGAATTCAACCCCTTTAACACAGGGTTGTTCCATTTCTGCGTTCAGGACCCGGATATTGAAAGTTTAACCCGGAAAATTGTTGAAAAGGGCGGGAAGCAACGCATGCCCATAAGAGAATACTACCCCAATGAGAAACCCTACAAAATGGTCTATGTAGAGGATCCTTTCGGGATTGTTTTTGAGATTTACACCCATAGTTATGAATTGACATACTCATCAGGGGCCTACCAGGAATAAACATAAGGAGCACTCCTGAACGCAATCACAAACCAAACCAACTTAAGAATGAAACCACATACCTTAAAAATTCTCATCCTTGTTTTTTTAGTATCCCTGGGCTTTCGGGGACAGGCACAGGTAAACTGGACAACCGATGGGGATTCTTATTACAAACTGGAAAACAACGAACTTAAAACCTACACCCTGCCAGGCCACGAGCCCAAAACGGTGATTTCCAGAGCACAACTTACGCCACAGGGCATCGTTGCCAGCCGCAATCATAATCGTGGGCGCAACTTACCCCTCAGGGGTTCTCTGAGCCCCTCGAGGTTGCCCATTTTTCGTTTTCCCCAGATCAGCAGAAAATACTGCTGTTCACCAATACCCAAAGGGTTTGGAGGCTGAATACCCGCGGAGATTACTGGGTTTATGATTTTAAGGCCAATACCTTGAAGCAATTGGGAAAAGGCCTGCCCCCTGCCTCCCTGATGTTTGCCAAATTCTCCCCGGATGGGACTAAAATCGCCTATGTTTCGGAAAACAACATTTACAGCGAAGACTACCAAAGCGGCAGCATTCAACCCTTAACGACCAACGGGACCGTTACGCTCATAAACGGGACTTTCGACTGGGCCTATGAAGAGGAATTTTTCTGTCGGGATGGTTTTCGATGGAGTCCGGACAGCCAGTCCATCGCGTACTGGCAAATCGATGCCAGTGCGATAAAAAAGTTCTACATGATTGACAATACGGATTCGATCTACTCACAACCGATACCCCTGGAGTATCCCAAGGTCGGGGAAACCCCATCGTCCTGCCGGGTGGGGGTCATACAACTCTCGGATACCCAAACGACCTGGATGAACATCCCCGGCGACCCCTCCCAAAACTACCTGGTGCGTATGGAGTATATTCCGAACACGAATACCCTTTTACTTCAGCAATTAAACCGCAAACAAAACCAGAGTACCCTCTACAAGGCAGACGCCCTCAGTGGGAAGGCAGAATCCATTTATGAAGAATCGGATGAGGCCTGGGTAGATATGTTTCATCTGGGAAACCCCTACGCCATAGACTACACCAATAGCTTTAGTTTCCTGGAAAAAACAAGTAGTATTCTCTGGGCTTCTGAAAAAGATGGCTGGAGACACTTATACGAGGTTTCCTTAGAGGGAAAACCAGAGGTTCTGATTACCAAAGGGCCATTCGATGTGATGGATGTCAAGCACATCAATGCCAAAGAAGGGTATGTGTATTATCTGGCCTCCCCGGATAACGCCACCCAGAAGTATTTGTACAAATCAAAACTAAACGGAAAAGGCCAGAACCAACGGGTGAGCCCTGAAAGCCTGCAGGGCACCCACGATTATTCCTTTTCCTCGAATGGCACATATGCCCAGCATAGTTTTACAAATCACTTTACCCCCATGACGAAGGAATTTATTACCGTTTCCAACCACAAGGCTTTGACGGTGGAGGAAAGCATCATGGAGAACCTAAAGAACATTGAAGAAGAGCCGAAAACGGAGTTTTTTACCATTACCACGGCGGATGGGGTTGAAATGGATGGGTGGATGGTCAAACCGACGCCTTTTGATCCTTCCAAAAAATACCCGGTTGTCTTTTATGTCTATTCCGAACCGGCGGGCACAACGGTAAATGACACCTATAACGCCGGAAGGAACTGGTTTTACCAGGGTAATATGGCCGAGGATGGGTATGTCTATATATCCCTGGACAACAGGGGTACCCCTGCCCCCAAAGGACGCGAATGGAGAAAGTCCATTTACCGGAAAATCGGTGTGGTGAATATCCGGGACCAGGCTATGGCCGCCCGGGAAATTTTAAAATGGGATTTTGCAGACCCCGAACGTGTGGCAGTCTGGGGACATAGTGGAGGGGGTTCGGCTACCCTGAATTTAATGTTTAAACACCCGGATATCTATAAAACTGGGATTTCCCTGGCAGCAGTAGCCAACCAGCTGACCTATGACAATATTTACCAGGAACGCTATATGGGCCTACCCCAGGAAAATAAAGAAGACTTTATCATCGGATCGCCCGTAACCCATGCTGAGCATTTAGAGGGTAATTTGCTGTATATCCACGGAACAGGCGATGACAATGTCCACTATCAAAATGCCGAACTCCTTATAAATGAACTGATAAAGCACAACAAACAATTTCAGTTTATGCCCTACCCCAACAGATCCCACGGATTCAGTGAGGGAGAGGGAACCTGGGACCACCTCTCCACTTTGTACACCAACTACCTGAAACGTCACTGCCCCCCGGGTGGAAGGTAAGCATTCAATTGCACGAAGGTCTTGGAGTACTTGTCTTACGAGATCCTTATAAAGCGTTTGGCGCAGTTCCCCTGGTCAACTCTCGCTGGGATCCACCGCTACCTCCTCAAACGGGATTTGGAGCTTACGTGTATACCCATAGCGAATCAGGGTATAGAGAAGCAATCCAACGGGGCCGGTCATAAGCGTAAAAAACAGGGGGACGACCATTAAAAAACGATTTACGCCCACCCTGCGGGCATCTTTGGCAATTATCAGGGCGGCAAACAAATCAAAGGCGAGGTAGTGAATCCAGCCGATTAAAGCGGCCTTGGGTCCGGAGAAGGCCTGGGTCAGACCGGCCAGGGAAGACCCTGACTCGGGGTCAAAACTGCCTATATCCCCAAACAACAATACGGCGTAGGTGATGGCCAGTACCAGGATGATAAGGTAAAAAACGATTCTCCCGGTGTACTTCCAGGAGGGTGCAAAAAGCAATAACAGCCAGCCCGGGCAGAATCCAGGTGTTGGCAATTGAGAATAAGGTTTCCAGGTCAAATTCCATAACACTTCTCAAGATAGGTTTTTTATGGAGATCAAAAAAAACAGAATCTTCAGGCGGGTACACAGGCATGTGTTTCCAAAACCCGATCGACAACTTCCTGCGCAATATCCCCGTAGTCCATCTGAAGTGTGTGGGGAGAATTGACCCATTTCGCCAGGGGTTCCAGAGACTCCCAGTCTAAAGACTCCAGGACAGTCACCCCCATTTCAGCCAGGGCAAGGGCATTGCACTCCTGTTCATACTGGTTTTTCATAGGAATCACGCAGAGCTTTTTACCGAGATACAAGGTCTCCGACGGTGTTTCAAAACCGGCAGCGCATAAAACGCCCCGGGAGGTGGTAATGCTTTTTAAAAAGGCTTTATGATCTATAGGCCTTACCCGAACATTCTCAAAGGTAAACGCCTTTTTGTTGTGTTTGGAAAAGACTTCCCACCGGACGGTTTGAATTTCGGAGAGCACAGAAACAATACGCTCATCGCAATACGCGGGCAGATACACCGTATAGTGCCGCCCCTCCGATACGTGGGCATGGCGAACACCCTGTCTTATAATAGGGGTAAACATCTCAGGGGTATAACTCTTAAAATGAAACCCGTATTGAAAGGAAGAGGGGGCGTACTTCTTAAGGATAAACAGTCCAACCGGGTCTTTGCGAAGCGGCTGGGGCGCATGGGGAGAAATCACCGCTGCCTGGTGGCTTACTCCGATACACGGCACTTCTTTTAATTTGCAGGCCCAGGCCGAAATGGGCTCAAAATCGTTGAGGACAAGATCGTAATCCTCCACAGGTAATTGCCGTACTTCTTTCTGGGTTCTCAGCGTCCTGGCATTGAGATACGTTTTCCAGTAATCAATACCTCCTTCCTTTCCAAAAACAAAACTCATCCCCCAGAGGCGGTACTTAACGGCATACGGGAGGTGAATATCCGCCTGGGTTCCGCTGAGCAGTAAATCCAATGTGACACCCCGTTTAAGCAAGGCTGGGATAAGATCTCGGGCACGGCTCAAATGGCCATTTCCCGTTCCTTGTATGGCGTAAAGTACTTTCATGGGCTTTAGGTTTTAGATATTCGCATTTCCTTTAAAAAATGATCAAACAAGACCTGGGTGTCCAGCAATTCCTCTCCGTCTTCAAGTAAAATCGACGGATTTTCAAGGGAAACATCCTCGAGATAGCGATATAACCGCCACTCTCCCTGATGATATTCCAGACAGGTCAGGTTTTCAATCCAGTCGCCGGAGTTCAGATAGGTCAGCGTTCGCCCGTTCGTTTCTTCCACCCTTATTTCAGGTTGATGAATATGCCCGCAGACCACATAGTCATATTCATTTTCACGGGCGATCTCAAGGGCCGTCTCTTCAAAATTATCGATGAATTTAATGGCAGACTTCACACTATTTTTAATCCTTTTGGACATGGAGATAGGTCCGTATCCCATTTTCTTACTGCAAAAATTTACCGCCTTATTCAAAAGAATAAGAGAATCATAACCCACAGCCCCCATTTTGGCCAGCCACTTGGAGTGTTTCATGGTAACGTCGAATACGTCTCCGTGAAACGCCCACATTTTCTTACCATCCAAATCGAGAACCACCTTATTTACGATAGAAAAACCCGAAAGGTGGAACCCGACAAACTTTCGAAGCATTTCATCGTGGTTTCCGGTGACGTAATACACTGTAATCCCACTGCTGATCCAGTCGACCAGCACTTTAATAACTTTCATATGGGCTTTGGGCCAGTACTTTTTGGAAAACTGCCACATATCGATAATGTCCCCGTTGAGGATAACGGTATTCGGACGAATTGACTTCATATATCTGTGCAACTCCCTGGCATGGCAACCATAGGTGCCAAGATGAACATCCGAAAGCACGACAAGATCGACAGGCCTTTTTTTCATCTGAATGCGAATTTTAAATTGGAGAGGGTAACGAATCTTAATAAGGAGGGTAGATCGGGCCTGTAATACAGGGACTCCCGGAAGGGCACAAGGCGGTAAAAAGTGATATCTGGTATCAGATTCTAATCTTTGCCTGATTTAACTTGCAAGGTCTTCATTTAAAAATCCAAATGGATAAAGATACCATCATCCTATTGTTTTGAATTCTTTAAATCAAATGTCAATTCTTTGAAATTCAGACGGTAATTGACAAAATTCTTTCCTTTTTAAAAACCCAACTTTAATACTATGGTAACCTCATTTGACCGGGAATTCCGGAGATTTGTATCTCAATAATCTCATAAGCTTCGTTTGAGTTAGTTTGGTTGTAAAGAGCCGGTCAAATCAGGGCCGGCTTTTTCGTGTAGCAATACAGCATATCGGGTTTTTATACCCTCATATCAATACCCCAGAATATTACAATCTTCCGCTGAAATGCACATTTAATCGATAACTGGAGTGCGATAGTGCAGTTCATCGATAAAACGGGGGGGTCAGTCCATTTCATTGGTGTCATATCCAGTTAGGGTTGAAATTTGTCAGTGAAAATGAATCCCAAAATCCTACATCATGAAAACAACATTACTACTTAGAGACATTTATTTCGAAGCATTCAGGGAACTCGGAAATTTTGTAGTCCGAAATTATTTCAAGGCTTTTGCCTGGTTCAGCTTTGCAATGTTCGCTACGGTGATCTATGCATTTGTATTCAGAGTAGCTACTGGTTTCGCCTTTGTTTAAAAAGGAGAACGACCTGTACATATTGGAATTTGTAAAAGCCCCTGCCGGGACTCTTTTACGTGAACATTAATGATTATGAAAGATAATAGCCAAACCCTCTCGACCTTTTACCAGATCAGCAGTGCCCTGCACCGCTACAGAGGGGCCATACTCTTCTGGATTTACCTTATGGCCATCGTGATCTATGCTACCCGACTGGTAGAATACTAGATCCTGTACCTCTGAAACAAATACGGTCTTTATTCCCGCTTTTGCACCGGGGTTGAAAAGCAGGTTTCCTTTGCGGATACCTTCCCCCAGTGAAGCCTGAGACCGATGGTATTTGTGATTTCTATATAATATCTTTGTAGTTGAACATTTACCCGTCTTCGTTTATGACAACAGACGGGTATCTTTAACGACTACGTGTCTTGCTGAGGTCCTCTCCCCGCGCCCTTCTTATTTTCACCCGGAACCCGGTTCCGGGCAAATGCAAAACCAGGCTGGCTGCCACTATCGGCGAAAAAGCAGCCCTGGATATCTATATTTTTTTACTCCAACATACAGCCGCCCAATGCGCCCGGCTTAAAGGCGTACGAAAAATGGTATATTTCAGTGAGTCCTTAGGGGATGGCACTATATGGGACACCGAAACATTTCACTATCGACTCCAGCAAGGCGATGATCTGGGTATGCGGATGCATCAGGCATTTGAGGATACTTTTAAGTCCGGGTATCGCGAAGTGATTGTCATAGGGAGTGACCTGCTCGATCTGCACACTTCCGATCTTCAGAATGCCTTTGACCTCTTGTCTGAAAACGAGGCGGTACTGGGACCTGCCCAGGACGGGGGATATTACCTTCTTGGGCTCACCCGCCCTGTTCCGGGTATTTTTCACAATAAATCATGGGGTACAAAAACCGTTCTTAAGGACACGCTTGCGGACCTAAAAAACTTCAGGACGGCCCTCCTGCCCGAACGAAACGATATTGATCAGTACGAGGATATCGAGGGAAACCCGTTATTTGAACCTTTTTTAAAAAAAGACTAAATGACTCAAAAACAACTCGCAGCCTCCCAGGATTTCCTTAAGGAAAAAGGCTTTTTAAATCCTGAAATAGGTATTGTCCTGGGCTCCGGACTCGGCCGGATGGCCGAAGAAATTGAAAGTGCCAAAATCGCGCATTATCACAATATTCCCTTCTTTCCTTTGGCGACCGTTGAATTCCATAGTGGAAAACTCGTATACGGGACGCTGGAAGGTAAAAAAGTCGTAGTCATGCAGGGCAGATTCCATCTTTACGAAGGATATGCCTTTACCGAAGTCACCTATCCCATACGGGTAATGCACGGCTTGGGCATTCAAAAACTACTGATTTCCAATGCGGCAGGGGCTGTAAACCTCTCTTTTAAGAAAGGAGAAATGATGCTTCTTGAGGACCATATTAACCTGCAGGGAGGATCCCCTCTGGCTTTTAAGAACGTTACGGAATTCGGAGAGCGGTTTGTAGATATGAGCGCTCCATATGATGCCAATTTGCGGAAGGGGCTGCTCCGGGTAAGCCGTGAAAAAGGAATTACCCTCAGAAGTGGCGTTTACGCGGCAGTTACAGGGCCCCAGCTGGAAACGCGGGCAGAATACCGTATGCTTAAAACGCTAGGGGCGGATGCCGTGGGGATGAGCACAGTCCCCGAGGTCATAGTGGCGAACCAGCTGAATTTGCCGGTTGCGGCACTCTCCGTCCTTACCGATGAATGCGACCCGGATCATCTCGCACCGGTAAATGTGGCAGAGATTATTCAGATCGCAAATGAAACCGAACCCCATATGGTCGCCTTATTCCGGGGGCTTATCGCCAGTCTTTAATTGAGGGTGGGCTGTAAGGAGTGTAAACTTAAAACTACTAATCCAACAAATCATACCCTCTAAAAAATCCTTTCCAACTATGAGTTACCTTCAAGCCATCTCAGATCTGTATAAGGAAGCGGCATTTACCGGGGGAGGTTGTTGCTAAGCGTTTAAATTATGAACCCAAGGACTTTGGGGTTCGCAGATCCTTAAACCCTATGCCGCGATTTGTTTTTATTGGCCTGCTACTTTTGGTTTCATGTAGTGTGTTGCCCCAGGACAAGGGCGTATCCCGCGGGCGTTCCAAAACTCCCCCCCATATGGCCTGGGAAGAATTGCTGCAGAACCATCTCCAGGACGACGGAAGAGTTGATTATAAAGGGTTTCTCCGGGATAAGCCGAGATTGGATTACTATTTGGAAAGCCTGGCCTTACAACCTCCGCAGGAAGATTGGAGCACTCCGGCGAGAATGGCCTATTATATCAATCTGTACAACGCGGGGACTGTAGCCCTGATCCTGGAAAATTATCCTGTAAAAAGCATCCGGGATATCGACAGGCCCTGGGCAAAAAAAAGGATTCGGGTGGGCGCCGAACAGCTTTCCCTTGGAGATATCGAACACAAAATTTTGCGTAAAATGGGCGATGCCCGAATTCACTTTGCCATCAACTGTGCGTCGATTTCATGTCCGAAACTGCCCAAGTACGCCTTTACGGAATCGGGAATTGAATCCCAGCTCAACCAGGCCGCCCGGGGATTTATCAATGATCCGGAGCGTAATGTTATTTCTCCGGACCAAACTGAAGTATCTAAAATCTTTAAATGGTTCCGTTCCGATTTCAAAGGTGAAGGCGGGTCTTTGGTCGAATACCTGAATCGCTTTCTGGACAAGCCCATCCCAAAGGGGACCGCAGTCAAATTCCTGTCCTATGACTGGGCTTTAAACGACATCAAGCAGTGACCGAGCTGAGCATTATTATTCCCACGGTGAACGAAGCCCCACGTCTGCAGTTTTTACTGCCCTATCTCCGGAAAAACCTGGCAGCGACGGCAGAGACTGAGATTATTGTCGCAGAT
This sequence comes from uncultured Robiginitalea sp., assembly GCA_964514365.1. Lineage (GTDB taxonomy): Bacteria > Bacteroidota > Bacteroidia > Flavobacteriales > Flavobacteriaceae > Robiginitalea. The sequence continues at coordinate 2,347 of CAZEQO010000026.1, read as the reverse complement.
GGGGGAAGTTCCGATGGCACCCCGGACATTGCCAGAAATCTGGGAGCTCTGGTGCTGAATTCTCCTAAAGGCCGGGCCGTTCAGATGAATGAAGGCGCTAAAAATGCCCGGGGTCGAATACTGTATTTCCTGCATGCAGATTCCGTACCCCCGGCGAGCTTTTATTCCGATATTTTCAATGCCCTTGCAAAAAAGGAAACAGCCGGCTGTTTCAGACTTCGATTTGAACCTTCCAATCCCACCCTGAATGCCTTTGCATGGTGCACCCGAATCAACATACCCCTGTGCCGGGGTGGAGATCAATCCCTATTTCTGCCGCGCAAGTGGTTTGAAGCCCTCGGGGGTTTTGATGAGCGCTATCGGATCTACGAAGACAACGAATTGATCGGCAGGCTCTACCGACATTACACCTTTACGGTCCTTGTCCCGGAGATTGTGACCTCCTCGCGCCGATATCAGGAGATGGGTACATATCGCCTGCAGTTTTACTATGCCGTAGTACATTTGAAAAAATTCTTTGGGGCTTCCCCCGGGGCCCTGTACCGCTATTACAAAAACCATGTTCAGCGACCGGGCTGAATCAGTATTTCCTGAAGTAATCCCGGATAACCCCTTCCGCGGGTTTATTCTGGGGCGTAAACCGGTTGTCCCCGGGTCCCCCAGCCCGGGTATGGTGGATAAACCACTTCCAGACAAACCCCCCGGCAAACCATTCCTCTGACCAGAATTCCTCGAAAAGGGCTTCTTTGGCATTGGCCTGGGCTTCCAGGTTTACCGCCTCTTCATTGCGATCGACCAGCCAGGGTTTCTTGGCGGTATAATCCATACTGCGGTACCCGAACTCCGTAAAGAGGACCGGTCGGTCGACCGCTTTCTGAATTCCCTCAATTTCGGCTTTCCATTGCCCCCATCCCGCTCGCAATTCGGCTACCCCCGGATTACGGGATTCCGAGAGTGGAAAATACGCATCAATTCCGATCAAGTCCAGGTCCTCCCAAAAGGAAATTCGTTTGTATTCATCCCAGTTAGCCGCATAGGTAAGCTTTCCGGAATACCTTTGCCGGATGCTGCGGATCAGCCACTTCCAATACGCAGGCCTGTGCTTTACAAAAGCTTCGAGCTCCGTCCCAATACAGAACAGGCCTACCCCTTTATCCTCTGCCAGTTCTGCATAGGTCAGGATAAAATCGGCATACTGCCATTCCAAACGTTTCCAGTCCTCCTCGGAGTTCATCTCCAAATCACCCGTGAAGATTCCCCTCCATATCCAGAGCTGTGGTTTGAGCATCACCCGGATTCCGTTCTTATGGAGGAGGTCGATATACTGCCGGGCACCCTGTCGGGTCTCCCCGAACCATTGCCGCTCGGTATCAAAAATGATTTCAGGGCTTCCTATCTCCCGGATAAAACCAAAAGGCATAACAGCTGCATATCCGGCATGTAGCGCCCGAAGGGCTTCTACGTGCTCTTCGTCCGCAGGCTCCCGCGATGCCACAAAGCTCACCCCGTTTATTTTTTCAAAGGGTGGGGTCGTACAGGCGTAAAAGCAGAGCAAAAAAAGGAGGGTATATTGCCTCATAATATTGGTTTCATCCCGAATTAAAGGTACATATTAATCAAAGATTGCAGACCGGAACTGTTAAGTTTGTAACTTCATTGCGACTGATAAAAAAACGAGAAAGCCCCGGGCATGCATATTGTAATTATTGGGAATGGAATTTCAGGAATTACGGCTGCCCGCCATATTCGCAAAGGCTCGGATTATAAAATAACAGTGGTCTCTTATGAAAGTGACCACTTTTTCTCACGTACCGCCCTGATGTATATCTACATGGGGCATATGACATACGAACACACCAAGCCCTATGAGGATTCTTTCTGGAAAAAGAACCGGATTGAACTCAGACGGGCCAAAGTCACAGCTGTGGTACCGGCTTCAAAATCACTCGTTCTGGAGGGCGGTGGGTCCCTGGACTACGACAAGCTTATTATCGCCTCGGGTTCCCAACCCAATAGGTTTGGGTGGCCCGGACAGGATCTCAAAGGGGTTCAGGGGCTCTATTCCCTTCAGGACCTGGAGGCCCTGGAAGAACACGCCCCGAATCGAAAACAGTGCCGTCATGCTGTCATCGTAGGCGGAGGCCTCATTGGGATTGAATTGGCGGAAATGCTTTGCAGCCGCGATATTCCGGTCACCTTCCTGGTTCGGGAATCGAGTTTCTGGAACGGCGTACTGCCCGAAGGGGAATCGGCCATGATCAATGAACATATTCGGCAGCACCACGTAGATCTGCGATTATCCACCAACCTGAAGGAAATCCTTTCGGACGACACCGGCAGGGCCCGG
>CAZEQO010000025.1:23426-27151 GCA_964514365.1 uncultured Robiginitalea sp. | reverse complement strand
GTGGCATTTGCGGCAGTGCAGTATCTATTGGCCCGGGTGCCACAGATCAGCGAACGGAGTATACTGCTTTTTGGTACGGGAAAGATCGGCAGAAATACTTGTGAAAACCTCATAAAACACACCCGGAACCCAAATATCACGCTTATTAACCGTACCCTGGAAACTGCCGAGGCTATTGGCGGGAAGTTTAACCTCAAAGTAAGGGCCCTGTCCGAATTGCCAGACGCCATGGCGCAATCGGATATTATAATCGTGGCTACAGGGGCACGTGAGCCTACCATTAAACCTGGTATGATTCCGGGAGGCAGGGAGCGATGGATCCTCGATTTATCGATTCCGGTCAATGTGAGTCCGGATGTTGGTGACTCTCCCGACACCACTTTGGTGCATATGGACCAGCTTTCCCAAATTACCGACAGTACCCTTGAGACACGAAAAGAATATATTCCACAGGCTGAGATAATCCTCGAGGAAATACAGTCCGAATTTAATCTATGGCTGGAGAGTCGTCGCTTTGCACCGGTAATCAAGGCTCTGAAGCTCAAACTGGAACACTTAAAAGAAGAAGAGATCGATTTTCAATCCAGGAAAATTGACGGTTTCAACAAAGACCAGGCGGAAACCGTTTCGGACCGGATCATCCACAAAATTACCAGGCAATTTGCCAACCACCTGAAGGACTCAGACCACGACACTGAGGAGAGCCTGGAGCTCATTCGAAAGGTCTTTCAGCTCGAAATCGAGAACCTATGAGTAAGGGATTGCGAATAGGTACACGGGATAGCGAATTGGCACTCTGGCAGGCCAATACAGTTCTCGACCATTTGAAAAAAGCCGGACATAAAACGGAGCTTGTTCCCGTAAAGTCTACCGGAGACCTGGTTTTGGACAAACCCCTTTACGAACTGGGAATCACAGGTATTTTTACCCGAACCCTGGATGTCGCCCTCTTAAAGGGTGATGTCGATCTGGTGGTCCACTCTATGAAGGATGTGCCGACTGCCCTGCCGGAAGGAATTGTACAGGCGGCGGTTTTAAAGCGTGCCAACCCATCGGATATTATGGTACACAAGGGCCTCGGCTTCCTTAAAGGGGAGGGTGTTGTGGCTACCGGAAGCCTGAGGCGCAAAGCCCAGTGGCTTCGCCGGTACCCGAACCATCAAATAGTCGACTTGCGCGGGAATGTAAATACGCGTTTGCGGAAATTAAAGGAGAACACCTGGAATGCCGCTGTTTTCGCGGCAGCCGGGCTGGAGCGCATAGGACTTCTTCCACAAAATCATACGGTTTTGGATTGGATGCTTCCTGCTCCCGCCCAGGGGGCTATGCTGGTTGTAGTGCGTCAAGACGATACGCGAGCCCTTGAGATCGCCCGGGGATTAAATGACAATGACAGTTGGCTATGCACAGCTGTTGAACGGGATTTTCTCAGAACGCTTGAGGGAGGGTGCACCGCCCCCATTGGGGCATTGGCCACTCTGGAGGGTGGAAAGCTGCATTTTAGGGGAGGTATTTTTTCTCTGGACGGCCACGATGAGGTGCGGATAGAAAATACGGTAAATTTGGAAAATGCACCCGGGTTTGGTGCACAATGTGCTATGGAAATTCTCGATTCCGGAGGCGGGGCAATCATGGAAACCATCCGAAACAGGAATGTCAGATGAGGCGTTTGCTCTCGACAAAAGTGCTGTCAGATGCAGAAATACGTCAATTGGAAGGCGCAGGATGGCAGATTGATCAGTATAATGCCATTTCAATTGAATTCCTGAAGACTACTGTTGCGCCCGAAGAGCATCTGTTGATTTTTTCAAGCAAGAATGCTGTTGAGGGATTCTTCAGTTCTTTTTCGAAACACAATCTTTCAGCTTGCAGGTGCCTTTGTGTCGGGAATGGAGCAGCCGGAATGTTGCTTGAAAGAGGGATGACGGTGTTAGAAGTTTTTCCAACCGCAAAGGAGCTAGCCGCCAGCCTTGAAAAAAATCATCCCACGGATTCCTTTGTGTATTACTGTGGAAATATAAGGCTGGACCTGATCCCGGACACCCTGGATGGTTTGGGGCTTCCATGGAAGGAAGCGACGGTTTACAAGACGCTACTCAACCCCGTAAAATGGGATCAGGAATATGAGGCGGTGGTTTTTTTTAGTCCGAGCGCGGTGAGAAGTTATGTCGCTTTGAACCCTATGGGCTCTGCGACGGGGTACTGTATCGGTAAAACTACCGGTGCTGCCCTCGAGAAATATACCCATCGGATTTTATGCCCGAAAACCCCGGATAGAAAAAATCTAATAGATCTCCTGCTGAGCCGGGGAAACGAATTAAAGTAAAAGAAAACTATGTCTTCAGTACTAAAAAATGACCTCTTTTTAAGAGCCCTTAAGGGGGAAACGGTTACAAGGCCTCCCGTTTGGATGATGCGGCAGGCAGGTCGCTATCTGCCGGAATTTATTAAAATCAGGGAACAATACGATTTTTTTACGCGTTGCCAGACCCCTGAATTGGCCTCTGAGATAACGGTGCAGCCTATTCGCAGGTTTGGTATGGACGCAGCAATATTATTCAGCGATATCCTGGTGGTGCCCCAGGCGATGGAGATCCCTTTTGAAATGAAACCCGGGGTCGGCCCCTGGCTGGAAAATCCTATCCGGAGTCCCCAGGATGTGGAAAAGGTAACGCTGCCGGATGTGGATCTTTCCCTTAAATATGTCATGGACGCCATCCGTATGACCAATGAAAAACTTCAGGGCGAAGTTCCCCTGATCGGGTTTGCGGGTTCGCCCTGGACCATTTTCTGCTATTGTGTACAGGGGCAGGGGAGTAAGAACTTCGACCAGGCCAAGGCCTTTTGCTTTACCCATCCCGAAGCCGCCCATGCCCTCCTTCAGAAAATCACAGATACAACGATCGCTTACCTGAAGGCGAAGGTGGCTGCAGGGGTACACGCCGTGCAACTTTTTGATTCCTGGGGCGGTATGCTATCCCCTGAAGATTACGCGGAATTCTCATGGCAGTACCTCCAACAAATTGTAACAGCACTGAAGGCTGAGGCTCCCGTTATCGTTTTTGGGAAAGGATGTTGGTTTGCCCTGGACACTATGGCCAAAAGCGGGGCTTCTGCCCTCGGTGTGGACTGGACCTGTGCCCCTGGCCTGGCCCGGAAATTCAGCGGCGGGCAAATCACCCTACAGGGCAATTTTGACCCCTCCCGCTTATTGTCTCCCCCCGAAACCATCCGAGAAATGGTACATGACATGATACGGGCCTTTGGTAAAGATCGCTATATTGTAAATTTAGGACATGGGATTCTCCCGAATATCCCGGTTTCTCATGCCGGCGCCTTTATTCAGGCTGTAAAGGAGTATGCGGAATAGTCCGCAAATCGGACTCGCTTAAACCGGTATAGGATTATTGGGCCTGGGCTCGCCCGGATTAAAAGAAGTTAAAGCAAGGCAGATGCAAAATGGGGGTTAAACAGAGGTTTTATAGCTATATAGAAACATTACAGGACACTATAACCGCGGCTCTGGAACAGGAGGACGGTAAAGCTCGCTTCAGGGAAGATATATGGCGACGTGAAGAAGGAGGCGGGGGACGTACCCGGGTTATAGAAAATGGACGGGTTTTTGAAAAGGGAGGGGTAAACATTTCCGCAGTCCACGGGCCGTTGCCACAGAGTATGCAACAATACTTCAAGGTTGGGGATGTGGACTTTTTTGCCTGTGGACT
>CAZEQO010000025.1:10286-23416 GCA_964514365.1 uncultured Robiginitalea sp. | reverse complement strand
CGGAGGACGCCATTCATTTCCACAAAGTCTGTAAAGCGGCTTGTGATACCCACGACCCATCTTTCTATCCTGAGTATAAGAAGAAATGCGACACCTATTTCTGGAATCACCACAGGGATGAAGCCCGGGGCATAGGAGGCTTGTTTTTTGATTACCTGAAAGGCAGCACGGGCACGACCATTGAGGACTGGGAGGCTTTCGTGACCGGGGTAGGCAATTCTTTCCTGCAGGCCTATCTGCCCATTGTCCAGAAAAGAAAAAATCTGCCATACACGGCGAACCAGAGGGAATGGCAGGAGATTCGCAGGGGGCGTTATGTTGAATTTAACCTGGTTCACGATAAGGGGACCCTTTTTGGATTGCGCACAAACGGGCGTATTGAAAGCATCCTGATGAGCATGCCCCCTTCGGTGCAGTGGCGGTATGATCATCAACCCGAACCGGGCAGCGAGGAATCAAAACTCCTGGAGGTACTAAAACAGCCACGCGAATGGGTTTGAAAAGGCTTTTGTTTTCAATTTGTCTTATAAGCTTTTTGCAGCTCAATGCCCAGGATATGGAAAGCAGGAGTGATACGATACCCTACAGGACCAGGTTTTCTGATAAAATCACGTTCCGTGTGGGGGTGCAGAATGCCGCCAACCGTTTTCTGCTTAGCACAGAAGATGGGACATCGGTCCGCTACCGCCCGGTGAACAACAATATTCTGAAAATTTCCACGCAGTTCCGGGCTATGGATCTTAGTTTCGGGATAACACCAGCAATACTAAATCCTGAGAGGGACCGCGAGAATGCCAGGCTTCGGAATATGAATTTCAGGGTATTCCTGGGCAGCTGGATGCAGACTTTCGATTATTACGACCAGCGGGGTCATTTTGGGGAGCTCGATGGGCTTGAGGTGTACCTGCCAGGTCTGGAATCGCGTAAGATAGGAGGAACTACCGCATATGTCTTTAACAGGGATTTCTCTTTTCGGGCCCTGATTTCTCAAAATGAATGGCAAAGGAAGAGTGCGGGTAGTTTTGTCCCCAGGTTTGTGGCCTATTATACCCGTTATAAACTAGTGCAGGAGGACAGCGTTTTGAGGTCTCATTCATATGACCTTGGGATGGGTCCGGGTTATCACTACAATTGGGTCATACATCCCAATATAATGGTATCCGCCGGGAACACTACAGGAATTGGAATTAACTTCCTTGAGGATGATGGGATTACTACTACTTCTTTTTTATGGGAGACCATCTTCAGGGGTGGGATAAGCTATAATTCCAATCGCTTTTTTGGAGGCGTAGACCTCAGCTATGCTTTCCTGGAGCACAGCAGGTCGAGGGAAGTTCGGATTGACGACCGAATTTATTTTGCCCAGGCCTATATAGGGTATCGGATCCGGGCCCCCAGGAAGTTAATTGAAGCTGCTGAGAAGGTAAATCGTAAGTTTGGATTAAACTGATGTAGGGATGAAAACACAGACCATGTACCAGGCAGATGCCTTTGCTTCGGACTTATTTACGGGGAATCCGGCCGCCGTATGTATTTTGGATACGTGGTTACCCGAGTCACTGATGCAGTCTATAGCAGCCGAAAATAACCTGGCCGAAACGGCCTTTGCAGTTCCCGTGCCCGAAGGGTACGAAATCCGGTGGTTTACCCCGGAGACCGAAGTGGCGCTGTGTGGGCATGCCACCCTGGCAACAGCCCATATCCTCTTTGAAACCGGGAAGGCAAGCACGGACCGCATTCAATTTTCCAGCCGGCAACGCGGGCTGCTTCATGTAAGCCGCGATGGAGACTGGCTCGTGCTCGATTTTCCATCGGACCCCCCTGTAGCGATGGAATTGCCCGGGGGATTATCCGATGCCATGGGTGCCCGGCCGGAAGCCTGTTTTATGGGACAGACGGACTATCTCCTGATTTATAAAGACCAGGAGGAGGTAGATGCACTCAACCCTGATTTTTTTAAGTTAAACCAAATAGACTGTCGCGGGGTCATCGCTTCGGCTCCCGGGGTGGAAGTGGATTTTGTATCCAGGTTCTTTGCCCCGCGTTGCGGGGTTCCCGAAGATCCGGTCACAGGATCGGCACATACCCTGTTGATACCCTACTGGCATAAACGTTTAAAGAAAACCCATATGATGGCCCAACAGCGCTCCCGGCGCGGGGGACTGCTGCGTTGTGAATATCAAGGGGACCGGGTGCATATTGGCGGTCGTGCCGTGACTTATATGAAGGCAGAGATTCACCTGCCCGACACAAAAATTTAATAAAGAGTTACCTATGTATCCATTGAGAAGAAACAGAAGATTGAGGACCACCCCCGCCGTTCGCGCAATGGTGCGGGAAACCCGCCTGAGCCCTGAGGATTTTCTGACCCCGCTTTTTATAGTGGAGGGAAAAGGCGTCAAGGAAGAAATTCCATCCATGCCGGGTTATTACAGACTCAGTTTGGATTTTATATCCAAAGAAGTATCCCAACTTTGGGATTTGGGATTAAAGGCCGTATTGCTTTTTGTAAAGGTGCCGGATGAACTAAAGGACAACACCGGAAAAGAGGCTTTAAATCGGGAGGGCCTGATGCAACGGGCGATTAAAACTATAAAGGACGCCTGCCCCGATATGTATGTCTTAACAGACGTCGCATTGGATCCGTATTCGAGCTTTGGGCATGATGGGATCGTGGAAAAGGGTCGGATTTTAAATGATCCGACAGTTGAAATCCTGAGTGCGATGAGCGTTTCTCACGCAGAGGCCGGAGCCGATATGGTCGCGCCCAGCGATATGATGGACGGCCGAATCCTTGGAATACGAAAATCCCTGGACGCTGCCGGATTTGAAAACACAGGTATTATGAGCTACAGCGCAAAGTACGCCAGTGCTTTCTACGGTCCCTTCCGGGATGCGCTCGATTCAGCTCCCGCCGACAATGCGGAGGTTCCTGCAGATAAGAAAACCTACCAAATGGATCCGGGGAATCGTCGTGAAGCCTTTCTGGAAACGGCTGCCGATATTGAAGAAGGTGCAGATATCGTTATGGTGAAGCCGGGACTTTGTTATCTGGATATCGTCAGGGATTTGCGGGAAGCTTTTGACCTGCCGATTGCCGTTTACCAGGTTTCCGGGGAATATGCTATGGTGAAAGCTGCGGCAGCCCGGGGATGGTTGGATCACGATAGTGTGATGATGGAGCAACTGACAGGGATTAAAAGAGCCGGGGCTGACCTTATAGCCACGTATTTTGCAAAAGAGGCTAGCCTGCTTTTGAATCGTTGACGGAGTTTCGGGAGTATGTGTAAAAATTAAAACCAAAAGGTATAAAATAATTGTAACCTGCAAATTCAAGAACAGGTATTTGGCTTCAGACGGTACTAAATAAACTTCAAACGCCCGGTGTCCTTCATGTATCTCTTCAGGGAGGCCTGATGAGTATCTGAAATATTCGAAATGGACATTGTATGGTATTAATTGTATCTTGGTTGCTATAAGAATGCACTCTATGGGATTATTGCTTATTTACGCTTTCGTTTCCATTTTCTTTTCCTTTTTATGCTCTATCCTTGAAGCTGTTTTATTGAGTATCACCCCTACCTTTATTAACATCAAGAAAAAGGAAGGGAAACACTACGCCGTAGTCCTTGAGGAACTGAAAAAAGATGTAGATCAGCCCCTGATCGCCATCCTCACCCTAAATACTATCGCCCATACCGTTGGGGCAATTCTCGTAGGTGTGCAGGCCAAGGTTGCTTACAGCGAACTCTATGGGCAGACAGAGCGCACAGTTTTCGGAGTCCCTTTCACCGAGGATCTTATGGTGGGGATTGTTTCGGCGGTCATGACCCTGCTGATCCTGATCACCTCTGAGATCATCCCAAAAACCATAGGTGCAACCTACTGGAGGCAACTCGCAAAGTTTTCCGCCGTTGTTCTAAAATGGATGGTTTGGCTCCTTAAAGTCACTGGAATACTATGGCTTCTTCAGCTTTTTACACGGTTAATCGGCAAGAGTCACCACGGCAGCGTTTTGAGTCGGGAGGATTTTAGCGCTATGGCCGATATTGCCCATGAGGAAGGCGTTTTTGAAGAGTCCGAGTCAAAAGTGATTAAAAACTTGCTTCAGTTTGAAGAAATTCTTGTCAAGGATATCATGACGCCTCGAACCGTGATGAAAATTGCCCCTGAAAATCAGCGTATTGAGGATTTTTTTAAGGTCAATCCCCGACTGCGTTTTTCTCGGATTCCGGTCCACGGGGAACGGGAAGATGTCATTACTGGTTTTGTCCTTAAAGACAACGTCCTCGAGGAAATCATAGGGGAAAACGGCCATAAACCACTTTCTGAGATCAAACGAGACATACTGGTGACCAATCGGGAGACCCCGATCCCCCAGCTTTTTGAGATCTTTATACGCAATCGGGAACATATTGCGCTAGCTGTGGATGAATACGGTACAGTGAGCGGGTTGGTGACTATGGAAGACGTCATTGAAACCCTGCTGGGACTTGAAATTATGGATGAAAGCGATAATGTGGAAGACCTGCAACTGCTCGCCCGCCGAAAATGGGAGGAACGGGCAAAACGCTCCGGGATAATTGAATAAAAGCATGTATGAGGCCGTCGTGGATACCCCTTTAGGGATTGCCCGCATCAGAGGTTCGGAAAAGGGAATCACGGAAATCCGGGTTTCGGATGACCCCTCCTTAAAGCGTACCATTCCCGATGAACTCAGAACCGTCTGCACGCAACTCCAGGAGTATTTTGAGGGATCCCGAAAGATTTTTGAGGTTCCCTTGCATCCTGAGGGCACTCCCTTTCAACAAAAGGTTTGGGAGGCCCTTTTGGAAATACCCTACGGAAAAAGAATTTCCTATATGGATCTTGCAAAGAAATTGGGGGATCCGGGGGCGGTCCGCGCCGTGGCCGGGGCCAATGCCAAGAACCCGGTTTGGATTCTGATCCCATGCCACAGGGTCGTGGGAACCGATGGCTCGCTGACAGGTTATGCCGGGGGACTTCATCGGAAAAAGTGGCTTTTGAACCACGAGAGCCCATCCGGACAGACTACTTTATTCAGTTGAGAACCGACTCTGTGGTTTGTTTTTTGGTTTTTAAAGGTAAAACCAGGGGATAAGGATGCTATTCAACGGAAAAATAGTGTACCCGGGCATCGGAAAAACTGCCGGGGTCCTAATATTGGATTGCAGAAACAGACCAGGAGGTCGGTTTCGGGGGTTTTGCTTAGAATCGATATTTTTTCCACTTTTTATGGACTAGATACAATGAAAATCTAAGGTAAATCCCAACCGTAACGGATAAATTGTTTAAGTATGATCGATAAAATTCCCCTGGGGGACATACTTTTTCTGGATATAGAAACGGTCCCCCAGTCTCCGGATTTTAATGCACTTTCCGAGGAAGCCCAGGAGCTTTGGGCGCTAAAAACCAGGTACCAGCGCAAAGACGAATATACTCCTGAACAGTTCTACGAGCGCGCAGGGATCTGGGCAGAATTTGGAATAATTGTCTGCATCTCTGTAGGCTACTTTCTACAGACGCAGGACGGGCGAACTTTTCGTGTACGGAGTTTTACCGGGGCGGAAGATGACCTGCTTAGGGAGTTCAGTGGAATGTTGAATTCCCACTTCAGTGGGCGACGGCACCTTTTATGCGCCCACAACGGTAAGGAATTTGATTTTCCATACCTCGCCCGTCGCATGATTATTTTGGGCATACCCATACCTGACAAACTCCTGATGTTTGGCAAGAAGCCCTGGGAGATCCCACACCTGGACACCATGGAGCTCTGGAAATTCGGCGATTTCAAGCATTATACCTCCCTGCGGCTATTGGCGTATACACTGGGGATTCCCTCTCCTAAGGAAGACCTGGACGGCAGTCTAATCCGATCGGTATATTATGAAGAAGGGGATATAGACCGCATCGCCAAATACTGCGAGCTGGATGTAGTCACCACCGCACAGGTTTTTCTCAGGTTACGGAATGAGAAGCTTCTGACTGAAGACCAAATCATTGAGGTTTAGCCACAAGATGCCAGTCAATTTGTGGTCATAATTTATGCAGAAAGCAATGAAAGCGTCCATTAATGTTAAAGCCCTCAGAGAACAAAAGCACCTTACACAGGAAGAGCTTTCTGAGGCGTCAGGGATTTCAATAAGGACAATCCAACGAATAGAAGCAGGGCAATTGCCCAAAGGACATACGGCAAGGGTCCTGGCGAAGGCGTTGGACGTAGAATTAGATTCTTTACAGAACTCAGACCTGGCTTCCGAAGACCGGGATTATTCGTTGATCAAGATCATAAACCTTTCCTCGGCCTTTGTAACCTTTATTCCTTTGTTAAATATTATCCTGCCCCTTGCTATTATGCATTTCAGGAAGCAATACAACAGTATAACCAAACAAATCGTATCTCTTCAAATTTTATGGACGATTGTATCCACACTCATTTTTTTACTTACAGGGTTCCTTAAAATCAGTTTATCCCTCTCTCGTCACATTACGCTTTGGGTTATGATTGCCCTGATAGTAGCCAACGTTATCCTGATACTTATAAATGCAGCTAGCATCGACCGGAATAAAAGACTTTTCTTTGTACTCCCTTTTAAGTTCTTTTAGGAGTCTGTCGGCTTTCTGTCTTGTTATTGACGCCTTATTGGCGGGCAATTTTTTTTAATACACTCTCCGTCTTTAGGATTTTTGCACAAAATAAAAAGATGAACAAAAGAGACTTCTGCATATTATTATTATTCGCACTGCTTATTAACACGGTTTCACAAGCTCAAAATGAATCTAGGGCGGGAACGCTTTACGCCGGAATAGACCATTATCTTTTAGCGGGCTCCCAAAATGGATTTTCCGGGGCCATCGCCGTAGTAGAAAAAGGGAAAACGATTATCAATAAGGGGTATGGAATGGCCAATAAGGATTCCAAAGCGCTGAATAATCCCAACACGGTTTTTGACATTGGTTCTAACACCAAACAATTCACAAGCACAGCTATTTTAAAATTGGTTGAATTGGGGAAACTAAAACTAAATGATCCCCTAAGTAAGTTTTTCAAACAACTGCCCGCAGACAAACAAAATATCACCATACATCAATTATTAACACATACCGCTGGTTTTACAGAGGCAATTGGAAACGACTTTGACGAAATCTCCCCAGAGCAATTTTTTGAAGAACTATTTGAGAGTAAATTATTGTTTGGGCCTGGAGAAAAGTATTCATATTCTAATGTGGGATATAGTATTCTGGGCAGAATCATAGAGTTGATTTCTGAAACGTCGTACGAAGCTTACTTAAACGAGAATCTTTTTGCCCCGGCAGGGATGAAACAAACAGGATACCTGATGCCAAAATGGGACACCTTACAACTGTCTCGTAGTTATAATAGAGGGATTCTGGAGGCGAAATCCCCCGTGCTTCGTTATCGTGAAAATGGCGATATCAGTTGGCATATAAAAGCGAACGGGGGAATTAACTCTACACAAAGCGATATGTTGTTATGGTATAAGTCGCTGAAAAAGAACACGATAATCTCGAATGAATCATTTAAAAAACTAACAAGACCTTATGTAGATTATCCTGAAGGAGAGTTGAGTTATGCATATGGATGGACGGTAAGAATTCTCGAAAACAACCTCAAAAGAGTTGCTCACAATGGTTCAAATGGGGCATATTCACATTCGCTGATATGGTTTCCGGAAGAAGATATTTTTATTTCTTATGCTACAAATGCAAACAGTTCTGAAGTGGAATTTCTTGCCTATGAAATTGCAAAAATCATCCTGGATAAAAACTATGTACCAAACCCTATAAAGGATAATGTTTACTCCTTTGCATACAATTATATGAAAACCAAAACGACCGACTCCGCTAATCATTTAATAAGCTTGTTCGAAGAAAATTATGCTGATGAGCTCTCAAGTTCGAGACTTTTGAATTCACTGGGCAATCTCTTGTTAATGATGAATGAAAACAAGGATTGGGCCCTTGAACTTTTTAAACTTAATGTACAAAAGTACCCTCATGATGGTAATCTTTGGGATTCCCTGGGGGATGGATATATGGCAAACAACAGGAAGAAGGATGCTGTTAAAAGCTACAAAGAAGCGATTGGCTTAGGTTTCGACGGTTCTCAGGAAAAGCTAAATGAATTACTTAAAAACTAGGAAACCATTGCGAACAAGCGCAGCAACCCCTGTCGGGGAGTCAAATCCGATCGGTATATTATAAAGATGGAGACATTGATCGTATCGCCAAGTACTGTGAGCTGGATGTCGTCACCACCGCTCAGGTCTTTCTAAGACTTCGTAATGAGGAGCTGATGACTGAAGACCAAATCTTCCAGGTTTAGGTTGATGCTTCCAGATAATCTGGCTTATTAGCGGGGTGTAACATTTATGTATAAATACTGTCTAGTTAATGTAGTCTGCTTTTGTACCCCTAATGAAATTATGCCGAATGAAAACATCCGTGCATGGTCAGAATCGGGGGTAGAATATTAATTTGTTGAAAGCAATTATCCGAAAAAAAATATCTACTTGTCTAAGTTTCAAGAATGAAAAAAATAACCCTCCTAATCATTTTTCTCACGCTATACTCCTGTGATTTCTCACTATCCGGAAAGAAGGCAGATAAAATCGACATGGATTTTACGGTAGTGGCGGATAGTATATCAGTTTTGATGTCTACCTACCACTACAACCCTTCAGAGCTCGCTACCGATCAATATCTCTTATTGGAAGAAAAGGTCCGCGCTCTTGCAAATGAGGTCCAAACCAAGCAAGAGTTTATCAAAGGGTTTAATGAACTTTGGAAAGATGGCCCATTTTCACACGTTACACTTGGTATTGCAGAAAGGCGCGCAGAGGAAATGGCAGAATTTGTAGATACATTACGAGTAGGGGATAATAGTGTTTCACTGGAATGGATGGAGGAAACTGCAATACTCACAGTGAGAACGATGACTGGTCTGGACACAAAAGAAAACGTATTCAGGGCATACCGCGAGATAGCCGAAAATAAAATCAAATCACTTATTATAGATGTTCGCAACAATGATGGGGGTACGTTTGCAGGAGTTCCACTTATTGGTCATGTCTTAACGGATTCTATTGATGCGGGTATATTTGTTTCACGGAAATGGTGGAAAAATAATACGAAAGCCCCCAATCTGGGGGACATTCAAAATTTAACTCCCTGGCAAGGATGGTCGCTGAAATCCTTTTGGCACGATGTACAGGAAAAACCGCTTACTCGTGTAAAGTTTGGACCAATGCATCCACATTTTAACGGTCCGGTATACCTTTTGACAAGTAATAATTCGGCCAGTGCTGCTGAGTTTACGGTAGATGCGCTTGCTTATGAAGAAAATGTAACCATTATAGGTGAGACGACGGCAGGCGAAATGTTATCACAAAAAATGTATGATTTGCCATTTGACTTTCAATTATCCCTGCCTATTGCAGAGTATTATTCAAACCGGATTGGAAGGATTGAAGGAAAAGGGGTAGAGCCCGACATAGCTGTTGATCAGCGAGTGGCAATGGATTTAGCCGTTTCATTGATCAAAGGAACGGGCAGAGAAGAAGCTTTGGCCATGGTACAATTGGAGCTCGATAAAATGAATGAGCAACCCTTCGGGGGCGAAAAGATTTATCTGTTGGGCAACATGAATGACTGGGGTAAAAAGCAGAATATCACACCCCAGTTTGAGTACAAAGGGAACGGGATTTTCGCAGCGTCATCTACTTTGGAGGCCGGCAGTTATGAGTTTAAAATAGCTCCTATGAACTGGTCCTTTGATTATGGCGCACATCCCAGTGAGGAAAAAATAACTATCGGGGAGAAAAAAGATTTAGCAAGAGTGCCCGGAAGCAATAATTTGATTATCAAAATTAAAAATAAAGCCGAGATCAACTTTGAACTGTCTGTTGCCGATGAAAAGGCGGGAACCCTATACGTTACTCAGAACTAAGGTGCAGAGAACACCTTAGACGGTTGAAAGGTTTATTTTTTGCCGTTAAATGGCCGGCCTGTTGCGGATCTTCATTATTATCAACAGGATGGGGCTGTTGTAACACAAATTCTCCTAAGGCGTCATTAAGATGAGTTATTGACAGAAGATCAAAACTCAATCTTAAACTTTAAGGAAATGGTCTTAGTTAAAGTTTTTATTGCAATCCTATTCGTCGGACCAATAGTATGGGGTTGGCGTAATTGGGTAAAGTACAAGGGGACATCAGCCCCTAAGCATATAGTCAATTATCCAACCCTTATTAATTCTGCTGTATTATATGCTCTGGCATTCAATTTAATATTCTTTCTGCAGGAATTATTTCTAGTTCTAGGTAAAAAGGCACTTGGTTTAAAGTCATTTCTGTATCATAACGATCATAATTGGGTAGGAGAACATTCAAAGACTTTATTGATGCAAGGTTCCGGAGCCGCGGCAATTTTCTTTATTGGATTGATCTGCGTATTGTTTTTCCGACTCATTCCATACTCCAAAAGTATTTGGAGACTATTCGTCTTGTGGTTAGCCTTTCATGGACTTATCCAATCAATTCCTCAAGTGATGGTTGCATCCCTTGATCCAAATACCGATGTTGGTGAAGCACTTGTAGGCTATATAAATTTAAGTCAGCACTCTCTCTTAATATTGGCAATAACAAGTATTATCGCTATTGCTTTGATTAGTATTTGGTTTAGCAGGCAACTTCTGGATTTTATGAATAGCGATGTCGATTTGAACAATCCTAAAGTGAAGTTTAAATATATTCGGTTTATTGCAGTAGGAGCCGCCTTTATAGGTAGTATACTTGTTGTTCCCTTCAGGATTCCTCCAATGGGGCAGGCCATTACTCCATTTATTGTTTTCGTTTTCTCAATTCCCTGGATCTGGTCTGCAGCAGCATGTAACACACCTGTCACACATAAATCGAATGGGATAAATGAAAAAATATATTGGAGCCCTATTGTTTTACTTGTACTTCTTTTGATTTTCTTTAGAATGGTTTTAGCTCCAGGCCTGGAGTTTTGATAATTACTTCGGGTAATAAAAATTATAAGTGATTTGACGGATAGCACTCATTTGAAAATGAGAATATTTGGTAAACACTAGAGCGGTTCGTAGGAACCGACAATAATACTATTTGATGCCCTTGCAGTTACAGACTCTTTTTTAGGGGTCGTAGGGAGCGGTTTAAAAACACATAAGGACTTGGCCGCGATTCCGTAGTTTTGTAGTAGATTTTGAATCTATGCTGGAAAAAACAACAATGTCTTACGAACGTACCGTTTTGGTGGGGATACTCACCCGGGAGCAACCTGAGGATAAGCTGAAGGAGTATCTGGATGAACTCGAATTCCTTACCTATACGGCAGGGGGAGAGGTCGTGGGACGTTTTGTACAACGTGTGGACACACCCAACCCCAAGACCTTTGTGGGTAGCGGAAAAATTGCCGAGATAGAAGGGTTTGTAAAGGAAAATGATGTCGGGGCAGTGATATTTGATGACGAGCTCAGCCCGGTGCAACAGCGAAATATCGAAAAACAGCTTCGGGTAAAAATCCTGGATAGAACGGGGTTGATCCTGGATATTTTTGCCCAACGGGCCACGACCAGCTATGCGCGTACACAGGTGGAGCTCGCCCAGTACGAATACCTCTTGCCAAGGTTAACGGGGCTGTGGACCCACCTCGAGCGGCAACGCGGGGGAATTGGGATGCGCGGCCCGGGAGAAACGGAAATCGAAACAGACCGTAGGATTGTTCGTGACCGCATATCGCTCCTGAAGAAGAAACTCAAGCGCATAGACAAACAAATGGAGACCCAGAGGGGAAATCGGGGATCCCTGGTCCGGGTCGCACTGGTTGGATATACCAATGTTGGAAAGTCGACCCTGATGAATGTGATCAGCAAGAGTGAGGTTTTTGCAGAGAATAAACTATTTGCAACCCTGGACACTACGGTGCGGAAAGTGGTATTGGGGAACCTGCCTTTTTTACTGAGCGATACCGTGGGCTTTATCCGGAAACTGCCCACACAACTGGTGGAAAGTTTTAAAAGCACCCTCGATGAAGTGCGGGAGGCGGATTTACTGCTGCATGTGGTGGATATTTCGCACCCGAGCTTTGAAGACCATATCGCATCGGTCAATCAGATCCTGTCTGAGATTGACTGTGCCGATAAGAAGACCCTGATGGTCTTTAATAAAATCGATTTGTACGAGCCGGAGGTCCTGGATGAAGATGACCTGATCACTCCAAGGACGAGTCGCCATTACACCATGGGGGAGTGGCACAGGACATGGATGCATAAAATGGAAGGGAATGCGGTTTTTATTTCAAAATCGTTTACCGGGAGGTGCGCAAGATTCACATCAACAGGTTTCCCTACAATAATTTCCTGTATCCTGAAAAGTTGGATGCGTATTCTGAAGAAGGATAAAATCCACAGGCAGCGGGATACCCCTTAGAAATCATAGGTGAGTCCAAATAGCCAGTAGGACTGCAGGTCGTTGTCTATATTGTCAAAAGTGGCACCGGTATTTCCGAGGGTATTGATTTCGAAATTCAGGGCTTCCTGTTTGTTGTCGCGAAGCCCGAATTCAAATCCCAACCCGATGTCCTTCCAGACCTTGTAGCCAAAATTATTCGTCCAGGTCCAGTTGGAAAGGTTGCTGTCTTTGTAACTGATAAAGGATGAGAACTGGGATTTCCAGTTGAATTTCCCAATGGATTTACTGTAATTGGCCAGTAATTTTGCCCCGAAAGAGGAGTCGAAAATGGTGTCGTCTTTGCTGAAGACAAAATTATAGTTGGCAGGGTGTGCCACTATGATCAGTCCTTCTATGGGTTTCCAGGTGATACCTACCCCTAAATCAAGGTAACCGGGATCATTGAAATTGCTGAGGATTGTGGAGCGGTACTCCATCAGCGTGGAGGCTGCCAACTTGCTGGTCAGGTTGTATCCAAAAAGGGAGGTAATATTAAATACGTCGTTGGATTGCCTGAATCCTTCGTCATCATCCGGATCATCCTTGTCGTCAACCCTGCACCCCTGCTCCATCTCCGCCGACCCGGTGGAGAACCGGCCGTGTGAGATGTCCCGG
>CAZEQO010000025.1:5340-10276 GCA_964514365.1 uncultured Robiginitalea sp. | reverse complement strand
CCATCCGATATTGAGTTGTGCATTGGTATACCAAAAGTATTTATCGCGATCCAGCTTGGCATAAGGGTTTACCGTGACCCCAATCCGCCCGGCCTCGTTATTCGGAGATTGCTGGGCATACCAGTTATTAAAACCGGAAAGACTCGCGCCGATTGTCCCGAAGGCCCCGAATTTCCATCCCGGGAAGGCATCAATTTGGGATTTCAGGTCACCAATCCGACCCTCAATGGCACTCACGGAATCTTCTTTTATCTTCTTGGCCTCTTTGAGTTCTTCCAGGGTCTGCCCATAAGTGGATACTCCGGCAAATAAAATAGCGAATAGGAATACGAGTTTTTTCATGAGTGGTTGTGGTTTAAAAACGGCTCCAAAGATAGGTGAAAAGGTTGAATTCGTTTTCAGGTTTTGGTTTTTCTAAATAACGGAACGGAAGAACACGCCTCACCGAACAAAACGGATTTCGCAACTTTCTGAATCTTCTGAATCGCCCACACATAAGCAGAAGCAGGTACCGGAAGGTTGGCGCACCCTTTGATAATAACAGGTCGGTCCTTAAGGGAATCCAGATCCATGGAGTTTAAGGCTTCCCGGAAGAGTATGGTTTCCAGAATTTCAGGTGTGCCGACTACCGTATCCCGGGCGATCCCTTCGAGGTATTTCCCTGTGAGCATATAGGCCCAAACAGGAACAATAGCATCGGTACTGCAATGTATTGCGACATACCCGTCTCTATAAGCCTCCCATTGATGTTGTTCAAGCGCTTCCCTGAAATGGGCCTCCCTTAAGATAAGGCCTTCGTCGAGCCATTGACTCAGGTCAATCTCGTAGCGATCCCCTTTCGGGTAGTAAGTCTCCAGATCGAGGGTGATCAATTTGCTTTTGGCAACGCGGTTAATGATTTCTTTCTCCATGGGCTAAAAGGGTATCAGAGCATACCGAGTTCGAGTTTTGCCTCTTCACTCATTAATTCCTGCGTCCAGGGGGGATCAAATGTAATTTCAACCTCGGCGTCTTTCACGGCATCCAGGGATTTGACTTTTTCCTCAACTTCCACCGGAAGCGTCTCTGCCACAGGGCAGTTGGGAGAGGTAAGCGTCATCAGGATCCGAACCTCCAGGTCTTCATTCACAAAAACGTCGTAGATCAGGCCCAGTTCGTAAATATCTACAGGTATTTCAGGGTCGTAAATAGTTTTCAGTACCCTGACGATTTTTTCGCCGAGTTCCTGGGTATCTATATGGGTTTCTGTTTCCATGGTTTCCTTTTAAAGGTTAAGGCCTCTTAGCTGTTTAATTGAGTCTGGTAGGCCAGGGCGTAGAGCTTCAGCTGTTTGATCATACTTACAAGCCCGTTGGCCCGGGTGGGTGAAAGATGGTCTTTCAGCCCAATTTTATCGATAAAGTCTGTTTTTGCTTCCAAAATATCGGCCGGACTCTGATTGCTGAAAGCCCGAATCAGAATTCCGATAATGCCTTTGGTGATAATGGCGTCACTGTCGGCGGTAAAAACCACTTTCCCGTCATCCATCGCCGCGTGCACCCATACTTTGCTCTGGCAACCTTTAATCAGGTGCTCATCGGTCTTGTACTCCTCAGAAATTTTAGGGAGGGATTTTCCGAGTTCGATCATATATTCATACCGCTGCATCCAATCTTCAAACATGGAAAACTCATCGACAATCTCTTCCTGAATCGCTTCGATCTGCATAGGTGAATTTTTTGTCAAAATTACAACATGAATGGCCCATTTTCAAAGAGATACGGAGATCTCTATCAGATAATCATTCAAGATAGCATCCGGGCAGCTTTTTTAACCCCTTCAACTAATCGGTCCACCTCCTCCTTAGAATTATAAAATGCAAAACTCGCCCGAACGGTTCCGGGGATTTGATAAAAATCCATAATGGGCTGCGCACAATGATGTCCGGTGCGAACTGCAATTCCCATCTGGTCCAGCAGGGTGCCCACGTCATACGGGTGGATGCCTTCCAGGTTAAAGGAGATCACAGACGTCTTATGCACCCCTTCCCCATAGATTTTAAGCCCGGGGATACTGAGTAATTCAGAGGTTGCGTAATGGAGCAATTCTGTTTCATAGGCAGCAATTTCGTCCATCCCGATCGCGTTGAGGTAATCCAGGGCCGCCCCAAAGGCGATGCCCCCGGATATATTTGGAGTTCCGGCTTCGAATTTATGGGGCAGTCCGGCGTAAGTGGTTTTTTCAAAAGTCACCTCTGCAATCATTTCACCCCCGCCCTGGTAGGGAGGAAGCTTTTCGAGCCACCCGGTTTTCCCGTAGAGGGCCCCAACTCCTGTAGGGCCGCAAAGTTTATGGGCTGAGATAGTATAAAAGTCAACATCGAGGGCCTGCATATCTGCCTTTATATGAGGCGCGGCCTGTGCTCCGTCAATAAGAACAGCGGCCCCAACGGCATGGGCACGCTCAATAATATCCTCAATGGGGTTTATCGTTCCCAACGCATTGGAAATATGGTTGCAAAAGACCAGTTGGGTGCGCTCTGAAAGTCCTTCGTAAAATGGCTCCAAAACCAACTCCCCTTTTATGTTCATAGGAATCACCCTGAGCTGGGCTCCGGTGCGCTCGCATAACATTTGCCAGGGGACAATATTGGAGTGGTGTTCCATGGCGGAGACCCAGATCTCATCTCCGGGTTTCAGGAAAGACGTAAAGCCGGAGGCGACCATATTGATGCCATGTGTCGTCCCTGAGGTCATGATAATTTCGTGGCTGTGCAGCGCATTGAAGTGGCGCTGTATTTTCATACGCGCCTTTTCATACGCGTCCGTCGCTTCCTGGGAGAGGGTGTGCACCCCCCGGTGGATATTCGCATTGTAACGCGAGTAGTAGTCGACAATGACGTCGATCACCTGGCGAGGCGTCTGGGAGGTAGCTGCATTGTCCAGGTAAACGAGGGGTTGCCCGTGTACCTTACGCTTTAAAATAGGAAAGTCTTCCCTTATTTTAACGAGGTCGAATGTGACTGTTTTCATGATTTTCAAAGATACTGAACCTTTTGTGAAAGGGTTGTGAAGCTTTCCCTAAATCCGGGCAATTTCAGGGCTGTAATCTAGTGATAAAAGGCCCTAAAATCGGAACCCGACCCCAACCTTCAGTAACCCAAGGGTACGGCTGGGTGAGTCTCCTGAAGAAAATATCAGGTCGTACTGTGCCTGAAGAAACCATCGGGGAAAAAAGTCATAACTGAGACCCAGGTTCACGTCAGGTCCTGAGTTGTTGTCTATACCTTCAACTTTTCCTTCTGAATTGAAAAAAGTTTCGCCTGTGCTCCGGTACCAGGTCCACCCCAATCCACCCCTGAGTTTTAACTTTTCACCAGCGCTTAATGGAAGTTCCGCAAAGAGGCGGGGCTGCAGGAAAAAATCCCGGAAATCTAATTCCTGGACAGGGTCGGTATCGTTGGTGAAAGTGGTGGCAAACCAGACCGCGTCCAGATTTGCTCCCAGTTTAACCTTGTCGAATTCGGCAAACCTATACGCAAGGCCCAGGCCGATAACGCCCTGGTTGGATGCCCCAAAGGACTCCCCGATAGAAATGGGATAGTTCAATTCCGCACTCCAGTTCCTGTCCTGAGCTTGGGATCCAAGGATATAAAATACGATAAGAAGGAAGGTGAGGTTTGTCCGCATGCCACTTTAAATTACAGGGTTATCTATCTAAATGAGTCCGTAATCAAGACAGTTTCTCCCGAGGGAGGCTCTATACCTCAGAAATCAAAAAAACCGCTGTTCTAGAGCTCAAACCCCAGGCTCACTCCAAGCTTTTTGGCAATTAACTTGTTAATGCGATTTTTCAATTCCTTGATTCGTACGCTTTCCAGAACATTGTTGGCAAAGGCATACATCATCAGGGCAGACGCCTCTTTTTCGGGAATTCCCCTCGCCCGCAGATAGAACAGGGCATCCCTGTCCAGCTGGCCAATCGTACATCCGTGCGAACAACGCACGTCATCTGCGAAAATCTCGAGTTGAGGCTTGGTGTTGACGCTGGCCTTATCACTGATCAACAAGTTGTTGTTCTGTTGAAAAGCATTGGTTTTCTGGGCAATCTTATCTACGACAATCTTTCCGTTAAAAACCCCGGTGGAGCGCTGACCAAAAATGCCCTTATAATCCTGATGGCTTTCGCAATTCGGCTGCTGATGGTGCACCAGGGTGTGGTGATCCACGTGCTGTTTTTCACCAAGGAGGGTTACTCCTTTGAGGGTTGAGTCAATATGCTCTCCATCCTGATAAAAGTTCAGGTTGTTACGGGTGAGTTTTCCACCGAAAGAGAAGGTATGTACGCTTACATGACTTTTTCCCTTCTGGTCGATATAGGTATTGTCAATCAGGCTGGCGGATTCCCTGTCGTTCTGAACCTTATAGTAGTCTATAATGGCATCCTTTCCCGCAAAAATCTCTGTTACAGAATTTGTCAGGACTTCGTTATCCGTAACGCTCTGATGCCTTTCGATGACCTGGATCTCCGCGTTTTCCTCAGCGACGATCAGGTTTCGGGGTTGCAGCATCTGTGCGGTCTCACTACCTGTTGAAAAATGGAGGATTTCGATCGGTTTTCTCGGTGCTTTGTTCTTTGGCACGTAGATAAAGGCCCCCTCTTTAGCAAAGGCTGTGTTGAGGGAAACCAGGGAGTCCTCCCGGGAAGCCACTTTGTTAAAGTAGACATCGATGATCGGTTTGTACATCGGTTTCGTCAGGGCGGAACTCATCAGGCAGATATCAACCCCATCATGGGTGGTTTCCGAGAGGTATGAACTGTACACCCCGTCGATAAAAACAATTTTATAGGTGTCAACTTCGTGAAGGAAAAACTTCTTAACATCCCTGTACTCCAGGGCATTGTCCTGTTTGGGAAACAAACTGAAATCAACCTTTTGCAAGCGCTCCAGGGAGGT
>CAZEQO010000025.1:0-5330 GCA_964514365.1 uncultured Robiginitalea sp. | reverse complement strand
ATTTCCAGGCCTCTGATTTGCGCGGGGGAAACCCTTTGGCTTCAAAATTCTTCAGGGCTTCCGAGCGGATTTCATGGACGGGGTCCGCGAGGTCCACTTCGTTTTCAAAGGCCATGAAGGAGGCGATAAGTTTTTCTTTTAATTCCATTTTCCTGATATTTAAGGGGAGGATGAGTCTACAAGGCGCCTTAGAGTACAGCTTCCTGTTTTATCCAGTCGTACCCTTTTTCTTCGAGTTCGAGGGCGAGTTCTTTTGTGCCGGACTTAACAATTTTCCCATCGTGAATCACATGGACAAAATCCGGTACGATATAATCCAGCAGGCGCTGATAGTGAGTGATTACGATAACGGCGTTGTCTTTATTGCGAAGTTTGTTGACTCCATTTGCAACGATCCGCAACGCATCGATATCGAGTCCGGAATCCGTTTCATCGAGTACCGCCAGGCGAGGTTCCAGCATGGCCATTTGAAAAATCTCATTTCGCTTTTTTTCTCCTCCCGAAAAACCTTCATTTAAGGACCTGGAGAGGAATTTTCGATCGATCTCAAGCATTTCAGCCTTCTCCTTGAGGAGCTTGAGCATTTCATTCGCCGGCATGTCCGGCATACCCTTGGCCTTCCGGGTCTCATTGATGGCCGTTTTGATAAAATTGGTAACTGAGACTCCGGGAATTTCCACCGGGTATTGAAAGGAAAGGAAAATCCCCTTGTGCGCACGCTCTTCAGGAGACACCTCATCCAGGTCTTCCCCCTCAAAAATTATTTTCCCCCGGGTGACCTCGAATTCTTCTTTTCCGGCGATAAGGGAAGCCAGGGTGCTTTTTCCCGAACCATTAGGGCCCATTATGGCGTGAATTTCTCCGGGGTTTACTTCCAAATCAATCCCTTTAAGTATCTTCTTGTTGTCTACACCGGCGTGCAGGTTTTTTATTTTTAACATAGCCGTTAGTTTAAAAATTTAGGTGCCTTAGGCATTTTTTCAAAATCTTCTTTTTGGTGCTGCAGATATACTTCTGCCCCTGTTTGTTCCGCAAAAACCTCAAAGCGGTCCATGCTTTCGAGGGTTTGCTTCACATCGTAGTTAAAAATCGGAACGCGTTTGTTTTTTCGGTTCGCGTACAGGTGATAGAGATCTCCAGTCAACAATACAGGGCCGTGTTCCTTTAAGTCCAGATAGAGGACGGAATGTCCGGGGGTATGACCCGGCATGAGTTTTATAACAACGGAGCCATCTCCGAAAACATCGTAATCCCCGTCGATTTTCTTTAGGTTTTTAATGCCCTTAATCGCATTGTATTCATCGGGATACGATTTTTGGACCTCCGGACTCGTAATGAAATCGTATTCAGATTTCTGAACCAGCCATGTGGACTTCCCCATTCGGGCAGCATGACCGCTGTGGTCGAAGTGTGTGTGTGAAAGGGCAAGATAGTCGATGTCCCCGAGGGTCATCCCCGCTTTTGCCAGCTGGTTTTGTACGGAATCTGACCGGGAGACCGTAAAATTACCATCTGGGGATGTATAAGGTTCTACCATAGGGACGAGTGCTTCGGGAAGGCCGGCATCCCACATCATGGTCCCTTTGGGGTGCTCAATGACATAGAAGGCATTAGCGAATTCCTTCGACTTCCCCTTATACACTGAATCCTGGGAAAACAATTCCAGGGCATTGACCTGCACTGTACCGCCGTCAAAGGTATACAGGCGGATCTCCGGTTTTTCCTGCATCGCCTGTGCAATCTCTGTATTCTTTTCGGCATTCATTTTACATGCCGTAAAGAGGGAGGTGAGCAAAACGGCCCAAATTGAAAAATAGGTGAATACTTTCATGGCAAACGATTTATCCTACAGATCCTTCCAGGCTGATTTCTAATAATTTCTGGGCTTCTACAGCGAATTCCATAGGAAGTTTATTCAACACTTCTTTACTGAATCCATTAACGATAAGGGCGATGGCCTTTTCTGTATCGATACCCCGTTGGTTGCAATAGAAAATCTGATCCTCTCCAATCTTGCTGGTCGTTGCCTCGTGTTCCACCTGGGCGGTCCTATTCCTCGCTTCGATATACGGGAAGGTATGGGCGCCGCAGGCATTCCCCATAAGCAGGGAGTCACACTGGGAGAAATTCCGGGCATTATCCGCCCTGGAATTAATCTGTACCAGACCCCGGTAGCTGTTTTGGGACTGACCCGCTGAAATTCCTTTTGAGATGATTGTGCTGCGGGTATTCTTCCCGAGGTGGATCATCTTTGTCCCTGTATCTGCCTGTTGGTGATTATTGGTTACAGCAATCGAATAGAATTCCCCTATGGAATTGTCCCCCTTAAGTACACAGGAAGGATATTTCCAGGTGATGGCAGAACCGGTTTCGACCTGGGTCCAGGAGATTTTGGCATTTTTTTCGCAAAGTCCCCTTTTGGTCACAAAATTGTATACTCCGCCAATACCTTCTTTATCTCCGGGGAACCAGTTTTGAACGGTGGAGTATTTTATTTCAGCGTCGTCCAGGGCAATAAGTTCTACTACTGCGGCGTGTAACTGGTTTTCGTCCCGTGAGGGAGCCGTACATCCTTCCAGATAACTTACATAGCTTCCCTTATCGGCAATGACCACAAAAAGATCCGTCTGAAAATACGGCGGAATTCAGGGCTGCGTAAAAGTTGTCTTTCTGCGGAACTACGGTGCCGATATATTTCTTTACGAGTTCCGGATGCTCCTTGATCGCCTCGGAAATCGAGCAAAAGATAATCCCCTTTTCTGCAAGGGTCTTCTTAAAAGTGGTAGCCACGGAAACCGAATCCATGACGACATCCACCGCGACTCCGGCGAGTTTTTTTTGTTCGTCCAGCGAAATACCCAGTCTCTTGAAAGTGTCGAGCAATTCCGGATCTACTTCGTCCAAACTCTCGTATTTCGGCTTATTATTTGGGGCAGAGTAATATGAAATGTCCTGGAAATTGGGTTTGGTATATTTTACATTAGCCCATTCGGGTTCTGTCATTTCCTTCCACAAGCGAAAGGATTCCAAACGCCAGGCAGTCATCCATTCCGGCTCTTCCTTCTTTTTTGAAATGGCGATTACAATATCCTCATTGAGCCCTTTCGGAAAGGTGTCAGATTGAATATCTGTGTAGAAACCGTACTCGTACTCTTTGGTTTCCAACTCTTTCTTTAATTCTTCTTCTGTATAGGCCATAATTCAACAATTGCTTTTAAACACCTTTTTTATGCAAGTGCTTTTGGTTTTAGGAGGCTCCATCACCTCTGTCAGAGGGAAAAGCTCTCACCACAGCCGCATGTGCGCTCGGCATTGGGGTTATTAAATACAAATCCTTTCCCGTTCAATCCCCCGGAGTATTCCAGGGTCGTTCCCACGAGATACAGAAAACTCTTTTTGTCCACGATAATGCGAACGGCATTATCTTCAAATACCTTGTCTGTCTCTCCAATTTTCCTATCGAAATTGAGCTCGTAGGACAAACCACTGCACCCACCGCTTTTGACTCCAACACGCACGTAGTCGTTAGCAGTGTCAAACCCTTCCTCCTGCATGAGGGTCAGGACTTTTTGTTTTGCGGATTCTGAAACCTTGATCATTGTTATTTGAAATAAATCTAAATAGAAAACAAATATAGGAAGTATGTCCCGTTTCAGCAGCATTCCTAACATTATTATAACGTATGGGTCTATTGGAAAAACTTATAAGCGGCATTCCGCTCCCAAAGGCTGTGTTCCCTATTGTAAATCCGCGCTCTCCCGAGGGCTTTTCGATGTAACTCACCGGCGCTCCAAAAGCGTTAAAAGAGGGATGATTCCTCCCGGAAAATGGAGAATTGGAAAGGAGTCAGGCACTGTTTTTTAAAGGAAATAGCACGTGAACCGCTGGGGGTTATTATTTTAGCGGCATGTTTGAAAATAAAGACAGCTCGCGCACACAATTGGAGGATCTCGGGGAATTTGGGCTTATTTCCCATCTCACTCAAAAAATGGCCCCAACCCAACCTTCAACACGGAAGGGAATCGGTGATGATGCCGCTATTGTTGAGGTAGGGGGGGATTTTGTGGCTATTTCTACGGATTTGTTGGTGGAAGGTGTGCATTTTGACCTGGGGTTTACCCCATTAGCGCATTTGGGCTACAAGGCCGTGGTGGTTAATTTGAGTGATATCTATGCCATGAATATGACGCCCACCCAGGTCACTGTTTCCATGGCCGTCTCAAACCGGTTTTCCCTTCAGGCGCTTGAAGAGCTCTATCTGGGGATTGAACGCGCTTCAAAACTCTATGGCGTAGACGTAGTAGGTGGAGATACGGCTTCCTCCGCCAAAGGGATGCTTCTCTCTGTCACGGCTATTGGTCAGACGGGCGCCGAAGAGGACATTACCTACCGCAGTGGTGCAGGGGCAAATGACCTTTTGGTGGTAAGCGGAGATTTGGGAGCTGCCTATATGGGACTGCAGGTGCTCAGGCGGGAACAAGAAGTTTTTAAAGCCAATCCCAACCATCAGCCCGACCTGGAACCCTACCATTACATTGTGGAACGGCAGTTAAAACCAGAAGCCCGGAAAGATATTATTGCACTTTTAAAAGCCCTGGATGTTCGACCAACTTCTATGATCGACATCAGTGACGGTCTTTCTTCTGAAATCCTCCACCTCACGACCTCGAGTAAGTTGGGGTGTAATTTGTATGAAGATAAAATACCCCTGGATCCGACGGTAATCCAGGTGTGCGAAGAGTTCTCAATAGATAGTACGCTGGCCGCGCTCAGTGGAGGGGAAGATTATGAATTGCTCATGACGATAGCCCAGGAAGATTACCCGAAAATCAAAGGAAACCCGGATTTAACGGTGATTGGCCACATGACAGCGTCAGGGTCAGGGGCGAACCTGATTACAAGGGGAGGGTCTGCGATTCCACTAACTGCCCAGGGCTGGAATGCCTTTGGGAGCAGGAATTCAGTTTAATTGAAGGGATTCAGGCTAATTGATGAGAGTCGTGCCGATGTCTTTTTTGGTAGATATTCTCCAGCGTATCATTGATCTCTTTCATTTCCGGAGTCAACAGTGATAAATTGCCACTGGCATCTGTGGTTACCTGTTTCCCACAATGTACACAGGAGTATTCTTTGATGTGGGAAGTTACTTTTTTCGAAACGCTGAAATGGTGTCCGAAGAGGGAGCAGAAAAGTTTTTTCATGGCAGTAGGTTTTTGGGATCGATTTGGCTCCGTCGGGTACTTGGGTGTTTACCTGGGAATTGCCGTTTTCTTCGTATAGGTTTGGGTTTAGTTATAGCGTTCAGACTATTGTCCAACGCACAGCCTGGT
>CAZEQO010000024.1:15398-27739 GCA_964514365.1 uncultured Robiginitalea sp. | reverse complement strand
ATAAGAATTACGCAAAGCAACCCCTTCACTTCACCTTTCCCAAAGGTTTCAGCGGGAAACTCCCTCAGAACACCACCGAAATCCGGGAGCGTCCCAAGGCTGCTATTTTGAGGGAAAAGGGAAGCAACTCCGAACGGGAAATGGCCCATGCCATGTACCTGGCTGGTTTTGACGTAAAAGACGTCCATATGACCGACCTGATCAGCGGGCGGGAAACCCTGGAAGATATCCGGTTTATCGGGGCCGTCGGCGGTTTCTCCAATTCTGATGTACTGGGAAGTGCCAAAGGCTGGGCCGGGGCATTTAAGTATAACGACAAAGCAAATAAAGCCCTGCAGCGCTTTTTTGCCCGCCACGATACCCTTTCCATCGGCATTTGCAATGGTTGTCAACTTTTTATGGAACTGGAACTGATCCATCCGGACCACGAAGACCATGGGAAAATGACCTATAACGATTCCCACAAACACGAAAGTGCATTTACCTCGGTTCAAATTGAGGAAAATCACTCCATTATGCTGAAAGGCCTCGCCGGGACCACGCTCGGGGTCTGGATTTCGCATGGAGAAGGAAAATTCCGGTTACCGTACGACGCTTCCCGCTACAATATAGTCGGGACCTACGGGTACGAATCTTATCCCTCCAACCCGAATGGGAGCGATTACAATACGGCTATGCTATGCGATGACAGCGGGCGCCATCTGGTGACCATGCCGCATATCGAGCGGTCGATCTTCCCATGGAACTGGGCATATTACCAGCACGGGCGTCAGGATGAAGTCTCCCCCTGGCTGCAGGCCTTTGTAAATGCCCGGGAGTGGATTGAATCTCATGAGTAGACAATAGGGCCAAAACCTAAAACATTGGAAATTTCTATCGTTGGGTATGCTGCGAATTTTTGGATGGCTTTTATGCCGCCCCTCCCTGATTAGAGGTTGATGGTCAAACCCGGGATACCTTTCAAGCTACCGAAGGCTTTTTTAACCGGTATTTAAAGTGATCAGGAACCACTTTAAACGAAGGAAATTATTGTTTTCATAATTCGCTGGTGGTTCTATTGCGAATCTGTTGTAAAAGACCTGTTGCTTTTCGTATTTTGCAAATCAGTTTCAAGCAACATCTATGAAAACAGTCACACGCATTTTTGAGTTCCCCTATTTTCAGCAGGCGCATTTCCCCCTGGATAAAACCATGGTCACCAAGTCCGATGGGGAATGGGAAGCCGTAAGCACGGAACAGTACCTGGATCAGGCAAATGCGGTTAGCCGGGCGCTCCTGACCCTTGGAGTGGAAGCCCATACAAAAATTGCAATGATCTCCATGACCAACCGCACGGAGTGGAGTATTGTCGACACGGGGATTCTTCAGGTAGGGGCTCAGGATGTCCCCATCTACCCTACCATATCCGTGGAGGATTATGCCTATATCCTCAATCACTCGGAATCTGAATACTGTTTTGTTTCCTGCCAGGAAGTATTGGACAAAGTTCGGTCGGTTCAAAATGAGGTCCCTTCCCTGAAAGAGATATTTAGCTTTGACCGGATTGATGGATGCCGGCACTGGTCAGAATTATTGGAAATGGGAAGTGACGAGTCTAAGCAGGACGCCGTTGAAGCGCGAAAAGCTGCTGTTAAACCAGAGGATCTCGCTACCCTGATCTACACTTCGGGAACTACGGGGAAACCTAAAGGGGTGATGCTATCTCATAATAATATCGTTTCGAATGTACTGGGGAGTAAGGAGCGGGTACCCTTTGAATACGGGAGTGTAGCACTGAGTTTTCTTCCTGTCTGCCATATTTTTGAACGGATGATTCTCTATCTGTACCAGTACTGCGGTATCAGTGTGTATTATGCGGAAAGTCTTGAAACGATAAGCGATAACCTGAAGGAAGTCAAACCTCATGTTATGACTGTTGTCCCTCGCCTGCTTGAAAAAGTCTACGACCGCATCATCGCAAAAGGGGCCGACCTTACGGGGGTGAAAAAAGCACTGTTTTTCTGGGCCGTTGACGTTGGGCTCAAGTTTGAACCCTATGCCGCAAATGGCTGGTGGTATGAGAAAAAGTTAGGCCTGGCCCGCAAGCTGATCTTCTCGAAATGGAAGGAAGGCCTGGGAGGTAACCTCAATACGATGGTCTCGGGAAGTGCAGCCCTGCAAACGCGTTTGGCTCGGGTTTTTGGGGCCGCGGGAATTCCGGTCATGGAAGGTTATGGCCTTACAGAAACCTCCCCGGTGATCTCCGTCAATGATCAGCGGAATCACGGTTGGAAAATTGGAACTGTGGGCAGGATTATTAAGGATGTTGAGGTTAAAATCGCTTCAGACGGGGAAATTCTCTGTAAAGGGCCCAATGTCATGATGGGGTATTACAAAGACCCCGAAAAGACGGCTGAAGTAATCAACAGTGACGGCTATTTTCACACCGGGGATATCGGGGAAATCGATGCTGAGGGCTTTCTGAAAATTACCGATCGTAAAAAAGAAATGTTCAAAACCTCCGGGGGGAAATACGTCGCTCCCCAACTCCTCGAAAACCGGATGAAACAATCCCGGTTTATCGAACAGATTATGGTTGTGGGGGAAGGTGAAAAACTGCCTGCCGCCCTTATTCAACCCAATTTTGAATTCTTGTTCGAATGGGCCAAACGCCACAATATGGAATTCCAGAATACCGAGGAGGCCATTGCGAATCCGAAAGTACTGGATCGGTTTAAAGAGGAAGTAGAACAAGCCAATGAGCATTTCGCAAAATGGGAAAAAGTGAAACTATTTAAGTTAACTCCCGACGTTTGGTCCGTGGATGAGGGCCACCTCACCCCTACCATGAAATTGAAGCGCAAAATCATCAAGGAAAAATATATCGATCTCTACAACGATATCTACAACCACTGATACTGAATCGGATACCTTCCGATTTATATAAAACAACCTCGCAGTTTCGATTTTCGAACAGCAGGTAATGAGCAACCTTTTTTTCCGCCATTTATTATGCATGCATAATAAATTTTTCTATATTTGGAATCCTGAATTGAGATATGAAGGATATCACTATAGATTATGCCCTTAGGTCTACCTGGCAAGCCATTGCCCGGATGTATAATGAAGAGGCCAAACACTTCGACAGCACCATGGCTGTCGGGTTTACCCTCCTGAGTATCGACCCAAAAACAGGGACACCTTCGACGGCCCTCGGACCAAAAATGGGGATGGAGGCGACAAGCCTTTCGCGTATTCTCAAAAACATGGAAGTCAAAGGACTGATTGAACGCCGTCCCAATCCCGAGGATGGCCGGGGCGTGCTGATACACCTTACGGACTTCGGTCGGGAAAAGCGGGCAGATTCTAAAAATGTGGTCTTAAGGTTTAATGAAACGGTCCGGGAACATGTAACCCAGGGGCAGCTTGACGGTTTCTTTTCGGTCGTGGGTTGTATCAATCAACTGATCTCGGAAAAGAAAATTTATTTCAAAGAAAAATCTTCTAATACCTAATATCCCTATATAGATGAACAGACATATTAATAAGGTAGCGGTTGTCGGATCCGGAATCATGGGTAGCGGGATCGCCTGCCACTTTGCCAATATTGGAGTCGAGGTGCTTTTACTGGACATCGTACCGCGAGAACTTACAGAAAAGGAAACCGCCAGGGGCCTTTCCCTGGAAGATAAGGTTGTGCGAAATCGCCTGGTCAATGATGCCCTGGCAGCTGCGCTAAAATCAAAACCTTCTCCCATTTACCACAAGAGTTTTGCCAGCCGTATAAAAACGGGGAATCTGGAAGATGATATAGCGGGTGTCTCCCAGGTGGACTGGATCATCGAAGTGGTCGTGGAACGCCTGGACATTAAAAAGCAAGTCTTTGAAAAACTGGAGGCCCATCGGAAGCCGGGGACACTCATTACCTCAAACACCTCCGGAATTCCCATTCACTATATGAGTGAGGGTCGGAGCACGGACTTTCAACAACATTTTTGCGGCACCCACTTCTTTAACCCACCCCGGTATTTGAAACTCTTTGAAGTTATCCCCGGGCCTGAAACCAAAAAAGAGGTTCTCGATTTCCTCATTTCCTATGGGGAGAAGTTTCTTGGAAAAACTTCAGTCCTGGCACAGGATACGCCTGCTTTTATCGGAAACCGTATCGGGATCTTCAGTATTATGAGCCTGTTCCATACCATCAAGGATCTTGGAATGACCATTGAAGAAGTGGACAAACTAACCGGTCCGGTCATTGGCCGACCTAAATCCGCAACGTTCAGGACGGTCGATGTGGTGGGTCTGGATACCCTGGTACACGTGGCCAATGGGATTGGTGAAAATTGTCCCAAAGACGAGCGGCACGAGCTTTTCCAATTGCCGGATTATATCGAAAAGATGGTTGCAGAATCGTGGCTCGGCAGTAAGACCGGTCAGGGTTTTTATAAAAAAGTTCGCAAAGACGACGGCTCCAGCCAGATTATGAGCCTGGACCTGAACAAAATGGAGTACCGGGCACAGCAGAAAGCAAAATTTGCCACCCTGGAGCTCACAAAATCCATTGACGCTGTTATCGATCGATTCCCCGTGCTTGTTGGGGGAAAGGACAAGGCCGGGGCATTCTATCGCAAAAGCTTCGGGGCCCTCTTTGCCTATGTGAGCTACCGGATACCTGAGATTACCGATGCCCTGTTTAAGATTGACGATGCCATGAAAGCCGGTTTCGGCTGGGAACACGGACCTTTCCAGATTTGGGACGCTATCGGACTCGATAAGGGTCTGGAACTCATCGCTGAGAGCGATCAAACAGCAGCCCCTTGGGTGGCCGAGATGAAGGCTGCGGGTATCACTTCCTTCTACGACGTAAAAGAAGGAGCTACTTATTTTTACGACATCCCCGGGAAGGCCTACAAAAAGGTTCCGGGCCAGGATGGATTCATTATCCTGGATAATATCCGCAAGTCCAAAGAAGTCTTTAAAAACAGCGGGGTGGTCGTTGAAGACCTGGGCGATGGTATCCTCAATGTGGAATTCCGCTCCAAAATGAATACCATTGGAGGAGATGTGCTCGCGGGTCTCAACAAGGCTGTCGACCTGGCCGAAAAAGAATTTCAGGGTATGGTCGTCGGAAATCAGGGACCTAATTTCTCCGTTGGTGCCAACATAGGTATGATCTTTATGATGGCGGCCGAACAGGAGTACGACGAACTCAACATGGCTATCAAGTACTTCCAGGATACCATGATGCGTATGCGTTACAGTTCCATTCCCGTTGTGGCAGCCCCCCACGGGATGACCCTTGGCGGTGGATGTGAACTCAGTATGCATGCCGACAAAGTCGTGGCCGCGGCCGAGACGTATATCGGCCTGGTGGAATTTGGTGTGGGCGTCATTCCGGGAGGGGGCGGATCCAAGGAGATGGCCCTGAGGGCAGCTTCCCACTTCCGCAAAGACGATGTGGAACTCAATACCCTGAGGGAATATTTTCTAACTGTAGCCACGGCCAAGGTTTCCACCTCAGCCTACGAAGCTTTTGACCTGGGCATCCTTCAAAAAGGCAAGGACGTCATCATTGTGAATAAAGATCGACAGATTGCTACTGCCAAGGCCCATGCAAAAATTATCGCCGAATCCGGGTATACCAAACCCGTACCCGGAAAGGACGTAAAAGTACTTGGAAAACAAGCGCTGGGAATGTTCCTGGTAGGGACAGATTCTATGGAAACAGGGCGCTACATTTCAGATCACGACAAAAAGATCGCCAACAAACTCGCCTATGTAATGGCCGGGGGTGACCTCTCCGAAGCGAGTTTTGTAAGCGAACAATATCTGCTGGATCTGGAGCGAGAGGCTTTCCTATCCCTGTGTACGGAGCGCAAAACATTAGAACGGATTCAGCACATGCTGAAAACTGGAAAACCATTGAGAAATTAACCGAATACAAAGAGTGCAAACCATGAAAGACGCCTATATCGTTAAAGCATACAGAACTGCCGTGGGTAAAGCGCCCAGAGGATCATTCCGGTTTAAGCGACCGGATGAAATGGCCGCGGAGACCATTGCCTATATGATGAAGGAATTACCCGGACTCGACAAAAAGAGAATCGACGATGTCATTGTTGGTAATGCCATGCCTGAAGCTGAACAAGGCCTGAATATGGCTCGTCTGATTTCGCTTATGGGCCTGGAAATCGAAGATGTCCCCGGGGTTACTGTAAACAGGTACTGTGCCTCAGGTCTGGAGACCATCGCCATCGCCTCGGCTAAAATCCGGTCCGGAATGGCGGATTGTATCATCGCCGGAGGAGCGGAAAGCATGAGTTATATCCCTATGGGAGGATATAAACCCGTGCCCGACTATCAACTGGCTAAAAACGGCAAAGAAGACTACTATTGGGGGATGGGCCTAACGGCTGAAGCCGTGGCCGAGGAGTTTAAAGTTTCCAGGGAAGATCAGGATGCCTTTGCTTACCAGTCCCACCAACGGGCTTTAAAGGCTCAAAAGGAAGGGAAATTTAACGATCAGATTGTACCTATTGATATTGCCTATACCCATGTGGATGCCGGGGGAAAAAAAGTTACAGATAATTATACCGTAAAGGCCGACGAAGGGCCGCGGGCAGACACCTCTGTTGAAGCCCTGGGCAGGCTGCGGCCTGTATTTGCACAAGGTGGAAGTGTAACGGCAGGGAACTCTTCTCAAATGAGTGATGGGGCTGCCTTTGTTATGGTTATGAGCGAAGCCATGGTGAAAGAGCTGAAGCTGGAGCCTATAGCAAGGCTGGTAAACTACGCCGCTGTGGGCGTGCCGCCACGTATTATGGGTATTGGACCGGTCAAGGCCATTCCCAAAGCCCTGGAGCTTTCAGGCCTGAAATTAAAGGACCTGGAACTTATAGAACTCAACGAAGCCTTTGCTTCCCAGTCTTTGGCAGTAATCCGGGAGGTCGGACTCAATCCGGAGATCGTCAATGTAAATGGCGGGGCCATTGCCCTGGGCCATCCCCTGGGTTGTACGGGCGCAAAATTATCGGTACAACTCTTGGATGAGATGCGCCACCGGAATCAGGGCGGTAAATACGGAATGGTAACCATGTGTGTGGGAACCGGACAAGGGGCCGCGGGGATTTATGAATTTCTGTCGTAACACAGCAGAGCACCTTCAAATAAAAATTGTAAAGAAATAATCAAAGAAATGAGTAGCGAGACCAAACAAAAAGAGATTACGCGTGGAGGCCAGTTCCTGGTAAAGGAAACGGCTTGTGAAGATGTCTTCACCCTTGAAGACCTCAATGAAGAACAACGCATGATGCGAGAGAGTACTATAGAATTCGTAGATCGGGAACTCTGGGCGCACTGGGAGCGGTTCGAACAAAAGGACTACGCCTTTACGGAGGCCTGTATGAAAAAAGCCGGGGAACTCGGTTTGCTGAGCATTGCGGTACCAGAGAGCTACGGCGGCATGGGAATGGGATTTGTATCGACCATGCTGGTCTGTGACTATATCTCCGGGGCCTCAGGTTCGTTCAGTACGGCTTTTGGTGCCCATACGGGTATCGGTACCATGCCCATTACCCTCTATGGGACCGAGGAACAAAAAATGAAGTACGTCCCCAAACTGGCGAGCGGCGAATGGATGGGGGCATATTGCCTTACAGAACCCGGAGCCGGATCTGACGCGAATTCGGGTAAAACAAAGGCGGTGCTCTCAGAAGACGGGAAGCACTACAAGATTACAGGTCAGAAAATGTGGATATCAAATGCCGGATTCTGTGACTTGTTTATTGTCTTTGCGCGTATTGAAGACGACCAGTATATCACCGGTTTTATTGTAGAAAACGATCCCGAAAACGGAATTACCCTCGGGGATGAGGAAAAAAAACTCGGGATTCACTCTTCTTCTACACGACAGGTATTTTTCAATGATACTGTAGTCCCGGTAGAGAATATGCTCTCTGAGCGGCAGGCAGGGTTTAAAATAGCGATGAATGCCCTGAATGTGGGCCGGATCAAATTGGCTGCAGCTTGTCTGGAAGCGCAACGGAGGGTTACCGATGAGGCCGTGAGGTACGCCAAAGAAAGGATACAGTTCAAAACGCCTATCATCGATTTTGGCGCTATAAAGGCCAAGATCGCTACCATGGCGACCAACGCTTATGTAGGTGAAGCCGCCTCATATCGGGCCGCCCATGATATCGAAGAGCGCATTTCGATGCGGGTAGCCGAAGGGAACACCCATCAGGAAGCCGAGCTGAAAGGTGTGGAGGAATACGCCATTGAGTGTTCCATTTTAAAGGTAGCCGTATCGGAGGATGTTCAGCAGACCACTGACGAAGGAATACAGGTTTTCGGGGGAATGGGATTCAGTGCCGATACCCCTATGGAATCCGCATGGAGAGATGCCCGGATTGCCCGGATATACGAGGGAACCAATGAGATCAACAGAATGCTCTCTGTAGGTATGCTCGTTAAAAAAGCAATGAAGGGCCATGTAGACTTGCTGGGGCCTGCCACGGCCGTAGGGGAAGAACTCCTGGGTGTTCCCAGTTTTGATACCCCCGATTATTCCGAATTACTGGCGGAGGAGAAGGCCATGGTCAAAGGACTCAAGAAAGTATTCCTTATGGTGGCCGGAAAAGCTGTGCAGCAATTTGGGCCGAACCTGGAAGAACATCAGCAACTTTTAATGGCGGCTGCTGACATCCTGATCGAAGTCTATATGGCCGAATCGGCCGTACTGAGGGCTGAAAAGAATGCCAGGCGCTCCGGGGAAGACAGCCAGAAAACACAGATTGCCATGGCCCAGCTCTATCTCTACGACGCCGTCGATATCGTGATACGAAAAGCTAAAGAAGCGATCATATCCTTTACTGAAGGCGATGAACAGCGGATGATGCTTATGGGCCTCAAGCGGTTCACCAAATACCAGAACCATCCCAACGTCGTCCAGCTTAAGGAAATGATTGCAGATGCCGTTGCAGAGCGCAATGGGTATACTTTTGATTAAACCAACCTCTAATCCAGGAGTGAAGAAGCCGCCTTTAATTGAGGTGGCTTTTTTTTTAGGATAAAGCGGTGCCTGTTCCACTGAATTTTTGAACAATCCAAAGCTCGTTGAGGATGTATTTCACCTTGCCCGAAACGCCCCTTTAGACTACCTTAGGCAGGTGAAAGAAGACTTGTTACAAAAGGCATATAACCCCGAGGCCTTCCGGGAAGCGGGACATGGACTCATCGACCAACTTTCCGAGTATCTGAAAGAAACCCTTTCGGGCTCCGGGCAGGTGTTGAACTATAAAGATCCTCAGGAGCAATTAGATCATTGGAAAAAAGGACTTTCAGGGGATACCTCAGGGTTAGAAACAGCGAACATACTTAAACATATCACCCGGGTTCACCACCCCCGCTATTTGGGGCATCAGGTGGCCCCTCCCCTACCCATGGCCTCTCTGATGGCACTTCTGGGTGGTTTCCTCAACAACGGGATGGCTGTCTATGAAATGGGTATGGCACCGACGGCCATGGAATACCTGGTCACGGAATGGCTGTGTAGTAAAGTGGGTTATTCCCCTTCGGCCCGGGGAATCCTGACTTCGGGTGGGACCCTGGCCAACCTGACGGCCTTGCTTTCAGCCCGTCGCAACAAGGCTTCGGAAGATATTTGGAACGAGGGCTACAGCGGAGGCCTTGCCATTCTGGTCAGTGAAGCCGCTCATTATTGTGTGGACCGGGCAGCCCGGATCATGGGGTTGGGAGAAGGCGGGGTATTAAAAGTACCCGTCCTCGAAGACTTTAGTATGGATACTTCCAAATTACCCGGGATATATGAGGCGGCACGCCAAAAAGGACTCACTCCTTTTGCCATTGTGGGCAGTGCGCCGTGTACCGCCACAGGGAGTTATGACAACCTGGAAACCCTCGCGGACTTCGCCGGGGAACATGGCCTTTGGTTTCATGTCGACGGGGCCCATGGCGGGCCGGCCGTACTTTCTGAGAAATACAAATTTCTGGTAGATGGCATACAGCGTTCAGACTCAGTAGTCATCGATGGTCATAAAATGATGGGGATGCCTGTGATTACCACCGCACTTTTGTTTTCCGATGGGGCGACTTCCTACAACACCTTTAGCCAGGAGGCAGAATACCTCCTGGCAGATACGGTTGAAGAGGACTGGTCCAATGGAGCCAAACGCACATTTGAATGTACCAAGTTCACCAGCGCCCTAAGCTGGTACGCCGTCCTCGCGCATTACGGGGAAACTATATTTGAAGACTTCCTGGACCGGCAGTACGACCTGGCGCGTGCCTTTGCTGATCTTATCCGGAAAAGGCCCAACTGGGAACTGGCCTGTGAGCCCCATTCCAACATATTGTGCTTCCGATGGGTGCCGGATGGTATCCCCCCAAAAAACCTGAATCAAATCAATGGGAAGATTCGGAAAAAGACCCTGGAGGAAGGTCGGTTTTACATCGTCCAGACCCGCCTTAAAGGAACGCTATACCTGCGTACGAGCCTGATGAATCCTTTTACCGGCAAAGACCATTTATCAGAACTCCTCACCTATCTTGAAACCCTGGGGAAAACAAGCCTCGCAAATGGATAAATGACTGCCCGTAGGCGAAATGGATAA
Organism: uncultured Robiginitalea sp.; assembly: GCA_964514365.1. Classification (GTDB taxonomy): domain Bacteria; phylum Bacteroidota; class Bacteroidia; order Flavobacteriales; family Flavobacteriaceae; genus Robiginitalea. The sequence continues at coordinate 17,129 of CAZEQO010000024.1, read as the reverse complement.
AATTCGGAAATTCCCGGTATTGGTTTAAAAAATGCTTTAAACGGATTTAATTATTTATTTTCGACCGTAAAGGCATTTTTAAAGTAATTTAAAGTATGAAGACTAACATCCAATCTATTACCCTTACACTGTTTTCCGTATTTTTTCTCCTCATAGGATTACATGCTCTAAAAGCTCAGGGAACTGCTTCCGCGGGGAAAAGTACGAAATACGTTTACCTGACCTTTGACGATGGCCCCCTTGAGGGCAGTGAGAAAATAGATGAGGCTATCCGGTACGAGAAAGTGCCAATTACAGTCTTGCTGGTTGGGCGGCACGCGGAAGCCCAACCCCACTACCTGGAACTCTACAAGGAAAACGACCATATCGAGGTGGGCAACCACAGCTATTCCCACGCGAGAAATCATTACTCCAAATTCTACTTCAACCCCGAGGGTGTCCTGGATGATTTCCTCAAAAGCCATGAAATTATCGGTGCCGAGGATCGGGTATCACGGCTGCCAGGTAGAAATATGTGGCGGATTGGTACTCAAAAAAAGGATGATATTCCCAGCGGGTCAGAAGCAGCAGACCTCCTTGCGGAAAACGGGTTTGAAATTTACGGTTGGGATATGGAATGGTTTCACGACCCTAATACGGCTGAGCCCGTTGGAAGTGCTGAAGAGGTTTTCCAACAGATAGAACATCACCTGGACCGGGGCCGGACCTTTACCAGGGACCACCTGATATTGCTTTGCCACGACGAAATGTTCCGGGAGGACTGGGAAGAGAGCGAACTCAAGAAACTCATCGAACTTTTAAAAACCCGGGAAGACTACGAGTTTGCACGACTCAAACAGTATCCGACTTCAAAATGAAGCATTGGCTAACGCTTCATTAATTCTAAAAAATAACCAACCTTATGTATCACCGAAATATCCTGACACTTTGGATTGCTCTGCTGGGCTTTACAATGCTCTCTTTTGCCAATCCCCCGGATGGCGTCGTAGTTGTATCGGAACCGAATTCCACGAGCCCCTCCCTGGGTATTTTAAATGACTCAGGAGATACCCCGGTTCCCCCTGCCCATTTTGGCAGGGATTCCACAAGGGAAAAAGTGGATATCATTGTAAAATCCCTGGCTGAAAAAGGCCGGTGCCGGATTACTTTGAAGGTGACCCCGCCAACCGGGGATTCTTTTTATGCCGGGTATGATGGCCGGAGCGGCCAGGTAATCACCGATTTCAACCAACCTTTTGAAATTGGGAGTTGCAGTAAAATGTTTACCGCTACCTCCATCCTCCAACTCGTAGAACAGAAAAAATTAAGCCTGGAAGACAAACTTTCGGATATCCTGGACAGACCCGAATTGTTAAATGGCCTCATGGTCACGGACAGTGCCGATTACCTGGGTGAAATCCGGTTGAAGAACCTGCTGAACCATACATCCGGCCTGCCTGAGTATTTCCTCGATGACGACCTGATGGAGATCGGGGTACATGGGGATTCCACCCTCCGATTTACCCCTGACCAGCTTGTTGGGATGGCCAAAAGGTTACACGAGCCCCAATTCAAACCCGGTGCCCAATTCAAGTACACCAATACGAATTACGTCCTGCTGGGAATGCTTATAGAACAGTACTCCTCCCTGACATTCCAGGAATACATCCGACAGAACATCCTTGGGAGGGCCGGACTTACAAAAACCTATTTTCCGTCCATAGAGCCTGTCCCCGGACGTGCAGCTGGTCA
>CAZEQO010000024.1:0-15388 GCA_964514365.1 uncultured Robiginitalea sp. | reverse complement strand
GTCATTGGCTGGGGAAGCCGACCCAGATGCCCGCTACCCTTGCCGGAGCAGCTGGAGAAATTGTCAGTACGCTCGATGATATGGACCTTTTCATCCGGTCCTGGGCCGAAGGAGATTTCTATATAACTAAATCAATGATGGAAGAAGTGCGTACCTCGTATTACAACCCTATGGGTGGAGGTATCACATACGGCCTCGGGGTCGTGAATATCGGAAACGTCCTGGGTCACGGAGGGCAGACCTTTGGCTTTCAAACCTATATGGGCGCCTTGCCAAATGGCACTAGTTTCGCCTTCGGGATTGACGATGCAAATGAATCCGCGTGGAACCTGGCCATGATCCTGGCAGAGCTCTTAAAAACCCCCTAGCGCGCCGGAAGACGAATGACTAATCCTGAATACTCATAAGGACCTGCTGATCGCTGGCCTGGCGAGAGAAGTTCAGGGCACATTCTATGAGCGCCAGGTGGGAATACGCCTGTGGGAAATTTCCCAGCAATCGCTTGGTCTTAAAGTCGATGTCCTCGCTAAACAGCCCGAGGTGATTACCATAACCCAATACACGATCAAACCACTCCCGGGACCGTTCTACCTCCCCGATTTGGAAAAGACTGTTTATAAACCAGAATGTACAGATGGTAAAGGACGACGTTGGAAGCCCGAAATCATCTTCATTTTTATAGCGGAACAAGAGTCCGTCCTGGCTCAATTCCCGTTCTATGGCCTTTACAGTGCTCACATACCGCGGATCCAGAGCTTCGATAAATCCATAGGGTTCCATCAATAAAACGGAGGCATCGAGGTCTGGACTGCCATAGGATTGGGTAAAGGCTTTGGTTTTCTCATTCCACGCTTTTTCGAGGATTTCTTCCCGCATTTCGTTTTCCAAAGGAAGCCATTTGTCAATCTTTCGCTGTTTTCGAAAGATGCGTGCAATCTTTATGGCCCGGTCGATAGCCACCCAACAAAGTACCTTGGAGAACGTAAAATGCCGGTCTTCTGTCCGAAATTCCCAAATTCCCTTATCGGGCTCTTTCCAGTGCTTTTCAACAATCCAAACGATGCCCTTGGTCAGAGACCAAAGCTCTTCCCCGTTTTCAATATCATTGGGGAACCTGATAAGCTGGGTGTGGATCATATCCATCAGGATGCCGTAGATGTCATTCTGACGTTGTTCAAAAGCCGCATTTCCAATGCGAACCGGACCACTTCCCTTGTATCCGCTGAGGTGATCCAGTATTTTTTCGGTCAATTGTTTTTCCTTGTTGATGCCGTACATGATCTGAAGCTTCTCATCTTTGTCGGGAATCAGATCAACAATAAAGCGCAGGTAGCGCTGTGCCACTTCTTTATGCCCGAGATCCGAGATGACCTTTACAGCCATTGAGGCATCCCGGATCCAGCAGAACCGGTAGTCCCAGTTGCGGACTTCTCCTATCGTTTCCGGCAGGGAAGTAGTAGCAGCGGCGAGGATGGCCCCGGATTTGTCGTAACTCAATAGTTTAAGCGTAATGGCGGATCGCTTTATGACCCCATTGTATTTTCTGTAATCAGGGGTGCGACTGCTCCAGTTCAGCCAGTAAACCTTGGTCCGCTCCATCTCCACATACATCTTCTTAACGGTAGGCTTAAAGAGTTTTTCGTTGTAACCGATCAGAAAAAAACCGTCCTCCACCAGTGTGATCGGCCGGCCTTCAACCACGGCGTTCTTATTGAAAGAAGTATATAGAAAAGTCGTGTCGAATTTGTTCTCATACGTCAGGCTGACAATAAAGGGATGCTTCACATACGTCTGGGTTTCCCCCTGGGCATATTCCAGCCGCGGATCATAATTCACCGAAAACTCCGGAGTACCTTTAACATACCGGATATACCGAATGACCTCCGGGGGGGTGTGAAAACTTCCGTCCCCTTTCCGATACCGGGGCATAAAATCACGTACCTCAAAAATATCGGAGCCATTGCTGTATCGGGTAATCAGCAGGGCCGTATCCTTTTTATAACGCTGGGTTATCTCGTAGTGGTCATCGACACAAATTTCAAAACACCCCCCTATTTTGTCATCCAGAAGGCGTGCAAACACAGAGGAAGAATCAAATTCGGGTAAACAACACCAATCCAGGGAACCTGTCTTTGAAATGAGTGCAGCACTGCGGCAGTTCCCGATGATCCCGTAATCCAAATTATCCATATGTCGTCTTTGATTTAATTCTTACAAATTTATTGGCTATGCGCAGTAATTTGACGAAATTTAGGCAAATCCAACCCTAAAAAGATAAAAAAGCCCCAATAATGCCCAAAACCATCATACTTTCCAACAGATTACCGGTCCAATTGCAAATTAATGAAGGTGAAATGCATGTCATTCCCAGCGTTGGGGGGCTCGCCACAGGAATGAAATCGGTACATAAGGAAGGTGAAAGCCTATGGATCGGGTGGAGCGGGCTCACCCGGGAAGAAATTCCAGAGGTTTTGGAGCCCCGGATAGACCAGGCGCTGCAGGAACATGGATGTAGTAAAGTCCCCCTGACCGAGGCCGAAGTGGAGGGGTTTTACTTTGGCTTCAGCAATCGCACCATCTGGCCGCTTTACCACTATTTTCTGGAATATGCGGAATTCGAACTGGCCAACTGGAAAGTCTATGAGGCGGTCAACCGAAAATTTGCCGAGGCTGTTTTGGAAGAGGCCTCTGAAGATGATATACTCTGGGTGCACGACTACCAGCTCATGCTGGTTCCCCAGATGGTCCGGGAGGAAAGACCCAATTTGTCTATTGGCTTTTTCCTGCATATCCCCTTCCCTTCCTATGAAATATTCCGTACCCTTCCCTGGCGGGAGGATATTCTAAGGGGTTTACTGGGAGCAGACCTGATTGGTTTTCACACCTATGACTACGAGCGCCATTTCTTAAGTTCTGTACGCCGACTCCTGGGCCTTGAGGTGAATTTTAATGAAATTAACCTCGAAGACCGTATGACAAAGGTAGATTCCTTCCCTATGGGGATTGACTACACCAAATTCCATGAGGCGGCCCAAAAGAATGCCGGTCAGAAAGACGGGGAAGAATCAGACCTGCAAAGGCGCCTCGATGCCCATAAAGCATCAGCTCCGGATGCCAAGTTTTTTCTCTCTATAGACCGTTTGGATTACTCCAAGGGAATTGCAAACCGGCTTAAAGCCTTCGAATACTTTTTACAGAAATATCCCGAATACAAGGAGAAAGTACGGCTCATCATACTTGCCGTACCCTCCCGCTCCAAAGTGCCCCAATATCAATTATTGAAAAAGGAGATAGACGAACTCGTCGGCCGCATTAACGGGGAACTCTCCACGGTAAGCTGGACCCCGATCTGGTATTTCTACCGCTCCCTGGGTTTTGAGAACCTGGTGGATTTATATACCAGCTGTGATATCGCCTGGCTTACGCCAATCCGGGATGGGATGAACCTGGTCGCCAAGGAGTATGTCGCCACACGAACCGATAAGACAGGTGTGCTTATACTCAGTGAAATGGCGGGGTCGGCCAATGAAATGCACGAGGCCCTGTTGATCAACCCCAATAATTTTGAACAAATAGCCGATGCACTGCACCAGGCGATCAATATGCCTGAAGAAGAACAAAAGGCCCGGAATACCCCTATGCAAAAGCGTTTGGCCCGCTACAATGTGGAAAAGTGGGCACAGGATTTTATGGATTCCCTCCTCTCGCACAGAGAAATGGATCCGCCTTATGTAGCCCGCAGGCTTACGGTGGACCTCACCAATACAATGATGGAAAAGTATCGTAAAGCGAGCAATCGCATCTTGTTTCTGGACTATGACGGTACCCTTGCCGGATTTAAAAACGATCCCCAAAAGGCGAGTCCGGATAAGGAATTAATCGATATGCTGGATGCCTTATACCAACAAAAAAGGACAGATATTTTTATCATCAGCGGCAGAGATAAAGATACCCTCGGAAGGTGGTTTGAAGGGAAGGGATACTCGATGATCGTGGAGCACGGGGTATGGATATCGGAAGAAGGCCGGGAATTCCAACTTCTTGAAAATGTCAAAAACGACTGGATGCCCAAAATACGACCGGTCCTGGAGTCTTTTGTAGATCGCACTCCGGGTTCATTCATCGAGGATAAGAATTATTCCATGGCCTGGCATTACCGCAACACGGATCCGGATTTTGGACAAAAGCGCGCTTCAGAACTCAACACCGTCCTGACCTCCCTGATCGCCAATGACGACCTCAGTGTACTGAATGGCAACAAAGTCGTCGAAATTAAAAGCAGCAATGTAAACAAGGGCCGGGCGGCCATGCGTATGCTGGCGCGCAAGGACTATGATTTTGTTTTCGCCATAGGCGATGACTGGACAGATGAATTTATGTTTCAGGAGTTACCCGACGAAGCGATTACGGTTAAGGTTGGGCGTATGAAAACCCATGCAAAATACTTTCTCAAGGGAATTCCCGCGGCCCGTGCGCTAATCAGTCGTTTCACCGAAATATAGCCCATAGAGGGAGATTCAGGTTGTGTAACCCCCGCGAAATTCCTACTTTCCGCTATCGAACTCATAAATTTAAGAAACACTAAAGAAATGAGGTTCGAATGTGCTAAAAGTCAGCGTCTTATGTTTTATAACAGAATGGTGAAAGCTTTAGTCCTGATCTGCACAGTACTCCCTGGTATTTCCCCCCTCAACGGACAATCGGAATCCGAGGTTTATCTGTTGGATTTCACATTGGCGGCCGGCGAATTTGAAGTAGGCTCCCCGATCAATATCTCCCGGAACCCGGGCTATGACAACCAGCCGTCCTTTCTCGGCGAAGACGACCTGCTCTATGCCAGAACACGTAACGGCCAAACGGATATCGCGAGGTATTCTTTATCCAAAAAGAAAACGACCTGGTTATCCGCTACCCCTGGGGGTAGCGAATACTCCCCTCTAAAAATTCCGGGTAAAGAGGCTGTTTCTTCTATTCGGCTGGACACTACCGGACTTCAGAGGCTTTATAGCTATCCCCTCAACGGAGGCCAGGCTGAACTCCTCAGCGCGGATCTCAAAATCGGATATCACCTGTGGTACAACCCGGAGGTGTTGGTGTGCACCGTTCTTATAGAGGATCGAATGGACCTGGTGGTCATAAATCTTAAGGATGACAGCCAGTATACTGTCCAAAAAGGCGTTGGCAGATCTTTACATCGAATTCCGGACTCAGAGCGCATCAGTTATACGGCTTTGGAAGAAGGAAAGGTTCTGGTCAAAACCATGCATCCCGAATCCGGATCTACAGAGGTTTTAACAGCCCTCCCTAATGGGGTTCAGGACCTTTGCTGGGTGGATGCCAACCATATTATCTGTGGACAGGGGAATGAATTAAAATCGTTTAACACAAAGGGTAAGGGGCCCTGGAAATTCTTTTATGCCTTTGAGAATTCGAAATCCAATATTAGCCGGTTAGCTTATGATAACGCCTCAGGTGTTTTGTCCATGGTTGTAGAAACGGAAGACAAGTAGTATGAAATTACCCCACAACATCGGACCTTTGGTGGCGCATTTGGGAATTGGAATCCGATATGGGATTCCCGGTTTCCTTTATGCCTTACTGGGGCCGCTGTACTACCTGCACGCAGCCCGTTTTCAAAAGAAATATCCAAACATGTTATAATGAAAAAATACTTCCTTTTATTTGCGATCCTCCTAAGTTATCCGTCGGTTCATGCACAAACGGATACACGTATTTATGAGATTATAGATGCCGTCTCTATCGAGCGCATCGAAGCCGACATCACTACCCTGGCCGGGTTCGGAACCCGGCATACGCTGAGTGATACCGTTTCTCAAACCCGGGGCATCGGAGCAGCCCGGAGATGGATCAAACAGGAATTTGAAAACATTTCCAAAAATTGTGGGGGTTGCCTGGAAGTCTTTTATCAGCGAAATCTGGTGAAAGCCTCCGAAAATGAGCGGATTCCGGAAGATGTCTGGGTGGTGAACGTCATCGCCATCCAAAGGGGTAAAAAACACCCGAATCGCTATATTATGATGAGCGGGGACATCGATTCCCGTGTCAGCGATCCGAATAATGCCACTTCAGATTCGCCCGGTGCCAACGATAATGCGAGTGGGATGGCGGGAACTCTGGAAGCCGCCCGTGTGCTTTCAAAATACTCCTTTGAGAACAGCATCGTCTATGCCGGCCTTTCCGGAGAGGAACAGGGCCTCTTCGGGGGTCGTGGCCTGGCGGCTTATGCAAAAGAAAACCAATGGGAACTGATCGGGGTGATGAACAATGATATGATCGGGAATACCACCGGTGTGGACGGGGTGGTCAGCAACCGCGATTTCCGAATCTTTTCAGAACCCGTACCCCCAACCGAGACCGAAAGGGAGCGGCGTTCCCGACGCTTCTACGGAGGGGAAGTCGATGGGATATCCCGCCAATTAGCGCGATATGTATACCGAACTACCCGGACCTATATGCCCGAAATGAACCCTATGCTGATCTATCGCCTGGATCGATTTGGAAGGGGTGGGCACCACAGGCCTTTTAACGATGAAGGCTTTGCCGGAATACGTATTATGGAGGCTCACGAGAATTACACCCAGCAGCACCAGGACATACGGACAGAAAATGGCATCGCTTATGGGGACCTCCTGGAATATGTAGACTTCGGTTATGCAGCGAAGCTCACTGCAGTAAACGCCATTTCCCTGGCTTCACTGGCCTGGGCCCCTCCTGCCCCTGAAAAGGTCGAGATAGGAGGGATTGTGGCACCGGCTGCCCAACTGAGGTGGACACCTGTGGAAGGGGCCATGGGGTACAAAGTCTACTGGCGCGATACCACTTCGCCAACCTGGGATCACTTTCGATATGTCGATGAGGCTACAGAGGCCACCCTGGAGGGCATTGTAATCGATAATTTCTTTTTTGGCGTCGCGGCTGTTGGCCCGGACGGGCACGAGAGCCCTGTTGTTTTCCCTTCGGGGATTTTCAGAAACTGATATACTATGAATTTGCGACACACGGCTTTTGTTCTTTCTCTGGGAATCCTCACACTGGGGATTTCCTGCGCGCCACCCGAGAAAAAGGTTTCGGAGATGCAGTTGCCCAATATGGAACGCCTTTTCAATTTCTACGGAGAAAAACAAGCCTCAGGAGCCTTTAAAGTCCTGGCAGATAGCTTGATGAGCGCCAATGAAGACCTTCAATCCTCCGAGCTATGTTTACTGGGAAGGGGGAGAAACGGACTCTGCCATGGCCATGCTTCACAAAGCCATCGATAATGGTATGTCTAACCCCAGGATTCTCGACAAATTTCCAAAGCGCACCAACGCCTTACAGGGAGTGGTTTGGGATGCCCTGCTGGACCGCCTGGATTCGATAGACAGGGAACTGAAGGAACTCTCGCACTTTGAATTGCGCACAGAAGCCATGGATGCTTTCTGGCCGTATCTCAACAGGGCCCTGGAGGATACTTCCCAGGCCAGGGTACAATTAAAGACCTTTGTCCTTACCGGTCCTCCGGAAGTACGGGATTTCTACGTGGTGCGCTATGGGAGTATAGACCAGATGTACGGACAAATCATCAATGCTGCCCCGGAGTACTACAAGTATCTCCAGGGCCAATTTAATCCCGATAGCGTGAATCTCGTTAAAGAATCGATCGTCGGTTCCATGACGCGCTTTCGTGAAATATATCCACAGGCCGTTTTTCCCAAGGTCTACATTGTTCCCGGGATTTTGAATTCGGGGGGTACAGCTACTGAAATGGGGATGTTTCTGGGTGGCGATATGTATGGAAAATCTCCGGAAATGCCCACCGGAGAACTCACCGACTGGCAGAGGGATGCCATTATGAATTTCAGTGACCTGCCGCGACTCACTATACATGAACTCATGCATTTTCAGCAGAACTACCAGGACGAGCAGCACCGGGAAACCCTTCTTTCAGCCATCGTACACGAAGGAGTTTGTGATTTTATGGTGGAATTGTGCTCGGGAGAAACCCTTGTAAACGATAACCTGGAATTCCTTTCGAATGCCGACAATAAGAAGTGGGTTTTTGGAGAACTCGCCGATGAACTTTTGGAAGAGGATACCTCTAAATGGCTTTACAATGGTGGCAGTATCGAGGATCGACCGGCTGATCTCGGCTATACCGTGGGTTATTTGATCACCAAATCCTATTACGAGCAACACCCTGATAAAAAGCAAGCGGTCTATGATTTGTTGAATGCGGATGACCTTACGGAAATTGTGAAAAACAGCGGCTATTCTTACCTTTTGGAGGCTGAGAAGGCTGGAAATTCCAAACCCCTGACCTTATGAAAAAATGCTATACCCTCTTAGTCTGCCTTGGAGTTATGACCTCTGTTTGTGCACAAGAGGCCTTTACCCGCCAGGACAGCCTCAGGGGGAGTATTACCCCGGAACGCGCCTGGTGGGATTTGACCTATTACGACCTCAGTGTTCAAGTGGCTCCGGAATCCCGGAGCCTCACCGGAACCAATATCATTCATTACACTGTATTGAAGCCCGAATCGAGGATGCAGATAGACCTGCAACCCCCCCTTGAAATTGAAGCTGTGGTGCAAGACGGGCGTGAACTGACTTTTTTCAGGGAAGGAAACGTTTATTTTCTCACCCTCGTAAAACCTCAGGTCCAGGGCGCCCGGGAAACCCTGAGTATCCGGTATTCCGGAGTTCCCTTGGTAGCGGCGAATGCCCCATGGGATGGGGGTTTTTCCTGGGCTCAGGACAGTAAAGGCCAGCCTTTTGCCGCTACCTCCTGCCAGGGACTGGGTGCCAGCGTATGGTGGCCCAACAAAGATCACATGTACGATGAGCCGGACTCTATGGCCATCCGCCTGACGGTTCCCAAACCATTGACGGCAGTCGCAAATGGCCGGTTGCTAAAAACAGAAGAGACCGGAAAAAACCGAACCTTCAACTGGTTTGTCAGCAATCCGATCAACAACTACGGGGTCAATGCCAATATTGCAGAATACACCCACTTTTCAGGGACCTTTTCAGGAGAAAAAGGGCCCCTGGATCTGGATTACTACGTGCTGCCGGAGAACCTCGGGAAAGCCAAGGAACAATTTAAACAGGTTCCTATGATGCTCGAGGCTTTTGAACACTGGTTCGGGCCATATCCCTTCTATGAGGATAGTTTTAAACTGGTAGAAGTACCATACCTGGGCATGGAGCACCAGAGTTCCATTACCTATGGGAACGGATATCAAAATGGGTATTTGGGGAGGGACCTCTCGGGAACCGGTTGGGGGTTGAAGTTTGACTTTATCATAATCCATGAAGCCGGGCATGAGTGGTTTGCCAACAATATCACCTATCGGGATATTGCAGATATGTGGATTCACGAAAGTTTCACTGCCTATTCAGAGAGCCTTTATCTGGATTATCATTTCGGAACAGAAGCCGCCTCTGCCTATGTGATCGGAACCCGTGCGAATATTCGAAACGATAAGCCTGTAATCGGTCCCTATGACGTGAATTCGAGAGGTTCGGGGGACATGTATCCCAAGGGGGCCAATATGCTGCATACCCTGAGACAACTCCTTGAGGATGATGCGCTTTGGAGGAGTATTCTAAGGGGACTAAACGAGACCTTCTACCACCAAACGGTGACTACGCAGCAAATCGAATCCTATCTGAGTCAAAAAACCGGTAAAGACCTGAGCGCTTTTTTTGATCAGTACCTTCGTACGGCGTGGGTTCCTAATCTCGAATACCACTGGAACGGAAATATCCTCGAGTATCGCTACCGGGATATAGTACCCGGCTTCGATATGCCTGTCCGTGTATTCGCAGACCAGGAAGCACAATGGATTTTTCCGGCCGCAGATTGGAAACAGACCCAATTTCAGGAGAAACCTGATAGTTTTGAGGTCGATCCGAATTTCTACATTACATCCACAGCCCTATGATGAAAATTTATTGGTACCTCTTACTGCTGTTCCTTTCGTTTTCCTGTAAGGAGCCTCCCCAAAAGGAAATCCCTAACCGGACGACCCTTGTAAAGAATGTCCATATCGTCAATGTGGAAGAGGGAACTGTACACAAAAACCGGCATATCGTGGTTGAAGCAGATCGAATCCTGGAGATAACGGACGTTTTACCCACAGGGGAATTCAGCACAGTCATTGAGGGGGAGGGGGCATACGTGGTGCCGGGCCTGACGGAAATGCACGCCCATATTCCTTCACCCCCTACGGCTTCCAACCGGATAGAAGAAACCCTTTTCCTCTATCTCTCCGGTGGAATTACAACCATTAGGGGGATGTTGGGGCACCCGTACCATTTGGAATTGAGGGAAGAGGTGCAAAAAGGCAATATCCTGGGCCCCCGTATTTTTACTTCAAGCCCTTCTCTTAATGGAAATACGGTGCAAACCCCGGAGGAGGCCATGGAAAAAGTGAGTCAGTATGCAGCCGAAGGCTATGATTTTCTAAAAATACACCCGGGGATCAAACGGGCCGTGTTCGATTCCCTGGTGACCGCTGCCCGCCAGGCAGGGATCCCATTTGCAGGACATGTTCCCGTGGAGGTCGGTGTCAGGCATGCTCTGGAAAGCGGGTATGCCACCATCGACCATGTAGACGGTTATCTCGAAGGACTGGTGCCTGGGGATGCCGGGGTCAACCCGTCTGAGAATGGCTTTTTCGGCTTTAACTTTACGCGACTGGCGGATACTTCAGGGATTAAAGACCTGGTAGAGCTCACCCGGAAGCAGCAGGTTTGGGTCGTGCCTACACAAACGCTTTTCGAGCGGTGGTTTGCACCAACCCGGGCGGACAGCCTATTGGCCCAGGCAGAAATGAAATACATGACTCCGGCAACCCTGGCGAACTGGAAGCGCATCAAAGAAGAACAACTTCATGATCCTTCCTGGGATCCTGAGCAGTGGGCTCTTTTTGACCATATACGCCTCAGGCTTATTCAGGAGTTGGCCCGAAATGGCCATGGACTTTTACTGGGGTCAGATGCTCCGCAACTCTTTAATGTCCCCGGATTCTCCCTGCATCGGGAAATTGCAGCCATGGATCGCGCCGGACTTACCCCGGAAGAAATCCTGAGGCTCTCACGGGACCTTATAAATCAAAAACTTGCCGAAATCGCTGAAAATGCGGCCAAACCGAATAATGATTAGGGGTAAAAACCCGGAATCCGGAACATGATTCCCTACCCCGGATACAACCATTTTAATCCGAAAACATGCATCGAAAGGAATTTTTAAAACTATCCGGACTGGCAGGCCTCAGTGCCGGTCTTTTGCCGGGAGCACTATATTCCCATAAGAACACCATTAAGTTACTCTCTCAAATGACTGATCAGATTGGTATCCAGTTATTCTCCTTACCCAGGCTTATGGGGGAGGATCCCAAAAAATCCCTGGAACTCCTTGTGGAAATGGGATATTCCGAGATCGAACTCTATGGGCCGTATCCTTTCAGTGCGAAAAGCAATAAAAAGAGTTGGGAACAGATCACACCCATGCTGGGCTTTTCAGGAAGCGGTTTCTTTGGGCTATCCCAAACAGAATTCCTGGCCTATTGCAGGGAACTGGGGCTGGGTATCCCGTCCCTGCACACAGATCTGGATACCCTGGAAAACCATATGCCCGACCTGGGTCAGGCGGCGCGGCAACTGGGGGCAAAATACGTGACCCTCCCCGCCATTCCACCGGAGCGACGTCAGACCGTGGAGGATTACAAGCATATGGCCGATACTTTTAACACCATAGGAGTGGCTGCTCGCAATGAGGGAATCCGCTTTGCCTATCACAACCACGGATATGGCCTACAGGAAACCGATGGGGTGATCCCTTTTGAAATGATGATGGATGCGACAGATCCCAAGGGTGTATTTCTCGAAATGGACATTTTCTGGACGATTGCAGGCAAGGCAGATCCCATAGCCTATCTGAATAAATACAAGGAACGCTATAAAATGATGCACCTTAAGGATATGGTTGAACTCAGGTATTTTTCAGGGGATGGGGGTGATCCGGGCCAGTGGGTAGAACTCTTCCCGTTGATGACATCCACAGGTTCCGGGGTACTGGACCTGGAGGGAATCGTAAATGCGGCTTCTCAGGCAGGCGTAGAACATTTTTTTGTCGAGCAGGATATGGTTTCCAACCCGGAAGTAGCCCTAAAGGAAAGCATTGAGTACCTCAAAGACCTGTAACCTCAAAAACCGCCTTATATGGACACCTCGAAACAAACCGGCTTCCTTTTTCTACTATTTTCCCTGTGTATCAGCTGGGGGTCAGCAGCACAGCTCCTGCTTAAACCGGCCCGGGTTTTCGACGGGAACCAGATGCACGACAATTGGGTGGTATTGGTAGAGGCCTCTGAAATTTCCTATGCAGGCCCCCAGACAGGTTTAAAAGCCCCGAAAAATACAGAAACTATTTCCCTGGAAGGCATGACCTTGTTACCCGGCCTGATCGAAGGACATTCACACTTGTTATTGCACCCGTATAACGAGACTTCATGGAATGACCAGGTACTCAAGGAATCTCCTGCCGAGCGTGCCATACGGGGCGCTGTACACGCAGAAAAATCCCTGATGGCAGGGGTGACTACCATGCGGGACCTGGGTTCTGAAGGGGCCGGTTATGCCGATGTAGCTCTAAAAAATTCGATTGATTCTGGCCTAATTCCGGGTCCAAGGCTCCTGGTGGCCGGACCGGCTATTGTAGCGACGGGGGCTTATGGTCCTAAGGGATTTCATGAAGGGGTTAACGTTCCCCTGGGCGCAGAGCCCGCCAGTGGGGTCGGAGAAGTCATTGCAGCCGTCCGCCGGCAGTTGGGGGGAGGCGCTGATTTTATAAAAATTTATGCAGACTATCGCTGGACTCCGGGAGCCCCATCCCAGCCTACTTTCCTCTCTGAGGAACTACAGGCAATGGTTCGTGCAGCGAAGTCAGCGGGAAAGTATGCGGTAGCCCATGCCAGTACCCCCGAAGGTATGAAACGGGCTATCCTGGCCGGAGTTGAAACCATAGAACACGGAGACGGGGCCATTCAGGAGACCTATGAACTGATGAAAGCCAACCAAACGGTCTTATACCCTACCCTGGCAGCCGGGGATGCCATCGAACGGTATAACGGGTGGGACGGAAAAGATGATACAGACCGGATTCGCCGGAAAAAAGAGAGTTTCACCCAAGCGCTGGCCTCTGGAGTAACCATTGGTTTTGGAGGAGATGTCGGGGTTTATCCGCATGGAGAGAATTACCGCGAACTGGAGTTGATGGTCGCTTATGGAATGTCTGCGTCAGCAGTGCTCAAGGCGGCAACAGATATAAATGCCCGCACCTTTCACCTTGAGAAACTGGGTCAGGTACGAAAAGGGTACCTGGCGGATCTCATCGCAGTTCCCGGCGATCCCACGGAAGATATTCGCGCGATGCGGGTAGTACCCTTTGTCATGCTTAACGGAGAAGTCGTTAAGAAAGAGCTCTGAACCGGGCAACCGCCGGCCGCTTCAAACGGGGTTTGGCGTTGGCAGACCTTAATCCGTTTATAGACTTTCCAATTAACCCATGACACTCCTATTGGCTAAGGGCGGCTTCCGATTTCAGGCGCTGCAATTCCGTTTCCAATGCTGTAAACCGCTGCCGGGCATCCCGGCCCGGCACCTGGTCGGCCTGGTTCATCATACTGTACAGATAGCGCCATTGATCGGCAAGCATCGGTTGCATATAGATCCCTTCCTCGGTTTGGACCTGAGAGAGCACGCCTTCCAGGGTTTTCAGGCGGGATTCCTCAGATGCTGAACGGCTCGTTTTAGATTTCAGGGATTCGACTTCCATTTCCAAAGCATTCTCAAAACGGTAAGCCTCGCTGAGTTTGTCACGCACAGCCCGTTGAAAATCCACTTGCTGATTCACATCGGCTTCACTGACTCCGGCATCGACAACCCGGGGGTCCATGACCAGCTCGAATTCCTGACTCAGCGTCTTGTCTCCGTAAAATAATACGGCCTTGTAAACTCCGGGCGCTACCATGGGGCCATTGCGATATTTCCGGTTTTCATTGGAGTTCCATGGGCCCACCATAGTCATATCCCAGCGGAATCTGTTCAGCCCTTTGTGCTTTGTCAGAGATTCAGAGACCAGAAATTCTGTAAAATTAGTCCCCATATCACGGCTTACTCCCGTGTTCCCGTTGGGGATAGAGTCGCTGGAAAATGCCGTAAGCACCTGGCCGGCTGCATCCCGAATTTCAAGTTTCACCGGGTCTTCCGACTTATCGGGCAAAAAATAATCGAGCATCACCCCAGGTCTTGGATAGGAAGGCGTATCCCCGTTCCAGGCCCCGGAAGGGGTCCGGTACCGCATGGTTTTTTCTGGTTTAAAAAGATACGGCTCGGAAAGGGCACCCAGGTCCCGCTGCCGCAGGGGTCCAATTTGATCCAGAATCCAAAATCCACGCCCGGTGTATTTTAAGATCAGTAATCGGGGTTACCGGCAGGTTTTGTTGGAAGGGCTTCCATATCTCACCATCATTGGTCGAGACAAACATCCCGTACTCCGTCCCGGCAAAAAGGAGTCCTTCGCGCTCAGGGTCCTCCCGGATGACCCGGGTGGGAAAGTCATCGGGAATACCATTGTTTCCCGTCGTGAGCAGGGTCCAGTTTTTTCCGTAATTCTCCGTTTTATAAATATAGGGTTTGGGATCTCCAAGGAGATAACGCAAGACGGCCACATAGGCCTTCGCAGGATCGTGAGGGGATGGCTCCACCGCGTCAACCCGCCCACCGGGGGGAAGGTTGCGGGGCGTTACCTCATCCCAGGTGGTGCCGCCATCCCGGGTCACGTGTACGGGCCCGTCATTAGACCCAACCCAGATCACCCCGGCCTGCAGGGGGGATTCCCGTATGGCGTAAATAGTGCTGTAAAATTCTTCCCCCGTAATATCCCGGGTAATCGGGGAGCCGGAAATCACCTGCTTATCCGCCTCAAAAGCGGTAAGGTCCGGCGAGATGATTTCCCAGGTTTTCCCTTCATCAGTAGTCCTGTGCACATATTGGGAGGTGTGGTAAATTACTTTCGGATCGTGGGGGGAGACATGGATCGGACTAACTCTCTGAAATCTGTATTTCAAGTCTTTTGGATTATGTCCATACATATTTGAGGCCCCCACATAATACGATTGTTCCGTACCGGTTCTTTTGTTGTAAACCGTAAAGCGCCCTTTGCAATTGGAGTAAACGATATCTGGATTTGTCGGATGGGGTACCGCAGGGCCGGTTTCACAACCCCCGGTATTCTGAATAAACCCGATCCCAGGGGCCTGCACCCCGTATGGGGGCATGCTCGGGACAGCCACGGTGGAGTAATTGTCCTGCTGGCCACCGT
>CAZEQO010000023.1:16690-28179 GCA_964514365.1 uncultured Robiginitalea sp. | reverse complement strand
GCGGAGTTCGTTTAGAAACCCCAGGTAAAGGTCAGCTTATAATTGGTCGGCAATGCGGGTACAGGACCTGCATAATAAAAGTTCTCGTCAAAAAGGTTGTCCACAAAAAGATCCACCTGCAGCTCGTTTCCTTTCCATTCAAACGCGTAACTGAGCAGCAGATCCACCTTGGTGAATCCATCAAGCGTCAGAAGGTCCGGGGCAATCTGTCCACCCCTGAAGTCGGACATCCACTGAACACCCGAACCGATGAACAAACCGTCCAGGAAACCCTCCTGGAAATTATACTTGCCCCAGAGTGAAGCCTGATGATTGGGAACCCCCGGGATGCGCGTCTCATTGTCGAGGACCGCCAGTGACGGGACCAGGTCTTCAGAGATGTCACGCAGTGAATCAATGTAGGCATATCCTCCGATCACCTGGAAGTTCTCAAGGACCTGCCAGGCAAAATCAAACTCAAATCCTTCACTGGAGTCGTCCACCAGCGCCTGGGTAAAATTGTCGATTTGGACAACCACATTGCTTTTGGAGATATCAAACCAGGCAATTGTTCCGGACAGTTTCCCGGAAAAAAGTGAATATTTGATTCCAAATTCCCGCCCCTCGCCCAACTCAGGAGGACGCGTAAGCGGCTCTGGACTGTTTGGCGGGGTGTACTCTCCCAGGCCCGCGGAAAAACTCTCCGAGTAGTTGGCATAAAGAAAAATCCCGTCAAGAATCTCGTAGTTGGCCCCAATCTGCGGGGACCACTGGGATACCGGCGTGCTGCTTCGCAATGCGCCGTCCACCACCGGTAACTCCGGCACAACCTGTATATCCAGAATGTCCTGCGTGAGATCATCATAGCGAAGACCTGCCAATATCTTCAGGCGCTCATTGAACAGGCGGTTCCCGATTGTACCCTGAAATATAAATACAGGCTTCCCTTTTATTATCTCATGGAGAAGCCTTTTTGTTATCTGAATTGCTCCAAAGGTTACGTGGATCTTGGATTTATGAGGGGTGCCTGGCTTACAGAACATTCCGATGCACTGATAACTAAGGATCGCAAGGTAGTCAAGTCCCTGCGCTATCGAAGGGTTGAGGACATAGATGTGGAAATACTATTGGCAGTACTTCAACAGGCGGTTAATGCTCAGGACAAAAAGAACTGGCGTCCTCCCCCAACAGCGCAACCCTGAATAGTCCCGGGATCTCAGGCGTCTTAGGTTCAGAATTGATTTACAGTCCTTCTAAGGGCCACCAACCGGTTGAGCAATCCTTCCAATTGGTCCAGCGGTAACATATTAGCACCGTCACTCTTGGCGTTGGAAGGATCAAAATGGGTTTCGAGGAATATTCCGTCCACCCCAGCTGCAACACCCGCGCGGGCAATAGTATCGATAAGTTCAGGGCGCCCCCCGGTTACCCCGGAACTCTGGTTAGGTTGCTGGAGGGAATGGGTCACGTCCAGGACAACAGGGGCAAACTGCTTCATAACAGGGATTCCGCGAAAATCCACAATCATATCCTGGTACCCGAACATAGTGCCCCGATCGGTAATCCAAACCTTACTGTTTCCGGAATCTGTAACCTTATTGACCGCATGGCGCATACTTTCGGGACTCATGAACTGCCCTTTTTTCAGATTTACGACCTTCCCGGTTTCGGCGGCGGCTACCACAAGATCTGTCTGCCGCACCAGAAAGGCCGGTATTTGCAGGACGTCAACGTATTGAGCGGCAAGTTCAGCATCGCTGACCTGGTGGATATCGGTAATCGTAGGGACTTTAAATGTCTCAGATACTTTTCGGAGGATTTTCAGGGCCTTTTCATCCCCGATACCTGTAAAGGAATCCACCCGACTGCGATTGGCCTTCTTAAAACTTCCCTTAAACACGAAAGGTATTTCCAGGCGATCTGTAATCGCCACAATGGTCTCCGCAATGCGCATCGCCATCTCTTCCCCCTCTATGGCACAAGGTCCGCAGAGTAAAAAAAAGTTTTTACCGGTGGTGTATTTCATTTGTGGGAGGGCAGAGAGGATCATTTCTTAAAATTTTGACAAAGATATAAAGGATTGCGGGAGCTTTTAATACATTCAACATCAAATCCCCAAATACAATGCGCTTTGGTTTTTTTCTGCTGGTATTCCTGATGTCGTCTATGCTTTTTTCCCAGAGAACAGAACGCGGATTTGGGACAGTGCATCTGGAGAAGCATAATTTTCAGCTCAACCTTTTGCTACCAGGATTTCAGTATGAATTCGGATTATTGCCCAATCTCACGGTGGGAGCCGAGGTGGGGTTAAGCCTGGCTACACCCACGGAGGGTTATTCCGTAGCTCCTGCGTATCGCGCCTTTTCACGGTACTACCATAATTTGGAAAGCAGGGCCCGTCAGAACAAAAATGTTTCTGGCAATTCCGGAAACTACTTCTCGATCTCTTTTCAGCAATTTTTTGTGGAGTGGGAATTGTTTGGAAACCTGGATAATGAGGGGAGGGATCTCAATTTTCTGGGCGTACTCTACGGCATTCAAAGAAGTTATGGGAATGGTTTCGCGTTCGGTGTTGAGGCCGGAGTGGGAAACTATTTCAGAAATCGGATAACCAGCGGTATCGGACCTGTATTCAATATCAGGATCAGTTGGAATCCCTTTCTGAAGAAAAAACCGAAAGGCCCTCCGGGTTTTGAGCAGTAATTAGGCCTGTAGATCGGAATTAAAACCCGCGCAAGGGGGAATGCCCCCACCCACATTATCAAGTTACTCTGGTCTCCTGCAAAATCCTCGCAACCTAATTGCTTCCCGGCCTTCGCTTTGTATACAGACTTCAGACATCAAGGGACCACACCCCAATTTGCACAGGCGGGATCCCACCGCGGAATCCTTCATAGAAGCACTTTCATTAAATAAAACACAACAAAAGCATTTCCAGGAGAATAAGACGTATCTTTGCGCGCCTAAAATCAGCACTATGGCTAAGATCAAAAATATTGCCATCATCGCCCACGTCGACCACGGAAAAACTACCCTGGTCGATAAAATCCTTCATTTCTGTGAGCTCTTCAGGGAAAATGAACAAACGGGTGATCTTATCCTGGATAACAACGATCTGGAAAGGGAACGTGGGATTACCATTGTTTCCAAGAACGTTTCAGTGACCTACAAGGATACTAAAATCAACATTATCGATACCCCTGGCCACGCCGATTTTGGAGGGGAAGTAGAACGGGTCCTGAATATGGCCGATGGGGTTTTGCTCCTGGTCGATGCCTTTGAAGGCCCGATGCCTCAGACCCGTTTTGTGTTGCAAAAAGCGCTGAGTATGGGGTTAAAGCCCTGTGTGGTTATCAACAAGGTGGACAAACCGAACTGCACTCCGGAAGAAGTTCACGAACAGGTTTTTGATTTGATGTTTGAACTCGGTGCCGAGGAGTGGCAATTGGATTTCCCCACAGTCTATGGCTCCGCCAAGGAGAACTGGATGGGTGAAGACTTTGCCAAACCTACCGGTACGATCGCACCACTTCTCGACATGGTCCTGGAGCATATTCCGACTTTTAAACCCGAAACCGGGACGACTCAAATGCTCGTAACATCCCTGGATTACTCATCCTATACCGGGCGGATCGCTATTGGAAGACTTCAGAGAGGCCATCTCAAGGAGGGCCAGGCGGTAACACTGGTTAAAAGGGATGGCCGGCATGTGGCTTCCCGAATTAAAGAACTCTACACGTTTGAAGGGCTTGGCCGCAGCCGCGTTCAGGAATTGCAAACCGGGGATATCGGAGCCCTTGTGGGCCTTGAAGGATTTGACATCGGAGATACAATCGCCGATAAAGAAAATCCGGAGGCATTGGGCAGCATCGCTATTGATGAGCCCACCATGAGTATGCTTTTTACCATAAATGACAGCCCTTTTTTCGGAAAGGACGGGAAGTTTGTAACCTCCCGGCATATTAAGGAACGCCTGGAGAAGGAGTTGGAGAAGAACCTCGCGCTGCGGGTTATGGAAACCGACAGTGCCGACAAGTTTATGGTCTACGGCCGGGGTGTATTGCACTTGTCCGTGTTGATCGAAACCATGAGGCGGGAAGGATATGAACTGCAAATTGGACAACCCCAGGTAATTTTAAAGGAAATAGACGGGAAAAAGTGCGAGCCCATCGAATCCCTGACCATAGACCTCCCGGAAGCTGTTTCCGGAAAAGCCGTGGAAATGGTGGCGATGCGTAAAGGAGAAATGACTAAAATGGAGTCTCGGGGAGAGCGGATGCTCTGCGAGTTCCTGATACCATCCCGCGGGATTATAGGACTTCGGAATCAACTCCTGACCGCTACTGCCGGCGAAGCGATCATGGCGCACCGTTTCCTCGAATACCAACCGATGAAAGGGGAGGTTCCCCAACGGCAGAACGGTTCCATGGTTTCTATGGAGACGGGCAAGTCCATACCCTATTCCATTGATAAGTTACAGGAGCGGGGCCGTTTTTTTATCGATCCGGGTGAGGATATATATGAAGGTCAGGTCATCGGAGAGAATTCCAGGGGGGATGATATGGTTATCAATGTGACCAAAACCAAGAAACTGACAAACGTCCGGGCCGCAGGTTCGGATGATAAATCCCGGATTGTACCCGCTATAAAGTTCTCCCTGGAAGAAGCTTTGGAGTATATCCAGAAGGATGAATATGTTGAGGTGACTCCGAGCCACCTTCGATTGCGAAAAATATTCCTAAAAGAAACTGAGCGCAAACGCGCCAAGGCCTAGCCAGATCGTTTACCCCAGGTAGAGTTCCGGGTGATTTACCAGGCAGCCCGTAGCGGCCCCTATAATGCCTGCGTGATTTTGCAGGCCGGCAGGGATAACTTCCGTTTCTATTTTGATGTATTTTTCATATTCCTGGAAGTACTTAGAGGTGCCTCCGCCGAGTATAATCATATCCGGGTTTACAATAAGTTCCACAAGTTCCAGAAACTTATTGAAGCGTTTTCCCCATTTTTTCCAGCTGAGCCCTTCGGCATCTTTTGCGGAGGCGGCAGCCCAGGTTTCAATTTTGGAGTATTCCTTATAGGGGATTTGCCCGAGTTCAAAGTTGGGGATCAGCCTGCCATCTAAAAAGGCGCCACTGCCAAGCCCGGTTCCTATGGTGATCATAACAATAAAACCCTTGAGGCCTCTTCCAATGCCGTAGTTCATGGTCGCGTAACCCGCGGCATCCGCATCATTTATGACTGTAAAATCGTTGCCCGAAGCTTTTTCAAAAAGTTTTTCAATAGGCACATCCAACCAGGACTTGTGAAGATTTCCCGGGGATTTACAGACTCCTTTTTTGACCACTGTCGGGAAACCGCAGCCTACCGGGCCTTTATAGTTAAAATGGGAAGTGATTTCAGCCACTACTTCAGCCATTTCCTCTGGCTTTCTGCTCTTCGGTGTAGGGATCCGAAAACGATCCGACAGCATTTCACCGGTTTCCATGTGGACCAGGGCCCCTTTGATTCCAGAGCCGCCCACATCTATTCCGAGTACTTCCATGTATTGGTTTTGCTTTGCAAAGTACTAAAAAAGTTCGGGTCTTTGGAGGTCAATTCAGCATACCCTTTTGATGGAGAAAATCAAAAACCAGCTGGTCTGCCGGGGCAACCAGGTGGCGGTCTGCATACGTGAGCCAGACGATTTCCCGTATTTCTGAAGCGGGTTTCAGCCTCCCCTCATACTGTCCCGTGTAGCAGCTCAGCCGGACAAGGGTCCCCGGCGGCTGGGCATCTGCCGGAGCCTCGAAAATACCCAGGAGCACAATGCTTCCTTCGATAAGAAACACCCCCATTTCTTCCTCGATCTCGCGCCTTAAGGCCTGCACCTCGGGTTCGGCAGGAAGTCTTTTCCCCCCTGGAATATAGTAGCGGGTTTTTCCTTCACTTCTGCTGGAGAGTATTTTCCGGTCCTCGAGATGTACCCAACTCACCGCTTCTATAACCTGCCCGGAGGGTTCTATGTAGTAGTCGATGGAATTCAGGGAATGGTTTGGATCGATCAGATCCAGTAAACGATCAATGACCCGTCCAAAACCCGAGAGCGTACCACTGCGCTTATTGCGTCCCAGGGCACTGCTAATGGTCTCATCCCTATTTCCAAATGCATAACCCCCGCGCCTTATCCATAGTACATTCAACAGGTGTTGCATGAGTACATTGCCGAGTTGGTCGATAGAGATGGCGACTTGAAGGAAATATTCCCCCAGCCCATTGAATCCCCGTTTAATCAGGCTGTGGAAGATGCCGTAAATAAAACCAAATATGCCTGTGGTCAATAAAAGGACAATGGAAATAAGAAAAAGAAGCAAGCCGATCAGGGGGTGGATTTTTCGGTCCGGTTGTTCCCTTTTTTTTCGGTAAATCATAAACTACTAATGTCGGTGGGCCTTTGAAACTATACCTTTGGATTCCAGTATTTCCTGCTCAGGAAAAAAAAGATACAAAGAATGCCTGTAATAAGGGCTATCCCTTCAAAAACAGAGCCCTGGCTGTATTTACTAATAAAAGGCAAGAGTACAAGAGGGGCAATAAACTGACCCAAAAACCAGAATGTAGTGAGTTTTCCAATTTCCCTTCCACGGATCGAAGGTGGTGCTAGTTGCATTACCAGGATATTGGAATTGGGTATGAGCAGGCCCATGCCCAGGCCTGCAATGACGAGCCCTGTTACAATGAGGCCATAGGATTGCCCGAAGGCTATCACTGTGAAAGCCATAGTCATTAGCCCATATCCCAGGCCGAAGATGGTCCCATGGCTGAACCGGCCCTTTAATCTGGCATAATTAAATGAAGATACTGCTGACGACAGGGTACTCGAGGCGATGGCAATACCAATAAGACTGTTCTTTGCAATACCCAGGTCTTTAAGGTAGAACGGGATTTGTATAGGAAGTATAAAAAATAGGACCCACATAAGCATGACGTTTAGAAATACAAACCAGATTATTGGCGGAGATTTTGTATTCGCCTCCGGGGTCGTATCTGTTGAGATAGCGGGGTTTGAGGGTTCGGGTAGGAATCGGAGCGCAAAAGGAAGTATGGCCAGGGCGAAGAGGTAGAGGAGGAAAGGGGTTTCCCATGAAATATCTGCCATAAAGCCACCCAGGGTTATAAACAAAATTCCGGCCACAGACATCACTGCGATCTGCATATAAAACAAGGGCTGCACCCAATAATTTAAGCCGGCCCGCCCGGTCGATGAACGCCCCGGCCAGAGTCGCTGTAAGCGCAATAAAAAGGGCAGGCAGGGACAGGGATAATTTAACCAGGGCTGGACCCCCGGGGAGGTCACTAAAGTGCGCGCTCATATCCGGCAAACTAGCGGAAATCGTGATCATAGAGGCAATGGTCAGGCTGCTGACCAACAACAGACTGGTTTTAACCTTTGGGGAATCCGTATCCATAAGGGGCAGGTGGTTAGGGGTAAATAGCATGGGCGATTGCCCTATACCATCTGGCCCTTCATCAGTTTTGGGAGCATTTCTTTGAAATTTTCTTTTTTATTGAGGTGGGGCAGGGGTTCAGGGGGTTCCTGTACTCCAAGGAATTCGCAGAGGGGTTTCCAGCCGTCACGAACATCGTAAACCAGGAGCTTATCTTTGGGCACCGTGCTTTTGACTTCTTCGATGTGGGCCTCCCATTTGGTTTGGGCATAGGACTTATCCTTAAAACGGCCTTCGAATTCACCCGCGAAAAATATTTTTTTAAAAAATTTGATACAAGCCACTACTTTTCGGGCCCTGGAACTGCTGAGCAATTTCCCTATCATTTTGATCTTTTCTGCAGGGGTTTGAGGCCCGGCCGTAAAAACAGTGTTGGTAACGCTTTTATACCAGGATTCAAAATCACGAACGGTGAGGATTACCTTGGCATCGGGATATTGCTTCATGTGCTGCTTATACCAGGGATACCCGGGAAAGTCTACCGTCCCGTCGAAATCCCGGTAAAGGGATTCCCAGTCTGTCGTCCCCGTCTCATGCAGTGTTTTCCAATACGTAAGCATGTCCGGATTTACGAGTAATTCCTTCATGTGGTAGACCCGTTTGAATCCGAGTGTTTCCAGAGATCTTTTCAGGGTGGTCGTGCCTGTTCTTGGGAATCCGGCGCCGATGATTTTTATGGACATAGTTGAGTGTTAATTGTTGTTTTGGAATGTGTGAGTTCGTTGAGTAAAGGGCTTATTGGGAGGGCACGTCCTGTGGAGGCGGGGGTGGCATTTTAAAAGGTTCGGGCTGGGGATTTAGCGGCCCAATGCTCCGATTGCTGAAGGCTGGATAATCCATGGGATATAGCGTACTTCGGAAAACACCGAAAATAAAAGGGCCCATAGGTTGGGAGGCACTGCCGTCAGGCAGTTTGTAATTTCCTTTGTAAGGGACCCAGTATTCCCAGACTATGTTGTTTTCACTGTCAATCTCAAAAAGGCGACCTTGCATTCCCTGAGTAATGAGTGTATTTCCGTTCTCCAGACGCTGGGCCCCGGAAATAAAGGCGGAATAAAAAGAATACACATCCGGGGCTTTATAGGTCTCATCCGGATTTTCCGGGCCAAATCTTCCATTGGAATCTAACAGATAGTGGCCAGCAGGGTCCGTTGGGGCCTTCCATTGGTGAACGGCGCTATGGTTACCTGCCTTTCCAACCGGGATAGCAAAGTCCGGAGGGGAAACGGAATCAAAATACTTAAAAGGGGTGTCATAGTCAGCCTTCGGGTCCGGGATATCATTGTTGTAGACCATCAGGTTCCCGGCGCCGGGGTACCCCTCACGAATCCATTTCACATCGTGTTGAAAATGAAGGATCTGATCCTCCTTGCCTCCCTTACCGTAATTGGCAGGGTTGCCCCAACGGTAAAGAAGGTCTCCGCCGTGTCCCCAACGTCCGCCGGTATTGCCCCGGGCTTCTTCGGAGGTAGTACTGTGGTCAATAATAAAAACTTCGCAGAGCTCAGGGACGCTTATAACGATCTGGTCGAGGGCCTCGTTATAAGAAATAGCATTTGTATGGGTTATATCGGAGCCCTCGTTGTCCAATGTGGCATTGGAAGTTTCATTGCCCAATTCTTTCATCTTGTCCAATTCGGCCTGTCGTTCTGCCTCACTTTTTTTCGGCTTATCGGATTGTTCCTCTCCTCCGTGAATATTAAAATCAATCTTCCGGGGATTCGCGGCCACTACGCCATAATTTGCTTTATCAGGGTCAAATTCCTGAACAAAATGATCTTTCATATGCCACTGCCAAACAATTTTGCCCCCTTCAGGTTTCACAGGCTCAATCTCAATAATTTTATCGGCCCATATCCCTGCCTTTGGAATGTATTTCGGATCTCTGCCAAGAGCAATGGCTTCTTTTGGCGTGAGGGTGTGGTATGAAATCGCCAGAATATTGCCGTTGGGCATGATTTCAATATCGTGATGCAGGAGTTCTTTCTCGTTGGCCAGTTCGAAGTCCCAAACGAGATTTCCATCCCAGTCGTATTCCCGGATCCTTCCGGCCTGACCGCCGGCTGCAAAGGTGGGGAAGTCTTCATCCCGCTCGAGTCGAATCAGGTGACCATTGGGTAAAAGATAGGAATTCATGCTGTTGAGCTGCCCTTGCCAGATATGTACGACCCTTCCTTCTTTATCTATGAGGTAACTCTCTGTACTCTGAGGAGGTTCAAACAACACCAGACCCTCTGTATCCCGATCGGTTTTTACAAGAAGCCCGCGTTGGCTGGTAATACCGGTCATGGATCGGGTATCTTCCGGTGCCCATTCCCGCGCAGACATCGCTGAAATTTCAGGCGTCTCATCCATACCTTCGGCCTTTTGGCCCGTGGGCTCATTTTTACAGGAAAAAAAAGTAATACAAAGCAGAAGGACTAAAAAGCCCCGGAGGAGTTTGCGCATCGGGTTGGTTTTAGGTTGAGGTTGTCCCCGGGTTGAATTCCCACAAGGCAACTTTGAAAGATACACAATATTTGACTTGAGCGGTACTGTATTTTGATATATAGGAATACAGATACAGAAGGAAGGCCTGTTAGAAAGGAAGGGATGCAGATTATCCTGCCTTCTGAATAACCTCAAAAACCTTATTGCCATCACACTTTAGTGTTTTGGAGGGGTATTTGAGGATGAGTGCATAGTCGTGGGTAGCCATCAGGATGGTTCGACCTGTTTTATTGATCTCCTGCAGTACCTTCATCACTTCCACACTGGTTTGTGGATCGAGGTTTCCGGTGGGCTCATCGGCCAGGATGAGTTCCGGGTCATTCAGCAGCGCCCGGGCTATGGCAATACGCTGTTGCTCACCCCCGGAGAGTTCATGTGGAAATTTAAAGCCTTTGGTTTTCATCCCTACCTTATCGAGGACCTCTTCGATCCGGGAGGTCATTTTCCCGGAATCTTTCCATCCCGTGGCCTTAAGGACAAATTGCAGGTTGTTGTGTATGTTCCGGTCCGGCAATAGTTTGAAATCCTGAAAAACAATCCCCAGCTTACGCCTTAAATGCGGGATGTCCTTTTCGGGAAGGGTTTTTAGGTTAAACCCGACAATGCGACCGTGGCCCTCTTTGAGCGGGAGGTCTGCGTAAAGCGTCTTCATAAAGCTACTCTTCCCACTACCTGTTTTACCGATCAGGTAGACAAACTCCCCGGGTTTCACCTCCAGGCTTATATCGTTCAGGACCATATTGTCCTGTTGGAAAACGGCGACATCTTTAAGGGAGAGTACGGGTTCGGTCATGGTCTTGATTGTTGATATAAAAGTAAAAAGTTCCATTGGATAGAACAGCAATCCGAGGCAAAATTCCTTTATTTCATTTTTTCCCACATACTTGTATTGGGGAATCACCGTTATTAATGGAAATTTGGTTATCCCAAGAGAACACTATGGAAAAACCTTATGGCGCCCTGCTGGTTATGCTCGTGGTCACAGCCTTTGGCTTTGCTCAGGAAACAGCTGTATTTACGCATGATGAATCGCCCTATCAGCAGGCCTACACTTTATATCGCAACAAACAGTACCAGGCAGCTCAGACCCTTTTTGAATCTGTATTGGCGACGAGTTCAGATGAACAAACCCGTGCCAATAGTGCTTACTATATCGCCAATGCAGCGGTCCGCCTGAATCAACTCGGGGCGGACCGGCTCATGGAGGACTTTGTTGAAAAGTACCCTACCTCTACCAAAAGGAATTCAGCCTTTATGGACGTGGGGGATTACTATTTTGAAAATGGCCGGTACCCATATGCCCTGAAATGGTATGAAAAGGCAGATGCCGGTTCCCTGAACAGGAGCGAAAAGGAGCGATTTGACTTTCGAAAAGGGTATGCCCTGTTTAATTCGAACAAACCCGACCTGGCAGAGCCCTATTTTCAGCGTGTGAGCAATTCCACCCAATACGGGCCTCAGGCCAAGTATTATCTCGGGTACATCGCCTATCAGCAAGATGATTACCAGGAGGCAAACGAGCGCTTTGATCAGATT
>CAZEQO010000023.1:15800-16629 GCA_964514365.1 uncultured Robiginitalea sp. | reverse complement strand
CAACAATTGGCAAAAGCGAACCGGCGTGAAGTTTCCGAACTCAATAAAATTATAGGGGAGAGCTATTTCAACCTTGAACAATACGAGGCCGCCGTCCCCTATTTGGAGCAATATCAGGGAAAGGGTGGCAAATGGAGTAATACGGATTTCTATCAACTCGGCTACGCCTACTATAAGCAGGGAGATTATGCCAATGCCATAGGCCAGTTTAACAAAATCGTCGATGGGGCAGATTATGTAGCGCAGAACGCCTATTACCATTTGGCAGAGTGCTATCTGAAGCTCGATAAGAAGCCCGAGGCGCTCAATGCCTTTCGCAACGCTTCCCAAATGGAATTCGATCCGGAAATCCAAAAAGATGCCTACTTGAATTATGCCCGTCTGAGCTACGAAGAGGGCAATGCGTATGAATCCGTTTCTGAAGTTTTACAGGGGTATCTCCAGCGCTATCCGGGAGATCAGTACGAAGCCGAACTGAAAGAGTTACTCGTAGACTCCTATCTGACCAATAAGGACTTTGAAGGTGCACTGGCACTTTTGGAGGAGAAAGAGTCCTTTGCAAGCCCGGAGACATATCAAAAAGTAGCCTTTTACAGGGGGGTAGAGTTGTTTACGGAAGAAAAATACAGTGAGGCCTACAATCTTTTTGAAAAATCCCTGAACCGGGGAACGGATCCGACGTTCGAAGCCCGGGCGCGGTATTGGAAGGCGGAAGCTGCTTTTGAAATCCTGAAACAGGCACTTTTGAACTTTGACGGGAGCCTTATCCTGGTGTCGCACGACCGCGATTTTATCGACCGGGTGGCGACGCAAACCGTGGCGATGGAGG
>CAZEQO010000023.1:0-15790 GCA_964514365.1 uncultured Robiginitalea sp. | reverse complement strand
ACACGGAGTTCGGGAAGTTACCCGCGGCCCGGGGACTGGAGGTCTATAAGGGACTGGAGTATCAAATGGGCTACACCTATTTTCAGCTTAAAGACTACGGAAATGCAGCCCGCTACTTTGAGAAATTTACCCAGGGGAGTCCGGCAGGGGCTCAAAAGACAGATGCCTTACTGCGACTGGGGGACAGTTATTTCGTCAACAGTTCCTATAGCCAGGCTATAGCTGCCTACGACCAGGCCCAGCGCTCCGGTAGCCCGGATGCCGACTATGCCGATTTTCAGAAAGCGCTTTCACTCGGTTTCCTGGGTCGGGAAGGGGAGAAGCAGTCTGCGCTCACTACCCTGATCAGTACATATCCCGAATCTACCTTAAAGGACGATGCCCTTCTGGAACTCGGGAACTCCTACGTTCAGGAAGGGGAAAATACCCAGGCAGTTGAGGTGTATGACCGCCTGATAAGTTCCTACAGGATGAGCTCTCTGGTACCCACCGCCATGATGCGTAAAGGGCTGGTGTACTACAATGGGGGGGATAACCAAAAGGCACTTGAGGTCTTTAAAACGGTCGCCCGGGATTATCCGGAAAGTGATCAGGCTGTCCAGGCCGTGCAGACGGCCAAACTCATCTATGTGGATATGGGCGAGGTAGATACGTATGCCCAGTGGGTTCGCGGTTTGGACTATGTGGAGGTGACCGATCAGGAACTGGAGGCGGCCTCCTATGAAGCTGCCGAACGGCAATATATGGAAGGGAATACGGCACGAGCAGAAAAGGGCTTTGTTTCCTATCTGCAGCAGTTTCCCAATGGAGGGCGGAATATTGAAGCCCGGTTTCGTTTGGCTTCGCTGTATTTTGACAAAGGGGAGTCCGGGAAAGCCCTGGATTATTTTAAAACCGTAGCTGAATCCGGAAGTGGGGAAATGGCTGAGCAATCCCTCACCCGGGTCTGTGAAATCCTGATCTCAGAGGACGGATATTCACAAGCCCTACCGTATTTACAACGTCTTGAAAGTGTGGCGGACATCCCACAGAACCGGACCTATGCGCAATCGAACCTGATGAAAGCATACTACGAGAACGAGCAATACACCAAGGTGAACGAGTACGCCCAGAGAGTCCTGGAGAATCCGGCCCTGGATGAGCGAATTCGCTCTGATGCGCGTTTAATGAGGGCCCGCGCTGCACTAAAAACCAAAGATGCGAACGGAGCCCGGGCAGCATACGCGGAGGTCCTGGAAGCCGGGGGAAGGGAAGCCAAAGCGGAGGCCCTGTATTACAAAGCTCTTTTCGCCAGGGAGGATGGGGACCCTGAAGGATCGAATACCGCTTTGCAGCAGCTGGTTCGGGATTACGCATCCTACCGTGAATGGGGTGGGAAGGGACTTATCCTTATGGCCCTCAATTTTGATGACCTGGGCGATGTTTTCCAGGCGACCTACATCCTGGAGAGTGTTGTGTCCAATTTTGAAGAATATCCTGAAATCACCAGTGAAGCGAGCCGGGAACTCGCTAAAATCAAAAGTCGGGAAGCCACCCGTAACGCATCTGTAAAACCCGAAGGAAATTAAAGAAGCACGCCGGATATGACAATGAAGAGAATCTTACTTTTAAGCCTGATGCTTTTTCCCCTGGGTTTTTTAAGCGCCCAGGAGAAGGACCTGGGAACGGAGACGGTAACGGTCGTGCGCTCCTATAGCCCTACCGTATCCGAAGCCTATAAAATACGTCCTGTACCGAACCTTAACGATAGTATTGTAACCCGTAAAATCCCGATTCGGTACAGTATTTTTTCGGTCCCCGTCGCTTCTACTTTTGTTCCGGCAAAGGGTCAGGCTGCCACTGTGGCCAAAACGGAACGTGAGCAGTTGTTCAATACCTACGCCTCCTTTGGCTTGGGAAACTACACCAATGCACTTGCCGATTTTTACACCAGTCTGGACTATGATCGGGGAAAGCAGCTTCTCGACCTGGGCTTCAACCACTTCTCATCCCGGGGGGATATTGACGAAACATTTTTGAATACGGATTTTTACAATACGAATCTGGATGTGACCTATGCCCGGCGGGAAAGGGATTGGGACTGGAATCTGGGAGCCGGAGTCTCCCATAGAAAATACAATTGGTACGGGCTTCCTGAAGATGTCTCTGAAGCAGATATCCCGGGATCGATAGATGAAGCTCAGAATTACTTCATGGCAGAACTCAAAGGGGGGATTAATCTGACCGATAGCTTTTTCCATGAGGGAACAGTGCTTGTACGGGGTTTTTGGGACGCTGCGGGCAGCGGCGAACAGCGTATGGCCTTAAATGGCGATTTGGAACTCCCGATTACCTCGGAGGCTTTTACCCTGGGGGTCCATATAGACTATGTCGGGGGGGAATTTGACAACGGGCCACTCACCCAGTTGCAGTCAGTACCCGGAATTGCTTACAGTTATCTGCAGACTGGAATCCAACCGGGGGTAGTTTTGCTGCGGGACGACCTGAAACTGGAACTCGCAGCCAAAATTGTACTGGGTCTTGATACCGAGAATAACGAAACTGACTTTTATATCTATCCGGCGGTCAACGTCTCGTATGCCCTTTCTGAGGATATGGCTATTGCATATGCCGGGGTGGAAGGCGGACTGGTCCAGAACTCCTACTACGATTTCAGTGTTCAAAACCCATTTGTCTCCCCTACGCTTATGGTTATGCCTACAGACAGGCAGTATGAAGCCTATGTAGGTATTCGGGGGCAGTTGCTCCCGGAACTCACCTATAACCTGAAAGGCACCTACCGGGCTGAGAATTTTTTACCCCTTTTTCTGCTCAACCCTGAAAATGATTCCCGCACAGACGACAAGGGCTATTATTATGGGAATTCGTTTCGCCTGTTCTACGACGATGTGAAAACCCTCGGCGTGTTTGCGGAATTAGAACTTTCAGTGAACCGGAATTTTACTTTAGGTGTCAATGCCACCGTAAACGACTATAATACCGAGACCGGAAATCCGGCCTGGAACCTGCCAAATCTGGAGGGTTCCCTCTTTATGGATTATCAGATCAATTCGAACTGGTATTTCGGAGCCAGCCTGTTTTATGTTGGGGAACGGGAGGATCTCGCTTCTACGGCCGGAGTGGGTATTCCCCCGGAGGCCTTCCCGGCTCAGATTCGCAATTTGGACGGATTTTTTGATGCCAACCTTCATCTGGGCTATCACTTAAATACACGATTAACGCTTTTTGCACGCGCGAGCAATCTGGCCAATAATTCCTATCAGCGCTGGGCAAACTTCAGGGTACAGGGGTTGCAAGTACTGGCAGGGGCGAGCTATAAATTTGACTTGTAGCCCTTCTTTTTAAGGCGCCCAATCAGACGACCTGTCTGTTTTAGGCAACATTTGATCGAGGGAGTGTTCAGGAATTAGGTGAATTTTGGTCATTTATAGTAACTTGAAGGTTCAAAAGGCAGTGAAATGTCCCTGAAACGTTGTTTTATTTGTATCCTTAGTGCTGCTGTATGTGGCTTGCCTCTGATTGGGTTTGGACAGAATATGGTGCCGAATCCGGGTTTTGAAGATTTCAATGCCTGTCCGAGGCATTTGGGAAATCTGCATCAGGATGTGGCAGAATGGACGACCCCGACATCGGGAACTACCGACTATTTTCATATGTGCAGTTTTCATATGGGAACCCCGGAGAATTTTAACGGGGTACAGCGAACCGTTGAGGGTGAGGGGTATGCGGGGTTTTATGCCTACGCCCCTGACGATTACAGGGAATACCTTCAGGTGCGTTTGAAGTCTCCGCTAACGGCAGGTGCTGAGTACAGGTTGTCTTTCTATGTTAGTTTGGCAGAGCGTTCCGATTACGCCATACGCGATTTCGGCATCCTTTTTAGTAATAATCCACTGGAGTTAGATACGAAAAAGAATATTTCGAAGGCCAGGCGCTATGATATTAAGGAGAATACGTACCATTATCTGGAGACTCCGGCCGGGGATTTTATTTCAGATACCTCAGACTGGAGTCGGGTGGAAGCGCGATTTGAAGCTGAAGGTACCGAAGAATATTTAATCCTGGGTAATTTCAGGACGAACAGACAGACACGTACTTCTGAGACGGGGAGGAGCTCAAATAAAGGGGCTTACTATTATATTGACAAGGTGGCCCTTTTAAAGCTAAAGCCTGAATTAGCCATGGCACAGGCCACTTCTGAGACTCGGGGAGGCGCCTATGCCCTGGACAGCCTTCAGGTTTTTCAATCCCTGCTTTTTGAGTTTGACACCCATAGCCTTTCACGTCCCGGACGGGAGGAATTGGGGGAACTCTATGAGTTCTTAAGTCAGGATCCAGACCTGCAGTTGCATCTGGCAGGACATACAGATGGCAAGGGGAGGGCAGATTACAATCAACGCCTCTCCGAGAAAAGGTGTATTGCAGTGGCGCGGTATCTCGAAAATCTGGGGATTCCTTCCAGTCGGATTCAATGGCTCGGTTTCGGTTCTTCCCGGCCGGTGGCTTCAAATGAAACCGAAGCAGGGCGCAGCAGGAATCGCCGGGTGGAATTTCTCATTCGCAAAACCCAGGAACCTTTACCTGACTCCGAGAAATAAATTTAGTATTCAAGAAGAGCCCCCCGGTTTTAATAGAGCGTCCGGCATTCAGGCACATTTTTTATCGGCAAGGCGTCAGACCGTTGCATTAGGAACAAAAAAAACCGGCTCAGGAGCCGGTTTTTATAATCGTGACATTAAAACCACTACATCATAACAGGTACTTCAACACGGGTAGTTCCCCAACCCATAACCATATGTGCTCCGCTTCCAACTTCTTTAAAAGCGATAGAAAACGCATCCAGGGATTCTCCTGCTGAACTTGAAGGTACTTTTATCCGGGTTACATCGGCTGCTTCATCGTAGCTGTATGCCCCCCATTGGTTCAGGTTCTTATTCAGAATGACAGTCCATTCTTTTTCACCGGGAATAGTGAATAAAGAATAAGTTCCGGCTTTAACAGCCTGCCCTCCGAAGGTAACATCTTTGTAAAAGGTAATTTCAGGAGCTTCATTAGCCCCGGTACGCCAAACTTTGCCAGCAGGTGCAAGATCTCCCATAGAACGTCCCTTTAATTGGGGTCTGCCATAGACTATTCGCACGGCTTTATCAGATACTTTGTAGCTGGAAGGGAAACTCGCCATATCCATGGGGCTTTTATCCAGACCGCTAAATTCCTGGGCATTTGCCGTTG
The DNA here is from genome assembly GCA_964514365.1 of uncultured Robiginitalea sp. Classification (GTDB taxonomy): domain Bacteria; phylum Bacteroidota; class Bacteroidia; order Flavobacteriales; family Flavobacteriaceae; genus Robiginitalea. The sequence goes on along the minus strand of CAZEQO010000023.1, from coordinate 10,558 downwards.
TGGAAAACACAAGGGCTAAAACAAAAAGTGATAGTGTAAAGACTTTCTTCATTTGAATGGTTTTTTAGATGGCTAAAACTACATCCTTTTCAAAGAGTCCGGTTTTAAAGACTCGTTAAAATTTCCAGGACTTACACATTTTTCTTGTTTTCTTCGATTGTATCTAAAAAAATTAAAAAATTACCCTAAAAATTAATAAATAATATCATTGTGTAATTAATAATGCGTTTATTGTTTTAAAATAGAATCATATAACGCACTTTTGAATTTAAATAATAATTCTATGTGTGGAATAGTTTGTGCTTTTGACCTGAAACAACCCGCTTCTGTACTGCGGCCGCGATTGCTGGAGATGTCCGGGAAACTGCGTCACCGTGGTCCGGACTGGAATGGTATTTATTCTTCTGACAATGCTATCCTTACCCATGAACGACTGGCCATTGTAGACCCCGCTTCTGGGCGTCAGCCTATTCTCAGTGCTGATGGCCAGCTCATCCTGGCGGCAAACGGCGAGATTTATAACCATAGGGAATTACGAAAAGGCCTTGAAGGGTCTTATGATTTTCAGACCCGGTCTGATTGTGAAGTCATCCTGGCCCTTTATGAGAAAGAAGGTACGGCCTTTTTAGATCGCCTGAATGGGATCTTTGGCTTTGCGCTCTACGATCTGAGAAATGACCGATATTTTATAGCCCGGGATCATATGGGGATTATTCCGCTTTACATGGGTAGGGATAAGGATGGGACCTTTTACGTGGCTTCTGAACTCAAGGCTTTGGAAGGAATTTGTGTACAGATTGAGGCGTTCCCTCCGGGACACTTTATGAGCAGTGAAATCCCCGGTCTTCAAAAATGGTATTCCCGGGACTGGATGGATTACGAGGCTGTAGCCGATAACGAAACTGATATTGATGCGCTTCGCACAGCCCTGGAGGATGCCGTGCACCGCCAGCTAATGTCTGATGTACCTTATGGGGTGCTGCTTTCCGGAGGGCTGGATTCTTCAATTACTTCAGCTATTGCGAAAAAATATGCGGCAATGCGTGTGGAGACCGATGATGCCACGGAAGCCTGGTGGCCCCGATTGCATTCTTTTTCGGTAGGCCTGGACGGTTCTCCGGATTTGGCAGCTGCCCGAAAAGTAGCCGAGCACATAGGGACAGTTCACCATGAAGTGAAATTTACCATACAGGAGGGCCTGGATGCCATTCGCGATGTGATTTACCATTTGGAAACCTATGACATTACTACGGTTCGGGCTTCAACGCCCATGTACCTGATGGCCCGGGTCATCAAATCTATGGGTATAAAAATGGTGCTTTCCGGGGAGGGTGCGGATGAGTTGTTCGGGGGATACCTTTATTTTCACAAGGCGCCGGATTCCAGGGCCTTTCATGAAGAAACCGTACGCAAACTCGACAAACTGCATCTCTACGATTGCCTGAGGGCAAACAAGTCCCTGGCAGCCTGGGGTATAGAAGGCAGGGTGCCTTTTTTGGATAAGGAGTTTATGGATATCGCTATGCGCCTGAATCCAAAAGACAAAATGATCGGGGCGGACCGAATGGAGAAATGGGTGCTGAGAAAAGCCTTTGAATCAGATTTACCCGAATCAGTAGCCTGGAGGCAGAAAGAACAATTTTCAGACGGGGTGGGGTACAGCTGGATCGATACCCTGAAAGAAACTGTGGATCGTGAAATTACAGCAGAGCAGTTGACCCATGCGCAATATCGCTTTCCCATTCAAACGCCTACAACAAAAGAAGAGTACTATTATCGGGAGATTTTTGAATCGCACTTTCCCAGTGATGCGGCTGCCCGGAGTGTGCCCCAGGAGCCCTCAGTGGCCTGCAGCACTCAGACTGCGCTGGAATGGGATGCGTCCTTTAAAAACATGAACGATCCGTCGGGCAGAGCCGTGGCCCGCGTACACGAGGAAGCTTATGTGAAGTAGCAGCCGACGGGTCTTGCTTTAAACTTCCTGTAATATTTTGGCGGCATCTGAAGTGCCTTTTACTCGGGTACCCTGTGACTTGTTTATCGGGTAGGGCTACACAAACAACGCATAAATCAGGAAGGCAAAAACGGTGATGACCACCGGTGCGATAAGCCCCATGGAAATACCCCCAAGGCGAAAGTCTTTTTGCTCCAGTTTTCCGGTGCTGTAGGCAATGGCATTGGGAGGTGTGGAAATGGGCAGGAACAACGCGGAAGATGCACTCAGGCCGATTACAATTGGGAGCACTACCGGGTTTTCAAAAGTGAGAATGATCCCCACCGGGATGAGGATCGTAGCTGTCGCCGTATTGCTCATGATATTGGACATAATGATGGTCAGGAAACCAAAACCGAGCACCAGGGCATAGAAGTTCATGTCGAACTCCTGTATTTTTTCCACATAGATATCCGCCAGGCCGGTTTCTTTAATGGCAAGCCCAAGGGCCAGCCCTCCGGCTACGAGCATTAGAGTATCCCATGGGAGCTGGCGCACGTCATCTCCGTTAATAATACCGGACATGGTCAGGAGTATTATCGGCAGCAGGGAGACCACAGAAGCGGGAATACCGTGGAGGTTCTCAGTTAGCCACAAGAGCAACGTCAGGCCCATCACGCCCAGGACTACCCTTTTTTTGATGCGTTCAAACCTGTAGTTGATATCCGTTACCTCCGGTTCGTCTGAAGAGAGTTCAATCTGCATTTCCCGCTGCCTGGGAATGTATTTTCGGGTGAGTAGGAACCAAAAAATAAGTGTCAGTACGATAGCGAGTGGAAAACCGACCAGCATCCACTCCAGGAATCCCACATCTACGCCATGATTATTCAGGGCCTCTACGGCAATAGCATTGGGGGGAGAACCAATAAGTGTTCCCATACCCCCCAGGGACGCGGCTCCCGAGATACCCAGAAGCGAAGCTTTTGTAAAGGGGGCATCCTCTTCCAGGGTATTGATAAAAGGCATAACAGAGGCGATCATCATGGCCGCTGTAGCGGTGTTGGACATGATCATTGAAAAAATGGCCGTGGTGAGCATGATACCCAGGAGGATGAATTTAGGCCTGCGCCCGAACTTCGCTATAGACATTTTAAATACTTCCTTATCCAAACCGGTCTTCCGCATGGCTTCCGCCATAAAGAAACCCCCGAGCATAAGCCAGATCACACTGCTGGACCAGGAATTGACGTATTCGCTGTAGTACGATTGGACATTTTCAGGATCGACCTCCGAATAATAACTGTTCATGGCAAAAATGAGAAACCCAAAAACCAAAAGACCCACCGCAAAGGGTGGGATTGCCTCGGTAACCCAAAGGCCCACGGCGAGAAATAATAAAAACAGCACATAGAGCTGGGCCTGATTCATCTGGGGTTCATACAAGGCATAGGTCAGTGCAAAGGCCAGGATAATCGTAATCAGGAAGTAGATAATCTTACTTTGAATATCGACCACTTTCTGCATTTGTGGCAATAATTTGAGCGAAGCGGTTCTGGAATCAGCCATTCGAAACGGGGTATTTGATGCAAAAAAGACAAAGGTAAAGCGTACGTATTTTTAAGAAGCTAATAATTATCACTTTTCAATTCAAAACTGCCGGTTTCAGGCCCCGGCAATTGTTGTTAAATTGTTGATAACTTCGAGGCATTGGACAGGTGTAAAACGCCTGTTTTACGGGCTATTGCGTATATTTGTAGGATTGTAAAATTACAAGTTAAACTTCCTAAAAACAGGTATGAGCGAAGAAGAAAACAACAAGGCCTATTCCGCGGATAGTATTCAGGCACTGGAGGGGATTGAACATGTGCGGATGCGCCCTTCAATGTATATCGGAGATGTTGGGGTGCGCGGGTTGCACCATCTGGTTTATGAGGTGGTGGATAACTCTATCGATGAGGCGATGGGAGGCTATTGTGATACCATTCACGTAACCATAAATGAAGATAATTCTGTAACCGTTGGGGACAACGGAAGGGGGATTCCCGTAGGGCTGCATAAAAAGGAAGGTGTTTCCGCTCTTGAGGTGGTGATGACCAAAATTGGAGCCGGGGGAAAATTTGATAAAGATTCCTATAAAGTCTCAGGGGGATTGCACGGGGTAGGGGTCTCCGTTGTAAATGCCCTTTCCGACCACCTGAAAGCTACGGTGTACCGGGAAGGTAAAGTGTGGGAGCAGGAATACGAACGGGGTAAGGCCATGTATCCGGTTAAAAGTACCGGGGATTCCAAGAAGCACGGGACTTTAGTGACTTTCCACCCGGATGTTGAGATCTTTCAGCAAACGATTGAATTCAACTATGATACCCTAGCCAATAGGATGCGGGAATTGGCATACCTGAATAAAGGGATCACGATTAGTATTACGGACCGCCGTTTCAAAGACAAGGATGGGGAGTTTAAAACCGAGACTTTTAAGTCCGAAGAGGGATTAAAGGAATTTATCCGGTTTCTCGATGGAAATCGGGAACCCCTCATTCAGAATGTCATCTCCATGGAGGGTGAGAAAAACGATATCCCTGTGGAGGTAGCCATGATTTACAATTCCTCCTACACGGAGAACCTGCATTCCTATGTGAACAATATAAATACCCATGAGGGGGGAACTCACCTTTCCGGATTCCGGAGAGGTTTGACTACCACCCTTAAGAAGTATGCCGACAATTCCGGAATGCTGGACAAAGTAAAGTTCGAAGTTGCCGGGGATGACTTCAGGGAAGGCCTTACGGCTATTGTCTCGGTAAAAGTAGCCGAGCCACAGTTTGAAGGTCAGACCAAGACCAAACTTGGCAACCGGGAAGTGTCTTCAGCCGTCAGCCAGGCGGTTTCGGAAATGCTTACCAACTATCTGGAAGAACATCCGGACGACGCCAAAGTAATCGTACAAAAGGTGATTCTGGCCGCCCAGGCACGGCATGCAGCCGCCAAGGCCCGCGAAATGGTGCAACGTAAAAACCCAATGTCCGGGGGTGGTCTCCCGGGGAAACTTGCGGATTGCTCCGAACAAGACCCGCAGAAGTGCGAGATCTTCCTGGTGGAGGGGGATTCCGCAGGGGGAACGGCCAAAATGGGACGCGACCGTAACATTCAGGCCATCCTGCCTTTGAGAGGAAAAATCCTCAATGTGGAGAAGGCGATGCAACACAAGGTTTTTGAAAACGAGGAGATCAAAAATATCTACACAGCACTGGGAGTTACAATTGGAACGGAAGAGGACAGCAAGGCCCTTAACCTGGAAAAGTTAAGGTACCACAAGGTGGTTATCATGTGTGATGCGGATGTGGATGGGAGCCATATTGAGACGTTGATCCTGACCTTTTTCTTCCGCTACATGCGGGAGCTTATAGAGGGCGGGCACGTTTATATTGCGACCCCACCCCTTTATTTGGTGAAAAAGGGCAGTAAGAAACGCTACGCCTGGAATGACAAAGAGCGTGATACCATAGCCGCTGAGTTCGGGAATTCAGGAGTGGGTATTCAACGCTATAAAGGTCTTGGAGAGATGAATGCGGAGCAACTTTGGGACACGACCATGAACCCGGGGTACAGAACCCTTCGCCAGGTGACCATTGAGAATGCCACCGAGTCCGACCGGATTTTTTCTATGCTGATGGGGGATGAAGTACCTCCCCGTCGTGAATTTATCGAGCAGAATGCTGTATATGCGAATATCGATGCATAAGAGGATGTGAATATGAAAAAACCGGGCCATGTGCCCGGTTTTTTTTTGCTTAAAAAAAAGAAAACAGCCGCGTAGGGACGGCTGTTTTCGCAATTGAGGGTATTAAAAAAAAACAGGAACTATTCGCGATATGCCAGGACGTTCCCCTGCAGATCCATCAGCAGGTTACCCTCCTGGTTTTGTTTGATTTTGACTACATTTTTTAATTTCTTCAATCCCGGGTAATGAATGGTGTATACTTCACCGAAGGCCTCCCAGTGAAAATCGGTTTCTACCAGGAGCTCTGCCCCCAGGTACCGGTTATATCTCCCCATAAAGGCATCATTGAAAATCCACTCTTCCCGTTCCATATGTTTGGCGCCGCTGTCTTTGGGAGCCTGGGTTTGGACCCATATACCGATAACAGGGTCGTTGTTTTCTGGAATTTCAGAGCAACTACTAACCGCAAAAATGGCCAGTACGATAATGAGGGAACGAATTGTGTACATAGTGCAGGTCTATCAGATTTGTGTTTTACCCCAACGGATTGTCGAAACCGGGTATTGTTATTTTTCGATGTACTGTCGTTCAAGAACCTGTTATTTCGACCAACAGCACAATTCTTTAACAAATGCTATACTTTTTTCCTTTTTTAATTTCACCTCATTTTAAAGGTGGCAGACCTTAAGGCTTTCCCGGAATTTCGCTATTTTTGAACCTCTTGAAAACCCGATAAAATCTAAGAGTATGAAAGTTACAATTGTAGGAGCCGGAGCCGTGGGAGCGAGCTGTGCGGATTATATTGCGAGCAAGAACTTTGCTTCAGAAGTAGTGATCCTCGATATCAAAGAGGGCGTGGCTGAAGGCAAGGCTATGGATCTGATGCAATGCGCTTCACTTAACGGCTTCGATACGCGTATAACAGGAACTACTAACGATTATTCCAAAACGGCCAACAGCGATATTGCGGTCATTACCTCAGGTATTCCTCGTAAACCCGGGATGACCCGTGAAGAATTGATCGGTATAAATGCCGGGATCGTGAAATCTGTAGCGGCCAGTCTCCTGGAGCATTCTCCTGAAGTCATCCTGGTTGTGGTTAGCAATCCTATGGATACTATGACCTATTTGGTCCATAAAACTACCGGTCTTCCCAAAAACCGGATTATTGGAATGGGAGGCGCACTGGATAGTGCCCGGTTTAAATACCGCCTGGCTGAAGCGCTTGGCGCGCCTATTTCGGATGTAGACGGAATGGTCATTGGAGGACACAGTGATACCGGAATGGTGCCACTTACCCGACACGCCACCCGTAACAGTATTAAGGTTTCTGAGTTTCTCACTGAAGACCGTTTGAATCAGGTAGCCGAGGATACCAAGGTCGGCGGAGCCACCCTTACCAAATTATTGGGAACCAGTGCATGGTATGCCCCGGGGGCTGCCGTTTCTGGCCTGGTCCAGGCTATTGCGTGCGATCAGAAAAAAATCTTCCCCTGCTCTACGCTGCTCGAAGGGGAATACAACCTGAATGATCTGTGTATCGGTGTGCCCGTAGTCCTCGGACGGAAGGGTATCGAAAAAATAGTCCCTATTCAACTGAATGAAGCTGAAAAGGCAAAAATGCAGGAAAGTGCAGCCGGGGTTTCCAAAACCAATGGGTTGCTCGACCTGTAAGTAACGGAGATACATTTTTAGTTGAAAAGGCATCCCCGATGGGATGCCTTTTGAGTTTTGTCACCCAGGGGATTCACCGGGCTGAATTGCAGGGTGACAGACCATTACAAATCAATTGTTTTTATTGGCAGTTCCTAGTGGAAATGATATATTTGCACGCTGTTTGCAACACCATCAAAAAAACAGATAACCTCTTAACTCATGCAGAATAAAGGACTTATAAAGCTCTTCGCCCTGTTGTTTGGGCTGGTAAGTATCTATCAGCTTTCCTATACTTTTATCACTTCTAAGATAGAAAGCGACGCAGAAGCGTATGCATCGGCTACGGTTCCTGCGGATAATACCGATTACGTCACCGAAAGAGAGCTGGTTGAAGCACGTTATCTGGATTCTGTAGCCAAGAACCCGATCCTGGGTTTTACGAGCTATGAAGAAGCCAAGAAAAAGGAACTCAATAAAGGGCTCGACCTCAAGGGCGGTATTAATGTGACCCTGCAGATTTCCGTCGAGGATATACTTAAAGGACTGGCCAATTATTCCAAGAACCCCGTCTTTAACAAGGCTCTTGCCGATGCCAGGGAGGCTTCCAAGAACAGTGACGAAACCTATTTAGAGCTCTTTTTTAATGCTTTTGATCAGGTTAAGGGAGATACCAAATTGGCTTCTCCTGATATTTTTGCCAACAAGGGGTTGAGCGATGAGGTCAACTTTGAAATGTCCGATGAGGAAGTCAAAGGTGTGATTCGCCGCAAGGTGGATGAATCTGTGGTCTCCGCTTTTGAAGTACTTCGCGAGCGTATCGATGGTTTTGGAGTCACCCAACCCAATATTCAGCGGGAAGGAAATTCTGGGCGTATTCTTGTAGAACTTCCGGGAGCCCGGGATATCGCACGTGCTCAGGACCTGCTCTCGAGTACTGCTCAACTGGAGTTTTGGGAGACCTATGAACCCGGGAATCAGAGTCTGCTTAATTTCTTTATAGAGGCCAACGAAGCCTTAAAGTCTATTGTAGAAAGGGAAGAGGCCCCGGTAAAACCCGAGTCTGAGATCGATTCTCTCCTTTCCGATGTCGCTCAGGATTCCCTGGACCTGAACGCCCAGCAAAATCCGCTCTTCGAAAAATTACAGCTTAGCGGCCCTGGATTTGCCGTGGGTATGGCTGCCATTAAAGATACTGCCGAAATTGGCGCCTGGCTCCGTTTGCCACAGATCAGGAGGTTACTTCCTCCGGATGTTCAGTTTACTAAATTTCTATGGGAACGCCCTTCGCAGGATGTTGAAGTTGCGGCGCTCTTCGCCCTGAAATCCAACAGGGATAACACCCCGAGAATGAGTGGGGACGTGGTGAGTGATGCCCGCGACCAATTCGACCAGTTTAACCGCCCGGCCGTGGGAATGGATATGAACGTGCGCGGTGCACGGGAATGGCAGGAACTTACCAATGAGGCAAACCTGAACAATACAGGGATTGCCATTGTGTTGGACAATCGGGTGTACACGGCGCCTGGCGTTTCCAGCAAAGGCGGAATTGCCGGTGGGAGTTCCGAAATTACGGGAACCTTTACCGTTACTGAAACCAAGGATATTGCCAATGTTTTACGGGCTGGAAAACTTCCGGCATCGGCGGAGATCATCGATTCGTTTGTCGTCGGGCCTTCTTTGGGTCAGGAAGCGATAGACAGTGGATTTATGTCCTTCCTGATCGCCATGATCTTTGTCCTGGTCTGGATGGTATTCTACTATGGAAAGGCCGGTATTTTTTCCGATATCGCCCTGATCTTTAATATAGTATTGATTTTTGGAGTGCTCGCGAGTCTCGGTGCAGTCCTCACCCTCCCCGGAATTGCGGGTATTGTCCTGACCATAGGGATGTCGGTGGATGCCAACGTGCTTATTTTCGAGCGTATAAAAGAAGAACTCCAGAAAGGTAAAGGTATGGGGCAGGCCGTTTCTGACGGATTTGACAACGCCCTGTCGTCCATTCTCGATGCCAATATAACCACAGGATTGACCGCCCTGATCCTGCTCGTATTTGGAACGGGACCTATCAAAGGTTTTGCAACAACCTTGATTATAGGTATTCTTACCTCACTGTTTACTGCGATTTTTATCACGCGCCTGCTTATTGACTGGTATCTGTCCAAACGGGGACGCAAACTGGATTTCTCTACGGCCCTGACCAAAAACCTCTTTACCAATGTCAATATCGATTTCCTCTCTAAGCGGAAAATAGCTTACGCGATTTCGGGGATTTTCCTGGTCTTATCATTGGTTTCACTCTTTACCAAAGGGTTGGACCAGGGGGTTGATTTTGTCGGAGGGCGGAATTATCAGATTCGGTTTGTCGATCCGGTGAGCCCGGCTGAGATAACCGGAGAACTTACGGCAGTACTGGGTAGTGCGGGGGCCAAGACTTTTGGAGACGCCAACCAGATTATGGTGACTACCAAATATAAGGTAGACGAACAAGGGACTGAAGTAGATGATGAGATCCTCCAATTGCTCTTTACCACCCTTCAGAAGTACCTTCCCGACGGGGCTACTTATAACGATTTTGTCCCCGGGGGAACCAACGAAGATATCGGGGTGATGAAGTACCGGAAGGTAGGTCCTACGATAGCGGATGATATTAAAAAGAACGCTGTCTGGGCTGTTATCGGCTCCCTGGCAGTCGTCTTTCTCTATATACTTTTCAGATTCCGGAAGTGGCAGTTTTCACTCGGTGCAGTAGCGGCTGTTTTCCACGATGTCCTGATTGTACTTGGGATCTTCTCCGCGACGAGTGCCCTGATGCCTTTCAGCATGGAAATCGACCAGGCATTTATCGCCGCCATCCTGACGGTCATCGGGTATTCCCTGAACGATACGGTGGTTGTTTTCGACAGGATACGCGAGATAATCAATGAAAAAGGCTGGAAGGGCGGTGAAAATGTAAATCTGGCCCTGAACAGCACTTTGAGCCGTACCCTGAATACCTCCCTGACTACCCTTGTAGTGCTCTTGTCTATTTTTATTTTTGGAGGAGAGACGCTTCGCGGATTTATGTTTGCGATGATCGTAGGTGTTATCGTGGGAACATATTCTTCCCTTTTCATTGCCACGCCCGTCATGTTTGATACCCTTTCCAGAAAACTGTCCAAGGGGAAAGCATAAACGGACTTTACAGATTAAAAAAACCGCACCCTCACAAGGCTGCGGTGTTCTTTTATGGGGTTATGAAATTATGGATAACG
>CAZEQO010000022.1:22627-28221 GCA_964514365.1 uncultured Robiginitalea sp. | reverse complement strand
GATTATTTTGCGGAGTGGGTTGTTCGAGGATTTCAATACCTGCTTTGCGCGTTTTCTCAATAAAATACACAGCGGTGTCCGGATCAAATCCCTGGTTGGCATCAAAACGCAAGGCGAATCCATTCCCGAAGGTCTCACGGAGTTTATGCACCTTTTCAATATCTGCCCCTACATCCAGCCCCCCCTTGAGCTTGAGGATGGTAAATCCCCGGGCCAGGAAAGAACGGGCGCGCTCAAGGGTTTCCTCCAGGGGTAAAATGCCAATGGTAATACTCGTGGCAATACGGGAACGATACCCCCCAAGAAGTTGATAGAGCGGTAGGGAAGCTTTTCGGGCTAAAAGATCAAATAAAGCGATATCCACCATCGCCCTGGCGGAAGACCCTACCTGCCGTGACTGCTTTAAGTGTTCCTGATAGTAACTATGCCTGAATGCGGGTTGGCCTTTTAACAGGCCCTCGATGGGCCCCTGGATTTGCCGGATCACATCCTCCGGGGTTTCTCCCGTCACTTCAATATCCGGGGTAGCGCAGCCATAGCCAATTAGCCCCGAATCCGTAATGATCCTCAGGATAATGTTTGGGCTCTTATGAACCGTCTCATAGGCGATGGTATAGGGCTCTTGCAAGTCCAGGTCTAACCTTTCGTATTCTAAGGCTGTAATCCGCATTTCAATATCGGTTCTGATGTAGTTTTTCCAGGGGGGTATGCATGATGCTCTCCACAAATTCAACCATTTTGCGAACAGAGACCTCCCACATTAACTGGCCTTTCTCAATATTTCCCTTGGTGGCATTTCCAATAACGCCGGATTTGGAAAGTTTTTGCGTATGGGCATACCAGTTTACACCCCGGTCGGATGTAAAATCCAGAAACTCGTTATCCAGGTCCAGGGTTTCATCCACCGCCAGTTCCATGTCGACCAGTTCAGGCCGAAGTGCCAGGGTGGTACTGGTCTCGATCTCACCGGCGTGAATATCGTTATGGGTGTCTATCATTTCGTATAAATCCACGTCGCTGGTCTCACCTGTTTCCACACATACAAATATTTTAGCATCCCTGTTAATCATTTGGGCGGCATAGGTCAGGGTGGGCTTATTGTCCCCGTGTCCGTTAAGCAGGATGATCTTCCGGATTCCATTGTGTGCCAGGCTCATTCCAATATCGTAAACCAGAGCCGAAAGCGCGTTATTGGTCACGCTAAGGGTCCCCTTAAATTCACTGTGATGGTAGGAAACACCATAGGGAAGGGGTGGGAGTACAAAGGGTTTTGGGGCTTTGCACTGCATGGCAATAGCTTTGGCCATATAGACCGCATCATAGTAGTCTACATCTACAGGTAGGTGAGGGCCGTGCTGTTCAATCGCCCCGCAGGGCAGAATAGCGGTATCTGTAACTTTCAATTTGGCCTCTATTTCAGGCCATTTCATCTCTTCCCACAAAAAGGAATTATTTACATCAAAGGGCATAGGGTGCATATTTATCGTTCAAAAGGAATTCCGGGGTCAGGGCAACTGGTTTCCATGCTCCTGCCACTTTTTTTACACTGCCATGGGCTTCCTTGTCCAGGATTTGAAAAAGGGGTTCCCGGACCGGATCCGGCAGGTCACCCAGACGACTTCGTACGGCGTCAAAACGGAGTTTAAGGATTTCCGGATGCGGCCGTGCCAGTTTTCGGGTATGTGGATTGTGTGGTAAGGCCCCTTTTTGGAGGAGCAAATAATACAGGTGCCCTGCATCGCTGTCGATTTGCTTTATGGGATGCACAGCGAGCTGTTGCAATCCCTTTTCAATTTGTTGATCTGTATAACCACACCTCCTGGGGTCAGCATCCAGGGCGACCATCATACCAATGATCCGACGGCATTTTTCACATTTGCCGCAGGGAAGCATTCTGCCTGCGGCCTCGTGGGCCGCATGACAGGAGATCTGATGCTTTTGGAGCTCAGGATACCGGTTGATGAGGATTTTCATAATCAGCAATTCCGAAGTGCTTCTCAGGCAGGAGTATTGCCTTAGGAGCCATCCTTTTTTCCGATAGTATTTGGTCAGGGTATTGTCAAAATACCAGCTTTGATCATAAAGGCCTGCATAATGCCGGATTCCCCTGCCGCTCCCCGTAATAGTGCTGTCGTATTCATTGCCTATAAGGACGTTTCCCACCCCTTTTTTAAGGGCGATTGGCAGTACGCCGAACAGAAAAACGGCTACGGTCCACAGGCGTATGGGATACATGTCTGCCGGAATCCCGGAGTAGTCTTCCCGGATGAATTCAAAGTGTTTCAACATCCAGTTGAAAATGCGATCACTGTTGCACCAGGGTTTTACCGTGTTGGGTTCTGTTTCCTTTAAATAGCGGTGAGCATTGACGGCGGTGAACCAGTGCCTCCCTGCTTCATTGATGAAAACAGGATAGGCAACGCCGATTTCACGTATCAGCCCATAGGTGAGTAAACTGTCTTTACCACCACTGCTCAGGATGGCGTAATGGGAATAATCAGGTTTGGGATAGTTTGTTTCCTCAAGGGGAACATGCCCTTTTATATTTTCAAAAACAAGCCTTGCCTGGGTGTATCTTTTTTGGGGTGTTATTTCCAGTTTCTGGAATGCGGGTTTTATAAAAGGGTTATCAACAAGGAGTTTATTGGTCAGGATTTCACGACTGGTATTCTCGAGCATACGGCTTAAAAATTTGTGGTCTTCCGTATCAAAAACACCCTCTAGAATGAGGTTTTTACAGAATAAGCCATAATTGAGCGCCACCTGGGCGAGCATCATACTGGCAAGGTTCCAGTCGTTTTTATTGCCTGGGTTGAAAAAGGCCTGCTCATAGGAATAAACCAGTTCTTTTTCACTGGAGCTTCCATCCGGTTTTATTACCGTGTAAGTGGCCCGCACTCTTTTGGGTTCAACCTTAAGGTTCCCCATACGCAGGGTATCGATTACCAGAAAGTCTTTGAGCTGGCTCATTTTAGGTACATCTTTACCAACTGGGTCAATTCTTCAGCCCCCTGTGTGAGGACATCAAAGGCAGGCAGGCCCGTTTCAGCCTGAATTGCCTGGCATGCAGGACCTATTTCCTCCGGGGCCATGTCTTCGTGGTTGACTGTAATGGCGATTACCTTTTTACCGGAAAGGAGCTCTATGGCCTGTATTTGTGTGGTTAGGGGATGCAAAGGGTACCCGGGGAAACCATCGTATTCTTTTCGTTTCGGGGCGTGTTGCAGTATTATATAATCAGGGCGTCCGGCAGCGAGGATTTCAAAACCTCCCGGGTACGCGGGATTCATCAGGCTTCCCTGCCCTTCGATAACTATGAGATCCGGAGATTCCTTTTCCCAGGCCTCATAAACCGCATGTTCGATTTCTCCCGAGACAAAGTCATTGATACAACTGTCCATGACCATGCTGTATTTGGCCCCTTGTAACCAGGCTGTCTGACCCGTACCAACCATTTCTGCCGATAATCCAGCTTGCCGAAAGGCATGGACCAATAGCCAGGCGGTTGTTCGCTTTCCTACAGCTGAATCTGTGCCGAGGACTGCAATTTTAAGGGCATCCACCTTTTCAATTTTTCCGCTGAAAAAGTGTAATTCTTCCCGCTCCGGAGTGCGGCGAATATCCCGGAGTTGAACGTTATTCTCTCTGGCCAGATGGACCAACTCGGGGTCTTTATACAGAAAATCGTGGAGCCCGCTATCCACATTAATCCGGTGCTTCAATGCTTTTTTAATGACCCTTCGCGCTGCGTCGGGCAGCCGGCCCCCATCCGGAGCAATACCAATCACCAAATGTTGCACCGGCTGATCTCCTAATGTTCCAAGGGCTTCTTCCAGGGTTGCAAAAAACGGGATCCCGCTCGCTTTGCCGTCAAGGACTTCACCGGCATCCTTTCCGGAAAATCGGTTGTCAATGACACCCAGCACCCTGTAGCGCTCGGTGAAACGGACCAAACCATGCGCTGTTTTGCCAATAGGAGTATTAAAGGCATCCTGTGCATAGATAAGGGCATTTCCATCTATAGGCTTTGTCATAAGTGTTGCTTGTTGTTTATCGAAATCAGTTAGATGTAATAATGCCTGTTAGTGCCTGGCTGTCACCACGGCCACAAAGCGGTCCGGTTCCAGCGGTTGTTTACGATGTAATTCCAATAAGGTAATCAGGCCTGCTGTAGCTGCTGGTAAAACTTTAATCCCATCATTTTTTAAGAGATAGGAGCTCATTTTTTTCATTTTGTGATCACTGATATGAGCAGCAGTCCCGTTCGATTGTAAAATGGCATGAAGTGCCTCGTCTCCGTCAAAGCTGTGCCAGTTTATCAGGGGTTCATTGATTTCCGTTTCCCGAATCTTTGCAGGATCCAGATCTGCACAGTGAGCCAGCCCCTTATTAAAAGAACTCACAATGGGGTTTTTATAGCTGGAGGAACCCGCTACAAAATGAGGGATCCTGGATGTTTTCCCCCTTTTATAGAGGTTCACAAAGCCGCGATAAATACCGGCCAGCAGCGTTCCGTTAGACACCGGACAGGCTACATATTTTGGGGCGTCCCGTAAAGAATCATAAATTTCAAAGGCTATTTCCGAATAAGCCCTAAGCTGCAAGGGAGTATTGCTTCCCCCGGGGTTGGCATCGTAATATCCCTTAATCTTGGCTTCCCGGCTGGAGGCAATCACTACATCTTCATAAGAACCGGGAAGGCGCACCACTTCGGCCTCGTATTCAATCATTTCCCGCACGCGTTCGGTATGATAGGACTCCGGAATATAGACCCGGCACCGGATTCCCGACAGATAGGAGGCAAAGGCCATCGCAACACCATAATTACCACAAGTGGCCAATGCTATCGTCCCGAAACCCCGCCGGAGTGCATCGTACACCTGGGCAAAGGCAATCCTGTCTTTTTGGGTGCCTGTCGGGTTGTCCCCTTCGTACTTGATAAAGAGTTGTCTTAAACCTTGTTCGCGCTCCAGATTCCGGAGGCGGGTAAGTGCTGTATCCCCTACTTCCAGGTTCATGATGTCTTCAAAGGATTCCAACCTCTCAGCAGTGGAAAGAGCGGGGTTGCGAACAGCTTCGCTCAGGGCCTGAACATCCCTTGTAAGGCGAATAAGTGAAGGGTTTACCCCGTCCAGCATGTTGAAATTGGATTCCATTTAAGGTGGAGAGCGTCTTTATTTGTTTACCCTTAAATGTACGTAGAAACCAAACTCAAAAAGCAGATTGTACCTTTTATTTGGAAAGGGGATAAAATTTACCTAAAGTCCTCAATACCTGTGTGATATCATCCGCATTTTGTGTACCAATAACGTACCGGGACCCGCTTTTCAACCTGATAGACAGCCCCCTGTTTCCACTTGTGTTGTAGACCGTACCGTATTTTGAACTAAAGCGCAGGCCGTACCCGACAAACCCATAGGTGATGATTTCGACTTCTTCAATCTTGTCCCAGGTAAAAACCTCGGAACTGATCGGGCGCAAGCGCACCCGAATCCCGGTTTCATCGATCTCCGTACGCAGCTGCAGATACCAGAAAAGACCTGTAATAAGTAGTGTCCCCACAAAAAAAAGGACAAGCCCAAGGTCAGACATAG
>CAZEQO010000022.1:20534-22521 GCA_964514365.1 uncultured Robiginitalea sp. | reverse complement strand
CAAAACATCCGAAATTTCAATAAACTATATTAAGTGTTGCGGATTTGTTTTTTAACTTACCCCCAATATCCCACAGGGAATTTACTTAAAAACGGAATGAGGATAAAACTATTTTTAACGGCTATAGGTCTTTTTTTTCTCTCAATTTACGGATGCAGAGAAGCGGAAAAACCCGTGGCACAGAATACCCTGGAGGCTCCCGAGGGTATGGTGTATATCCCTTCCGGGAGTTTTATGATGGGTGGGAAAACGGACCAGGCTGAGGCAGATGAGTTTCCACGCCGTAAAATCGGGGTTTCCGATTTTTTTATGGATCAAACCGAGGTAACCAATAGGGAATTCAGCGTTTTCGTGCAGGAAACGGGGTATGTAACCACTGCTGAAAAGGCCCTGGACTGGGATGAAATGAAAAAGGAGTTGCTCCCCGGTACCCCCATGCCCGCGGATTCCGTTTTCCAGCCAGGTTCACTGGTCTTTGTACCTACCGAGGGACCTGTTGACCTGAGAGATCTTTCGCAGTGGTGGGAATGGAGGATAGGTGCCAGTTGGAAACATCCCGAGGGGCCGGGAAGCAGTATTGAGGATCGCATGGACCATCCTGTGGTTCATGTTTCTTTAAGAGATGCCCAGGCATACGCCGAGTGGGCCGGGAAGCGCCTGCCGACAGAAGCCGAATGGGAGTGGGCTGCCATGGGGGGGCTGGAAGATGCCATTTATCCCTGGGGGAATACCCCTGCGGAACAGGCCGCTGAAAAAGCGAACTTCTGGCAGGGGATTTTCCCATATCGCAACGAACCCATGGATGGTTTTGAACGTACATCCCCGGTTCGGAATTACCCTAAAAATGGCTATGGGCTATACGACATGGCCGGGAACGTTTGGGAATGGTGCCAGGACAAGTACAGGGCGGATGCCTATGCGCAGGAACTCTCGCCCACAGAAGCCTTTGACCCCCAGGGTCCTGTCGAGGCGTTTGATCCGGGAGATCCCCTGGCAGAAAAATATGTCGTGCGGGGGGGCTCATACCTTTGCAGTGACAGTTATTGTAGTGGTTATCGCGTAGCCCGCAGAATGCGCACCACAGCAGATACGGGAATGGGTCACCTCGGTTTCCGGTGTGTCAGGGACGTTCGGTAACATCACTTAGTATCCTGCCCCACTTTCTTAGAGCCGTTATTCAGCAGGGCCAGAACACCACAAACGGGGCCTAATGCCAGTAAAAGGTAAGTTTCAGGTTCGGGAGTGGCCAGCTGGAGTCTCCCTAAAATTTCCAGGCTTAGAATGGTCATGGCAAAGCCGATACTCGTGACGATGGTAAGGGCAGTTCCTTTTTGGGAAGGGGGAGCATTGCGGGCCACCAGGGTTGAGAAAAGAGGGGAATCTGAGATCACTACCATTCCCCATAAAAGAAGAAAAGCCAAAAACCAAAATGCATTCTCCCAGGTAAATGCCCAGGGTAATACAAGGCAACATATGCCCGATAGAATCAAACACAGGGTGGCTATTTTTTTCTCGCCGAATCTCTTGGAGAGGTATCCGCCAAGGACACAGGCTGGCCCGCCAATCCCGATGATAAAAAAAGCCCAAAGTGAAATTGGAAAATCAGGTTGGGGATGCCACTGAAGATAGGTTGTGAGGATTGCGGGTACAAAGGCCCAAAAGGTGTAGAGCTCCCACATATGGCCAAAGTACCCGAAGGAAGCGGACCGGAATCCCGGATTTTTGAAAACTCTGAAGAACGCCGTCATATCCGGGGAAGGCATGGGCTTACGGTAAGGGCCGTCGGGTAGAAATGCTACCAGGACTCCCCCGGTAAGGGCGAGCAAAGAGGTAATGCCTGCAACCCACTGCCATGGTATGGATTCGCCACTGCCCCTCAAAATATGTGGAAACGCCGTTCCGACCACCAGAGCTCCCACCAGATACCCCAGGGAGACTCCCAGACCTTTATCGAAGAAGTCCGAGGCGATCTTCATCCCCACCGGGT
>CAZEQO010000022.1:14412-20508 GCA_964514365.1 uncultured Robiginitalea sp. | reverse complement strand
GAAGGACCAGCAAGGTAGTCATCGTATTCCCATCCCAAATCATCCCTGCATTGAACAGAGCGCCCAAAATGGCGGACCAGAAGAATACACGGGACGGGGAATACCGATCGGCAAGTGTAAAAAGGGCAAAAACAAGGGTTCCCGCGATAAATCCGAGCTGTACGGCAGACGTGAGGTGTTCTAAAGCAGCTCCGGGAAGGTGGAAGGCAGCACTGAGGTCATGAAGGATCCCGTTGGAGGCAAACCAGAGGGAAGTCCCACAAAACTGAGCAAATACGATGATGGGTAGTATACCCCGGCGTACCGGCAGAGATGCATCCTGTATCGTGGATTTGATAAATTTCTTCACCTCCCGATATTAATGAATTTTCGCGGAACCTCCCACCTTGCCGACACCGGGTTAAAAAAGTTGAGAAACCGGACAAGATAGCATCATCCGTTGGCCGGACCCCTCCGTAAATAGGTTAAAACGAATCGTCATGTCAAATATCAAACCGAATTACCTGATCCCGTGCCTGGGTATGGCCGTTATCTGGAACGACTTCAGTAGTGGTCTCAACAAGCGGGAAGAGAAGGCTCTTCTGATCTATCACATTATTATAGTGAGTCTCCTTATTGGGGGAGGACTTGTGCTTTGGTTTATGCATTAAGGGTGCATCCTGATCTTTTTTCATCCGCGTATCTTTGTTGGAAATTCAGATCTATGGAGAACTCCCTTGACTTTGAGGAGCTGATGCAATTGGATGGCCGCTACCGCGCAAACCTGATCAATAAGATTGCCGGGTATAAAACCGCCAACCTGATCGGTACCCGCTCGAGGTCCGGGCAGGAGAACCTGGCTGTTTTCAATTCTGTAGTACATATCGGGGCCAATCCTCCCTATCTCGGCTTTATTCTCCGGCCCACCACCGTGGAGCGTCATACCTATGAGAACCTTAAAGAAACGGGGTGCTATACGATCAACCAGATCACCGGGAGGATTCATCGACAGGCCCACATGACTTCAGCGAAATTTCCAAGGGGGGTCTCAGAGTTTGAAACCTGCGGCCTTAAGCCCTGCTATTTAAAGGGGTTCAGCCCACCTTTTGTAGCTGAAAGCGCCATAAAAATAGGACTTCAGCTCGAAGAAGTGTGTCGGATCAAGATTAACGATACCCGACTGGTTGTAGGCAAGGTGATACATTTGATCCTTCCGGATGGTGCCCTTGGCGAAGATGGAGATCTGGCACTCGAATCCCTGGATACTGTGGCCATAGGAGGGTTAGACACCTATTACAGGGGAGTAAAACTCGGCCGTTACGGGTATGCACGTCCCGGGGAGGACATCAGAAAACTCAGCTGACCGGAGGAGGACATAGGAGACTACTCCAAACCAATGGAGTCAATACGCAATTCAAAAGATGCGGCCTTTTTGTTACCGATCAGAATCCCAATCTCCTCCAGGACTTTTCCGCTAAAGTCCGGCATATCGAGGCGCCTGCCCCGAAAAACGGCATACATCGAATCCAGGGGTAGTTTCAGCACCTGCCATTCCCCGGTAGTCTCAAAATAGCTGATATAGGAATAGTAGTCCTTCCGGCTTGATTTCACGCGGAACTGATAGCGTTGTCCGTCCCCCTTCACCTTCAGCGATATAAAGCGATACCCCTTCAGGTCTATAGGCCCGCAATCATACCGAATGGACGAAAACCCCCCGTTATTCTCAAGGGATATCTTTCCTGAAAACAAACCGTGTCCTTCTGTGTCGAGTTTGAGACTCCCCCTGGACAGTCCACCCATAACACCATCGTTAACCACATACCAGTCCTCAAGGGAGCTATCGGCTTTAAAGTTAAAAATCGGGTGGTACGTCATAAATGCCAGAATGCAGAGCAGTGGGAGCATATACACTTTCAAACCTGTACATTTTTTGTTCCAATGCAGGTGTAAAGATATGCTAATTACCCCAGGTCCGGTTACATATAGCGGGTCAGGAAAGCAAAGAATTCTTTTTTGAGCTCGGTAAACAATTCTCGCTGTACCTGCATTTCATTCCGGAATTCCATGTGGTCTTTAACCATGACTGTATCCATGGAGATTTCACCTTCCATGCTTTTTCCGGCGATGAGATGTTCGTGTTTCTCGATGCCTTCCAAAAATTCATCAATCCTCCCCTCATGCAGGATGAATTCGTTTTGAAAATGCTCTAACCGGGCCAGTACCTTTTTATCATTCCAACGGGTGACCAGTTCCTCTAGGCGGTTTTTAAAGGATCGCATTTCATCCTTCCAGAAAAAGAGTTCACTTCTCCAGTGTTCATGTTCAAAATGCAAGTCTGAATTGTAAATTACCTGGGTTTCCATCACAGTGTTTTTTTGGGTTCAACTTTATTGCAGGCCATTGAGTCGTCTATGACTTTAGACTTGTCAGGAGGGCTGCGAATACTTTATATCATAAATTTAGAGGAGTGGAAAGGAAGAAACCATGACCTGGGTCAGTCGGAAAGGTATTGTCTAACGAAAAGGTATTGTCTAATTTGACAGCAAATCCGTCTACAGGCATCCCAAGCCCGATTTTTTGTACCTGAAGATTTACTTACCTTTTAATTCCCAAAATATGAGGAAATGTATGATTCTGGTATGAAATATTTACTGCGTATTTGCGCTGTATTACTATTTCTTACCCAGGCTGTAGTTGCCCAGGACTCTATTGTAGACCAGGAAGTCCAGGTCAATGAACAGGCCTGGCTGGATTATAATTTTAAAAGCCTGACGAACAATTACAGGTTCCTCAGTACTCAGATTGGGTTTCGAACAATCAATCCTTCGGTCTATAATCGATACCTGGTGATCTCTACCCTCAACCTGCGTGCCAAGAGATGGTTAAAGTCAAAAAAAGAGGGTTCAGAACCACTTATCCGAAGCTATCACCTTGGAACGGGAACGATATACACCCGGAACTACAACGAAACAGACAATTTTGAACTCCGTTTTATCCAGGGGGTTAAATTCAATATTCCAACGATTAAGGATTTCAAACTATACAATTACACCCGTCTGGAGGAGCGGTTTCAAACGGCTTTCGATGGGGATGGTTGGGAAACGGGCTTTCGGTTACGGCATCGGGTTTCGATTGCGATTAGTTGGAAAAAGCATTACCTGAATTTTACAAAAGGTTTATATTTTCCGATTTCAGCGGAAATATTTCTCAACCTCAAAAAGTCCGACCAGTTTAATGACGTGATCCGTCTGTCCCCCGGGATAGGATACAAGTTTGATAGTGGCCTTAAACTTGAATTGTATACCATCTACAACCTTTCCCGTAATATTACCGAGACCAACGATGCCTCCAATGACTTTATCCTGAGACTGCGGATTTATCGGAAAAGTCCTCAATTGGACGACGCCCCTCTTGCCCCTGAAAACGAATTTGATGAAACAGAGGAGGAAGAATAGTCCAAAACAACCCTAAAGTCTTCACATTATCCGGGAGGGCGACAGATCAGGCCTGCATTATACTACAGGTGATGAATTTCCAAATAACGATGGCGGGCAGGAGCTTGTTGACTATTGTTGAGGTTAAGAACCCATTGGAATTGTCTTCACCGGGTTCGATGACTAATTAATTCCGTAATTTGAATTCAAATAGCTCATCTATGAACTCTGTCCTCCGTTTTATTCGTACAACCGTAATTGGCGGCATTCTATTTCTGCTGCCCCTGGTGGTATTGTTTATTATTTTTGAAAAGGCTAATTCGATCCTCTCGGTGATCACTGAGCCCATTTCGAGAAGAATTTCTGATTCCATTCCCGGATTTGATGGTAGTGGCCTGATTTCAATCCTTTTAATAATCCTGATCTGTTTTATGGGGGGGCTCGTTTTCCGGTCCACAGGGGTCAAAAAATTTTTACAGAAGCTGGAGGACAAGGTCTTGATTTATATTCCCGGCTATTCCCTAATTAAATCCGTTACCGCGGATACCCTGGGGGAAGATGTAGCGAACAAACTGATCCCCGTAAGGGTGGCTGATGGAGAGGACTGGCTGTTGGGATTCCTTATAGAAGAAGGGAAAAACCACAGTACAGTTTTCTTGCCGGATGCCCCGAGATACGATGCGGGAGAAATCAGGATATTGCCGACTTCCAGTGTGGTTAAATTGGATATTCCTGCCAATAAATTCACCAAGATGATCAGGTCCTATGGGGTGGGGGCCATTGAGTTTATCGAGTAAATTGGACAACAGAACGCCCGGGGGATTCATGCCCCGGGCGTTGTCTTGATTTGTACAATCTGCCGACTTTTTATTTCCGGGGATGCCCTCCGGGTGTGCTTTGTGAGGCGCAGTCCAGGAGCGTTTGAGGATCAGTCGCAATAGATTTCGCTGAAAGTGGTGACAGCGGTGGCTTCATTTTTGGTATAGACGGCCTCCTGGTATAATACAAACTGGTCAATGGCGTGGGCCGAGGACCTCCCCGATACTTCCATGGTATATTCCCCAGTGCTTCCGAACTCAACATAGATGTCATGCGCATCGTTATCGGAAGTTCTGGCTTGCCATTTAAAACCCAGATCATTACCACTCCGGTATACTTTAAACCAACCATCTTTGGAAGATCCATTCGGGTTGGGGGTTTTGCCGGTATCCCTGGGGTAAACTTTGGATCCGTTCTTTTCGCCGTAAAAATCGGCGGCATCCGGGAAACGGAGCCAGGAATCGTTGTGTTCCGTCCCGTTGTCCCCCATCGTCACGGCGGTCTTCCATGAAAAGCGATATACCCCCGGGTTTTGAATGTCCAGTTTAAACCTGACAAGTCCTGACCCCGGTGTATTGAAGTTATCGGTTCCCTCCCAAACGGCATAAGTGCCCCCCGAGACCTGATTGTCTTCTACAAATTTCCACTCGGAGGAGGCTTCAAAAGCTCCATCTTCAAATTCGACCATCAATAAAGCATTGGCCTCCTGAAAGACAAAAGAGGACGCATCCGTACAGCCTGAACTTTCGGAAGAATCATCTGGCATATTATCAGAAGAATCATCAGAGGTGTCATCCGTAGGATTTTCGCTGCTTCCATCATTACCCTCATTGGTCGGGGGGTTTTCCGCTTCATTTTCAGTATCACCCGCCGTGCCGTCAGGAGTATCCTGGGAAATTGAAGAATCCGTCAGGGAGAGATCTTCGTCCTGGGTGCAACCCATGACCACGCCCATGGCTAATAAAAGAAGGAGTAGGTGTGCATTGCGTTTCATAAAACTGTTTTTTAAAGGCAGTTGGCATCCTTCTTAAAAGGGAATCGACACACTCCGGTCGGGAGTTGATGAACCCTGCACCGCTGCCGGCGTTTGAATACCCAACGTTTAGGCCGGGGTATTATTGGTGTAAAATCCTAAAATTCGATGAGTGGAGCAGGGGGAGGGCTGCCTTTTATTGTCCCATCCGGGTGGAATGCAGTTGTTGGATTTTCCATCCATTATTTTCCCTGATGGCTATGGCACTTTCCAACCACTGTGCCGTCCCCAGGGTATCAGACCCTTTTACCCACGTGCCGTAATTCTTATAGGCCACCCAAATGGTATTCTGTCTCTGGACGGACTTTACATAGTCGAAACGGTTCAATCTCTGGTACTGGCCTTCCTCCATACGTTTTTGTTCATCCAGTAAATACCTGGCGATGGAGTCGTTGTTCCAGACCAGTCCCTGCTCGAGTAAAATAAAATCATCGGTGTGATAGGCCCGGATTCGGGCGGTGTCCAAATCGGACCAAATCTCCTGAAAAGCACCTTCAATCAGTAGTTTTACCGAATCGATGTCCGCCTGACTTTCAATTATTTCGGGCTTATTTTGAGGAGGTAAATCCTCCTTACCGGCAGTCTGACAACTGCAAAAAAGGAGTGCTGTGGCGAGAAAGAAAAAGAATTTCATACGTGTTGGGTTTAATACGACTTGTTTAGGTGTTCTAAACGTATTTACTGTTTTTCAAACTTTAGGTTTTTTACCCGCCCTGAATCTAGTTGAAATCCTGAAATATTACCAGTGGATCGTTGGAATCTGACCAGCCCTAAATCCAGGAGAAACTGGTCGATGTCTTCGGCAGAGCAATCCATGGGGGGATTATCTTC
>CAZEQO010000022.1:2206-14386 GCA_964514365.1 uncultured Robiginitalea sp. | reverse complement strand
AAAAATAGGTCGCATCCATTTCTTTGCTATAGTATTCCCCCACGTACTCCTCCAGGTTGAGGCCCGAGGTGTCTACTGGATTTTTGCGCTGTGCTTTTACATCTCCTCCATTTCTGTAATAGGTCAGTACCTGTGTCTTACCTGCTTCGACTTCTGAAAATGAAAAGTATTCATCAGTTGTGTTAGGTACCTGAAAAGTATTCCCCCTGGCCCGGGCCATGATATAGGAAGTCTCATTCCAGGTTTGTAGCAACTTCAGCGAGTCATTTTGTTCAGACACAGCAACCTGCAGGCCGGGTCGAACCTGATATATACCCGTTATCATTTCAAAGGGCAGTACTTCGTCCGGGACATTTTCCAGGCTGAAACCAGCAACTTCATCTACCTCCACTTCGGGATACACTTCTTTCAGGAGAATATCGGCCACTTCCAAAGCCATTTCCGAAGGATTGGCATCTCCTCGGTTGGCAAAAATGGCAATCGTCAGTTTTTGTTGCGGAAAGCGCAGCAATTCGGCCCGAAAACCCACGAAGGCACCTCCATGGCTTATAGTAGGGAGGCCATTATGTGTTTCAATAAATAATCCGGAGGCATAATCGATTTCTTCTCCGTCATTCAAAACCCCCTGTTGTGTCATCACATCCCAAAAAGCTTTGCTAAGCACACGGGTATCGTAATATGCATCGTCCCATTTTTTTATATCCTCAATAGATGTAAAAATTCCGCCGTCTCCTATCATATCAAGGTTGGTCATACTTATTTTGAAGCCCTTCTCACCTTTGGGTACATAGCCTGAAGCCCTGTTTTTTACAATTTGGGTATGGTCGTTATGAAAATGTGTTTGGGTCATGTCCAAAGGGGTAAAAAGCTCTCGCAGGGCAAAATCTGCCATGTTTTCTCCGGATACTTTTTGGACAATCTGGCCTAATAGCCAGTATCCGGAGTTACTGTAAAGAAATGAGTCCCCTGGTTTAAAATTCAGGTCGGATTGCTGTACCAGCCATTTCATGATATCGCCATCCTCATAATAGTCATCACCTGCTAACCCCTTCAAATATGCGATCTGTAAATAATCGCGAATCCCACTGGTGTGATTCAGCAAATGCCTGATGGTAATTTTTTCGGCGTAGTCCGGGAATTCTGGAAAAAAATGATTCAGGGTATCGTCGAGACTTAATCTTCCCTGCTCCGCCAGCAAAACGATACAGGCCGCTGTGAATTGCTTGGAGGTAGAGCCTATTCGAAATACGGACGACTTTGAATTTGGAATATCGTATTCCAGATTTGCCATGCCATAGCCCCTGGCATAGACTAGATCTCCGTCTTGTATGATCCCCAGAGAACATCCCGGGCTGTCCGTTTTATCCCATTTCGCAAAAATACTATCGACTGCTGCAAATTCTTTCAGCTGTCCGTAGGATAGCGATAGAAAAGCTTGAAATAGCAAAATCAAAATTGTTCTCTTCATAGGTGTTCAGGGTGCATGGATTTTAATCAGGGGGCACTAAAGCATTTTACGTCCTCCTTTGCGGAATTTATCTAGCCGGGGGGAAGATAAACAAAGTTTCAAGGCGACTGGCCTCTGATTTTTAGTATCCGGATAGTGGGATAAAGTTCAACTCTTTATCCTTTTGATTTGGTCCGGACAAAGAAGGCGACAATAGCCGAAGTTACCACACCCATGATAAGGGCACCAATCGTGGACTGCAGTATATAATTTTTAAGGTTGAAATAGGCCTCCGCCTCTTCCAAAGACTTGTGATATCCTGTCTCGACGGAATGCGCTATAACATTGGGAAAATATTCGGGAGTGATTATTGTCGAAGTAATCCATTGGGTAAGGGGTGCGAATACGGTTACGATAATCGTGATAATGAGCCCTGATATGAAACCCTGTTTAAAGGACATATCACCCTTGTAATAATTTTTCTTTTTGTCTTTTAGTGCCAATACATAAACGAGTATGGCGGGTATGGCAAACAGGTTGGTCAAATACATATGCTTATCGATATGTGTCGAATGTAATCCCAGCATTTTTTCCAGGACCATCCAGAGTAAAGACATCCCAATAAAGATCAGCGCCCACTTTAGTTCAATTTTAATTTTTTCCATGATTTTGTCGGGTTAGGTGTTTGTATAAGGTTGTTTTGAGTGCTATTTGCAATCCTTTAAAAATCGATCTCAATATAGTCGGTTTCATGGGGCTTGCCCGGGGCAATGATGAATTTGGGCTGCTCAGAAAGTTCGTAAATTACACTGGCATAGGTGTTTGAATTACTTACCACATCTCTACCGTCGTTATCTCTGGCCCTCAATACGCTTTTAATTTCCTCAATCTCAATATCGGATGTCTGTTCTGTAAATCTCTGTTGGAAGGATTTAATGCGCTGGCACTCATATAGCCCTTCTTCCACCGTTTTGCCATAGGATTCCAGTTGCATAAGGTAGGGTTCACTAAAGTCCGTATTGCTCATCGGGTGGTTGGTGTGGTAGGTAAAGCTGGAATTTTCAAAAGGCCTGAATTCAACCACCTGGTTTGCGGAACATTCCAAACTGTATACTTTCTCAGGCCCACCAATGATGTAATTTTGTCCTGACGCATGAGTGATTTCGTCAATGAAGGCCAAAGCGGCTTCCTGACTGTTTTTTTCCAAAACCCCCCTTACGATAAAAGTCACCGGCAAACCGGTTGTTCCATAATCCAGTTGCATCAGGGTGTTGCAATTGATCGAAATCGATTTTGTATTCATTCCTGTTATCCCCAGATGGCCAGGGATGGTAAGAACCATGATTTCCTTGCCGGAGTCCGGATCGTCAATATTAAGGACCGTCTGAAAACCGTGATAATACTCAGGAATATCCATATTCTGGGCCGTGATACTGGGAAGATCAGCGCTTTTGTTTACCCCAAAAGAACTGCAACTATGGGCCATAATATCCTTGGTATTAAACCAGTATTCATCGCCCAGCTGATGCATGAAAATAGTCTCGAAATCCACTCCTGAGCCCTCTGAAATCCCTCTTAATTCCATCATGGATTCCGGCATCCATTTTTCCACTGCGGTTTTATAATCGGTTAACTCAAGGAATTTGGCGATAAAGGCGTCCGGGTCTTCCTGGGTGGTTTCTGCAATATCTTTTTTGAACAAGTGGATCACTTCCTGTATTTCGGGTTTCAGGGCTTTCCCATGTGCCAGGCCTCTTTCGTAGGGGCTGCCGCTGAGTTTGAGAAAGCGGAGTTTTCCATCGGCGAGTAATTCCAATTGGGGCGTCTCATTTTGAGCCACCAGGGAGAGCTCTTTATCTTTTTCCCCTTTGCAGGCGAGAAAGACAACAGAGACGAGAAGGATTAAGAGGTTCTTATACATGGAAATTTTGTTTAATCTGCTTTATAGACCTCAAGTTCAATTTCTATCATGATTTCCGGCAGGGCCAATTCCTTTACACCGAGCCAGGAGCCTGTTGGAAAGTGTTTGGTATAAATCGTATTGCGATAGCCTGCGTTTTCAAGAAATAAAGCCATATCCGTAGTGAATACATTTTCCACCACCACATCGTCAAAAGTACAGCCGTAGTGGTTTAGGATCTTCTCTAAATCCGCGTAGCAATTTTTCATTTGCTGCCCTAAATCCCCCACTGCGGTTGGGTTGCCTTCGTCATCCATACTCACAGCACCTGAAATCTTGATTTCGTTTCCGATTTTCACGGCATGTGTGTAGCCATAGGCCGTTTCCACTTCAGGGCGGAGTTGGAAATATTCTGGTTTTTCGGCCTTAAGGACTGTTTTTTCTTCCTTTACAGTCGCCACTTCTTTTTCTTTTTGCTCACAGCCTAGAATGGTCATTGACAGCGAAAAAAGTACGAGATAAAAAATCATTGATTTCATGGAATGGTTTGGTTGGTGACAGAGTTCCATGAAAGATAAGAAATTTCAGGGCACCCCGGCGCGAGAACGGGAATATGGGACTTATCCCATGGGGATTGACCGGGGTTGACTTTTTCCAGTGTAGCGCCTTTAGGTCAGTCTTTGCTATTTCTTCTCAGGATTTTGACAATGCGGTTGATTCCGATTTCTGATAAATTCCACTGATATCCCTGGAAATCTGTAGTGTTTAAAAACTGAACGACCACAGCATCAATGTCTTTATGGTATTCCGCCAAACTCTGATAGCCCGGAACAAGACCCCCGTGTTCGTAGACGTAAATGGAGGAATAGATTTCCTGTTCGCCTGCCTCAAAGACGGAACCATCGTTTAACGCCCGTAGGAAGATACCTACGTCTTCGGCAGTAGCCAGCATTCCCTGGTCCTCTGTCTTGAAATCGGTGTCAATGCCGACGTAATAACCACTCATCACGCTGTCTATATTCACTTCGCTGAGGGAGCTGAAGGTGTTTTTCAGCCCGAGGGGTGTTAGGATTTCTTCCCGGATATATTGGTGATGACTATACCCAACTGTCTTCGTGATGAGTTCACTCAGCAATAAATAATTTGTATTTGAATACCCGTAATCTGTATCCGGTTTAAAGTATGCCGGTAAATCCAAAGCTAACTCCAGAGCACCTTCGGTACTGTTCGGAGGATGTTCCCAAAATCCCGGAGCATCAGTGAAATTTGGGATACCACTGCGATGCCCCACCATCATTTTCAGAGTTATTTGATCTGCATATTCAATCCTGTCCGCCAGTTCCGGAAAGGATTCTGCCAGGGTTTGATCTAATGACAGGCGTCCGTCATGGACCAGTTTAGTTATAGCGACTGCAACATACAACTTACTGATGCTGGCAATCTTGAACAGGGCTTGCGGATAGGCTGGAATTTTGTTTTTTCTGTCGTGCCAGCCACCGGCATAAAATGCTGGGGGCTTACCGGCCTGATCTACATAAACGATCATACCATCGAATCCATGACTGAGCGTTTCATCTACCTGCTCCTGCACGGTATCGGGCAGGGGTAATATCCAGGCTTTGACCAAAATCCACGGCACATAAAACAGGGAGATAGCTGTAGCCGTGAACAACAGGACCCGGAAAATTTGCTTTGTTCGTTTCTTTGTCATGATCCCAAATTTGAGAAATTTCCTCTGTTTTATTCTTTGTTGAAAGTCCTGATCCTGGTAATGAATTACCTTTCACCCCTATTGTTCCGGAATCTCGATTACGACGTTTCCCCTTTTTCGTCCCAGCTCAACATATTCATGGGCCCTCACCATTTGATCAAGGGGAAAGGTCCTGTCTATAAATGGTTTCAGCTCCCCTTTTTCTACCCATTCCTTTATTTGCATGAGATTCTCTGTTTTCTCTTTAGTTATCATATTCACGGAAACAAATGTCCCTCCCGCCTGCAAAACGCTTCTCGCTTCTTTTTTAGAGGTTTTACCCACGGCATCAAAAACGATATCGAACTTATCCGGTCGTTCTGAGTAGTTTTCCCTGGTATAGTCTATAGCATGCACCGCCCCCAGGGATCTGACCATTTCAATATTGGGACCGCTGCAAACCCCTGTGGCCCTGGCACCCTTTAAGGTTGCGATCTGTATGGCATAGCTCCCTACACTTCCCGATGCCCCGTAAATTAATACTTTCTGACCACGAGTGATACCCGCTTTCTCAAGAAGATACAGGGCAGCCATTGCCCCAACCGGCAACGCGGCCGCTTGTTGAAAGCTCAGGTTTTTAGGCTTGGTTTCCACAACACCACTTTTCCAGACTTCCGGTACGCAGGTGTATTGGGCATATGAACCTGTTTTCAGCATGGTCGTGGTGCCAAAAACCGCGTCTCCCACCTGGAACTTGGAAACGTTTTTGCCAATAGCCTCCACTGTTCCGGCCAGTTCATGCCCCAAAATGGTCTTCTTTGGCCGGAACAACCCGAAAAGGATCCGCGCCGGTAGCCAGAACAAGGGTGGGAAGTCAGAACCGCGCAACCTTACATCACCCGAGGTGACCGTGGCGGCGTGTATTTTGACCAGTATTTCATCATCCTTTGGTTGCGGTTTCTCAACCTCCATAAATGTGAGGACTTTCGGAGGTCCGTATTGGGTGTATACAACTGCTTTCATAACGCTTTACATAATATATTCCTGTCAAAGGCACCAAATTCAGGCAGGAGGGTTGACATTTGATAATTGAACTTTTTGGAAGGTTCCCTTTAAACCAAACAGGGGTCTTATAAAATTGATCCTTTTGATTACGAACTCGTACAGGAGAAAGGAAACAGTACCAGTAAATACAACTATTAAGATAAACTTTAACACCACAGGGATCTCCAGGGGCAGGATAAAATATGCGCCGGCGTACAGTACAAACATATGTATGATGTAGACCGGATAGGCTGCCTGACTCAGGTAGCTAAGGAGAATGCTGGGCCGGTTCAAATTTTTGTAGGCCCACCCGAAAAGCCCGAAGATCCAGCAATTGGATTCAATGGCGATCAGGTACCCCGGGGACTTCAAATCGAATACCAGGAATCGAACGAGGTACAGGCCAATGGCCAGGGCGAGGTACAACCACCTCCATTTCAACAGGGTATTCCAAATCGCCTTACCACTATATACAAAAAGAAAACCGAAAAGGAAAGCCAAAAGCCCGATGAAGAAGCCGTGCCAGGTCTGGGCGTACATTTCAAAAATGCCAGGATTCACCAGTACCACTTCCAGGATAAAAAACACCGTAACCAGTAACGGACCCAATGGATTACTCATAAAACCTGAAAGCCATTTCCAAAAGGCACCCCCTTCGTGTTTTTTTAAATAGTAAAAAAGTGGGGACAACAGTGCCACGTAGGCAAAAATATTCCCCAGGAACCATAAATGACCTGCATGTGCATAATAGGACAGGGGCATGCCGTAATACTTCTGGAACACATAGAAATGCAGGGGTACAATGGCGACAATCCCAAAGCAAAAGGGCAGGAGTATGCGCCTGGAGCGCTCCAGGAGCAGTTGCTTCCAGTTGCGTTTGCGCATGGCAAAATATACTCCCATCCCCGATACGTAAAACAGGAGGGGTATGCGCCAGACATTGAGCAGGCTCATCGGTTTCCAGAGCCCTTCCAGGAGCTGTTCACTCCTGATAAATCCGATAAAAAGGGCCCAGGGTTGAAAAATGATTGCGATATGATAAATCAACAGCAGGCCAATGGCGATCACACGGAGCCAGTCAATATCGTATCTTCTCAATGATTTCATGGGAGTCGGGATTTAAGTCCTGTTATTGTAACATCATCGCAATGACCGGCCGGGTCTTTTCAACTTCTGTAATATCCAAAGGCATCCCCATGGGCTGCAATTGCTGCTGCAGCATTTCGTAGATCGGTTTTACGTCTTTAAAAGGACCTGAGACCGTTTCCCTGGCAGTGGCCCCGAAGTTGTTAAGGATAGATTTGTCCGCCCCTGCATCGATCAGGAGTTGTACGATTTCCACCCTGCAGAAGAATGCAGCTGCGTGAAGGGCGGTGGCCCCGTCATTGTTTTTAACCGACAAATCGGCACCAGCTTCAATAAGGGCCCTGGCGATTTTGGGTTTATCAAATGTGGCAGCCGTAATCAGGGGCGAGGAGCCGCTGAAGGCATCTTTTTCATCCAGGTCCGCCCCCCCTTTTATATGTTCGCGAACCGCTTCGAGGTTTCCCGATATTACTGCCGATTGAAGATCCATCTCGGGTTGGGTTACTGCTGCCTGATCTTTTGAACGCGCGTTAGACTGCCCGCAGGCAGAAGTGAGGATAGCCAGGAGGAAAATGCCGGAAATTGTTTTCAGGGTACTCATTTTAGAAGTTTTCATTTGCTTGGGTTTAAGGGTTTGCATTTTGTTTCTACAAAGGTCCCCCAGAAGGTGACGCAGCGCTAATCAGCTATGCTTCGGAATGCATCAAGTTTGGGGAGGCCCTGAAAATTATGACGCAGGGATATCAATTATGACGCAAAACCCCATATTTAATTCCCCAGTCAGATATCGATATCCTGCCGCTATGCCATAAATTTTTCTAATTTCGGTACTACAGAAAAATGTATGTCTGAACCATCCCGTACCGGAGATTATTTTTTAGATAAGGCAGAAGCCCTTGTCCTTGAGAATCTCTCAAATGAACAGTTTGGGGTTTCTGAGTTGGCTGCTGCTATGAACATGAGTCGGTCCAGCCTGCTGCGCAAAGTGAAGAAACACGCAGGCCTTTCTGCCAGTCAGTTTATCCGGCAGATCCGACTGAAACGAGGTATGGAATTATTAAAGCAGGATGACACCCTTACGGTTTCAGAGATTTCGTACCAGGTGGGTTTTGGCAGTACGTCTTATTTTATCAAATGTTTTAGGGAACAGTATGGTTTTCCTCCCGGGGAGGTATCAAAAATGGATTTTACAGAAGAACCTGAACATGCCAAACCTACAGGGAAACGTCTTATTGCGATTATTGCATCAGTGATCCTCATTGTAGTTGCTGTGTCGGTTTTCCTTTATAATAAAAGGCCCGCACCTGAAGTGATGACCCTTGAAAAGTCTATTGCCGTACTGCCCTTTAAAAACCAAAGCAGTGATTCTGCCAATGTTTATTTTGTGAATGGCCTTATGGAATCCACCCTAAGCAACCTGCAAAAGATCGGAGACTTCAGGGTAGTGAGCCGGACCTCTTCCGAAAAGTTCAGAAATACAGACAAAAGCATTCCGGAAATCGCAGAGGAACTCCACGTGAATTACTTGGTAGAGGGAAGTGGACAAAGGGTAGGGGATAATGTATTGTTGAATATTCAATTGATTGAAGCAGCCACGGACCGGCCCGTTTGGTCCGAGCAGTACAATCGGGAAGTGGTTGATATTTTTGCCCTGCAAAATGAAGTGGCCCGGGAAATCGCGGATGCCGTTTCTGCGACAGTGACCCCCGCAGAACTGGAACAAATCGATAAAAAGCCCACGGATAACCTCCTGGCATACGATTATTACCTGCAGGGATTGGATCTTCTTTATGGCCGGACCCGGGAAGGAATTGAACAGGCCATTCAATTATTTGAAAAAGCAATAGAACTGGATCCGCAGTTCTCCCTGGCCTATGCCAATATATCCATCTCGTATTACTTTCTCGATGAGTACCAGAAACAAAAACAGTATACAGAACAGATCAACACCTATGCGGATAAGGCCCTGCTGTACGACTCCAAGTCAGCCGAAAGCCTTATGGCCAAGGCGCTCTATTATATTCATATTGGGGAATTCAACCTGGCGGTACCCCATCTGGAGAAAGCACTGGAATACAACCCTAATTCTTCCGGTGTCGTTCAGATGCTGGGGGATCTCTATGCCCGGGCTATTCCCAATACCGGAAAATACCTGCAGTACGCATTAAAAGGTATTCAATTAGATGTTGCGGGCAATGACTCCATCACCCAGAGTTATATTTATTTGGCTCTGAGCAATGCCCTTGTACAATCCGGCTTTGTGAATGAAGCCATGACTTATATCAACAAGTCTTTGGACTATGATCCCGGGAACTATTATGCCCCCCTTGTGAAAATTTACATTTTACACGCGCAGAATGGTGATATTGCCCAAACAGGGCGACTCCTGACCGCTGAGTTTCGAAAAGACACCACCCGCCTGGATATTCTGCAGGAGGTGGCCAAAATGCATTATTTTCAGGAGGCTTACGACAGCGCATTTTATTACTATGAGAAATTTGTCAATGCCCGGAACCGCCTGGGTTTAGACATTTATCCCCAGGAAGATTTAAAGATTGGGGTGACTTATGAAAAAATGGGTCTGGAACAACAGGCAGAGGAATTATTCAGTTCCTATGCCGGGTATTGTGAAAGGGATCAGTCCATTTATAAAAGCGCCAGTACTGCCGTGAAGTATATTCATGAAGGGAAATACGATGCTGCGATTGAGCAACTTA
Organism: uncultured Robiginitalea sp.; assembly: GCA_964514365.1. GTDB lineage: Bacteria > Bacteroidota > Bacteroidia > Flavobacteriales > Flavobacteriaceae > Robiginitalea. Next base: position 4,502 of record CAZEQO010000022.1, on the reverse strand, counting down.
AGATTTTCGCGACCCAGGACAATTACCAGTATTGGATTTTACTGTTTATAGAGGAAGATCCAATCATGAAACCCCTGAAAACCCATCCGGAGTACAAGGCGGTAATTCGGAAAATCAGGGAGCGTTTTTGGGAAAACCAGGCTGTACTGAAAAAGGCGTTGGAGGAAAAGGGACTGATCTGACCCGCCCTTTTTTTGGGGAACCTGTGCCAAGTAGCCTAAGAAAAATGAAAATCCCTGAATTGTTTAAAAAGCATCATATAGACAAGGGCTATACGTCCCTGACTCGCTTAGAAATACCTATACGTTTTTTGAAGACCAGCAGACTATTGGAATATGGCCGTGGATTCTGGCAGTACCTACTGAAATCGCCTACCGTTTACTCCAACGGTCAACTGCCTACTGCCTATTGCCACTGTCTACTGTCAATTGGGGTTGCAAGCCCAAAACCTCTTCCATGAAGCTGTTGGTTTCCCTTTTCACGGATTCCAGGTCTTTTGAGGTAATATAAGAGGTCATCACATGCTCGCCAACATTGGGAAATGCTACTTTCCGTTTCTGATCTGCCGGGGTGCCGAGCTCCTCGAACATACGCAGCATAGCAGGGACGGAAACTGTACTGTCCTGGTGTATCTCATCCTTGTAATAGTAACCCAAAAATACAGGCTGTTTCACACTCTGGAAGGTCTCTTCAGTCATGGTTTCATCCATAAGTACCTGAAGTTGGGCAAGGGCCTCAATGCGATATTTGGTTGTCCAGTATTTGCGATCGGCCTCAGTGGGATTCTCGAACTCGTGGTAATCCCCTCCCTTAACTAATTTGGCCAGTTGTACCCCCCAATGTTTCGTCAGTAATTTAGCATTGGGGTCAAAAATCTCAATATTTGGTGAATACAGTAGCATGCCGGCAATATCAGGGTCGCCTCCTGCTAAATACAGCGCCAGTGTCCCACCTGTTGAAGTAGCCATCAAAATCACCTTCTCCCCAAGTTGTTTCCCCACCGCAATAGCCTCCTCGGCAGAATCGACCAACTTATCGGCAGTGATTGTCAGCATCGGTTCTTCCTCAATCAACCCATGGCCGGACAGGCGGGGCAGGTATAAATTGTATCCGTAGCGTTTGGCGGTTTCCAGGTGAAGGGGGTCGCCCTCTTCCTGGCTGGCAGACCAGCCGTGTAAATACACAATACTATAGGCCGTTTTCCTGGGAATACTGTCCGCCCAGACAATTCGGGCCTCATTGTCCGGTTTTATATTAGGGATGGCCGCTTCATGTTGGTTGATTTCCGCTTCTAACGCTGCCAAATCCGATGTGATTTCGGGCTGTGACTTATCGAGGATCGGGGTGTCCACTTTTGGGCCGAGAAAATATACCAGCATTAGCAGGGCTACAAAGAACAGGAGGAACTTTAAGGTTTTTCGCATCATAAATCAAGAGGAATAGCTGTGGCCCTAAAGATACTGCATTCTGTGACTTTCCCTTCTACTAATATTTCAAGATGAAGCTGAACTGAATCTATTTCTGTCTTATTTTCTCGAACTCAATACTGGCCCTGGCTTTGTTTTACATAATCCAGGTACAATTCATAGCCAACTTATTGTTTTTTATTATTGGATATTTAAGTATTGAGGCAAAAGATCAATTGGCTCAATGACCCGGGAAAAGCATTTCAGTTTATTAGGATAAATTTTAGCGACCGCTATTTATTTTCATCAGCAACCCTTCCAAAATCTCATCTTTCTCGTCCAGCAGATGGTCCTTGATAAATATATCCGGGATGACCCCTTCCGCTGCCGTACTTTCGTTGACCCGTTCGATATACCCTTTGGAGACCTGGACGGAAATCCCCGTATTGGGAAGGGGATACCTGAAAACTGAGGCATAGAGGGAAGGATAATCCCCAGTTTCCTCACCTACGATGATCCCGAAGCCATTATCCTGTATTTGGGCAGCTGTTACCGCTGCCTGCGAATGTGATTGACGGTTGACCAGCACATAGACCTCACCGGTAAATCGCTTTCTTTCAGGTTGCGGCCTGTAGGGATCAAAGTCATACTGGTAGATTTCACCATCCTTATGGTTGAGCACTTCCTGCCAGTATACGCTGGTGGTATCATTGTTTTGCCGGACATGGGCTTTGAGGAACGAACTGGTCTTTAGGGTAAACCTGGAGGTCCAGGTGAAGGGTTTATCCGCGAAATAAGATATCATATAATCACTGTAGCTGTTATCCCCGCCCAGGTTGTTCCTGAGATCTACAATGAGGGTTTGTACCTCATCTTTATTAATGGCTACA
>CAZEQO010000022.1:0-2165 GCA_964514365.1 uncultured Robiginitalea sp. | reverse complement strand
TGGCTCGTCACCACCAAAGCTCCCAGGGTTGAGGTAGGCGGCCTGGCCAAAGAATTTCAACTCCCTTTTCGGTTCAGAATTGACGGTTTCGGTTCGTTTCATCTCATACCCTTCCAGGCCCGGGACCGCCCTCAGGTAATAATTTTCGGTTATGTCCGCGGAACGTACAGCTACTTTAAACTCATCCTGCTTCCCGAAGACCTGCCAGTAGTATCTGGGGAATGAAAACAACTCTATTTTGGTGTTTTTGAAATAAGGGCGTTCTGCGGATACCTGGGGATAAATATGGGTGAGGACCTCCTGTATTGGCATGCCGTTGATGCTGAGGACCTCATCGCCGGGTTTGATTTGATCGATTCCAGACCAGTTCTTCCGGACCAGGGCCCTGTCGTATTCAAAGGCCAATTCCAATGGGAAAAGCGTTCCCTCATCATACAGATAATCGCCATAGGACTGAGCCGGGAAGTTGATTTCTGTATGTCCATTATTGGCTGCAGAAATCACCCTTTGAAGCACACTGGTCGCTTCCAGCAGGCTCAGGCTGTCTTTCGTTATAGAGTTTCTAACCGCGTTGTAATTTTTGTCAAACTCGCTTTTTGGGGTGTATGCATAGAGATTGTAATGCGCCTCTTCCAGGGATGCCATGAGATATTCCATGTCTTCCAATACCTGATTCTTTGAAAATTTATTTTGGGCGCATAGATGGCTGATGGCACAGAGAAAAATGACAGTAAAGAGCCGTTTAAAAGGGGTAGCGGTATCCAAAAGAATGTTTGAACGGATCATTTCAAAAATTTTATGCAAAGCTAACAGGATTTGGAATGCCAATCGTCCGAGTGCATCTTTTCGGGCTTTTTTCCAGGTATTTTACATATTGCCCCGGCGTTTTTACAGCAGCCTTTTTGAAAACGTAGTTAAAGGTGGGATTGGTTTTAAAGCCGCATTCCCACGCGTGTACGGGCAATGTTAATTTTAACTTTCCGGTTTCGCTCGTGTGTTTTTTGGTGGTACACCCTCATATTAATACAAGAAGGGATTGCTATTATGCTAATATAGTTGGAGGATAAAAAATGGGCTTTTAGGAGATAAAAATCCTATTCTAGCCCTTGATTGGAGGGGGGGGTAAGCGATTAGGATGCTAGTCTTTTGGCATTACTTTTTCGTACCGATCCCAATTCCCGTGCGTTCTACCAGTGAAAATTACTTTTGATTCATTTTCAACATTAAACTCCCAGATAGTTGGTACTTGGAAAGTAAAAAAAATATTGTTTTTGTGCCAGTATAGCGGGATATTAAAATCCTGCTGATAATTAATGTCTTCATAACTGTAGTGCCATTTAAGCTGGTCATCCTCTATTAAAAACTCTGCTTGGCTATCAATTCCTAGTTCTGAAGATTCCATACTGAATATTTGAAATATTCCTGCGAAATGAGACAGCGTTTCAGGTTCTGGATAAGTGTAACTTACATGTTTCGGTAGTGATGCATTATCGGACTTTAATACGGCAATTTCCTTGTACGTTTCAATAGCTGTTATTTTGAATTGAACTATATGTGTGATGAATCCCCATAGATTGTTTGAATAATGCACAGCTTCATTTTTGTATGAATCACTTTCAAAATATGTAATCATATCATCATTTAGTCGCCAATCCCAGAAATCGACGGACCATACCTTATTTTTTAAATTATCAATATTATCGTGGGTATTTGCCTCCAATCTTTTGTTCATAGATTCCAAATCATACCTATTGGTCACATAGATAAAATTTAGCATGTCCATCAAATTCTCGTACTTTTTTGGAATATTATCAATGTTTTGAACCAATCCGTCATAGCCTTTCGATTGTAATCTAAAATTTTCGGATTCGTAGATCAGTATTAAACTTTGACGGTTTTCAATGTACTTTTCAATACTGTATGAGACTTTGTCAAGTCTAATATTTCTTAAAATTGAGTCTTTGGCTATATAGTCATCAATAAAATCATTCGCCTTTAGTATATCATCGCTCAGGTCATTTTGAATTTCAGTAAGGAAGTCATTCAATCGCTGCCTCTCTTTCTTTTCCTCATTCCAGTTATCAATCTGCAACGCAATCAAAATCCCGATCACCACCAACAGGATCTCCCCAACCGCATACAGCAGGTATTTGCTGAACTTATTG
>CAZEQO010000021.1:0-28520 GCA_964514365.1 uncultured Robiginitalea sp. | reverse complement strand
GGGCAACCTTACAATTCACTTCCTCCGGAGATGGTTATGGTTCGTTCCTGGCAACTTTTATGGTTGAAATTATCGAGCCTGAAATCGGACTCGAGAAACGGGTAGAAGACATCGCCGGCAACGACATTACAGGGCTTGGAGTAAACCTCGGCCAGGTCATCGAGTACGTACTCTCCTTCCAGAACGTTGGAAATGATGATGCCACAGGCTACACTATAAGGGACGTGTTGCCCCAAAATGTGATTTTTGACGAGACCAACCTGAGCCTTCCCCCCGGAGTGACCTACTCATATGATCCCGCATTGCGCGAAGTGACATTCACCATTCCAGACAACCTCGTCCAAGAAAACGATCCCGCCTATGATATCCGTATGCGCGTTCGAGTGGCTGAAAACTGTTTTGATTTTATAAATGCCTGTTCGGACGAAATCCAGAACCAGGCCTATTCCACCTATCGCGGATCCCTGAACAGTGCCGAAATCACAGATGACCCCAGTGTTTCGGATTTTGACAACTGCGGCTTTGCCACTCCCGGCGCCACAAACTTCCTCCTGGATGACCTGGATGCCTGTGATTTTAACCGAACCGTTGAACTTTGTGGAAATGATGTCCTGTTAATTGCCGGAAGCGGCTTTGACGATTATATCTGGTATACAGATGACAACGGGAATGGCACGCTCGATCCGGGGGACTCTCCGATCTCAGATGGCAACCCGGATGGAGACGCAAGCACCCTCAGGGTAACGGAAGTAGGTACTTATATCGTCGACAAAATCGTGGCCGATCCCTGTAAAGGTTTTCAGGAAATCATCACTGTTGTATTGCCTGGAGTAACCCAAAGCAATCCGATCGCCGACCTGATAAACGACCCGACGAACACGGTTGAGGGCGAAATTGCGATATGTCCGAATGACGGAGAGCCCCTGCCCAAAGTTTTCCTTTGCGGGATAAATGACAGCGAGCTGATCGAGATCAACATTCCCGATGCCACCAGCATTGTATGGGAGCGCCTCGATGAGGCCAGTTGTATGGATGCCGGGGATGATTGTGCCAATAAAAACTCGGCCTGTACCTGGAATGCCGTAGACACAGGATTTGATTTTATGGCTTCTGATTCCGGGAAGTTCCGGGTCGTAGTCAACTACCAGAACGGGTGTTTCACCAGGTTCTACTTCGATGTTTTCCAGAACCTCTTAGACCCGCAGCATACGGTACGTGACATTGTTTGTGCTTCTCCGGGTAATATTACGGTAACCAATATCCCGGCGAACTATGAATTCCAATTACTGGATGCAACAAACGGCAATATTCTTGTTCCCTATTCTGCCGCAAATGGGCCCAGCTTTGATATCGCTTCAAACGGGGCATATACCGTCGAATTCCGGCAATTAGGGGTTGTCGGAGGTTGTATATTCCGCATTGAAGACATAGGGGTCCGGGAGCGAAATTTCCAGGTTGATCTTACGGCAAGTGATGCAAACTGCAACAATCTCGGGGAAATTTCAGTGTCTGTTCTGGATGTTAATCCTCAGTACTATTATGAGGTTTCCCAGGGCGGAAGTCTGGTAGATACCTTTGGCCCCTCTGCCGACAACAATTACACCTTTGAAAACCTCAGCCCCGGTATTTATGATGTAAATGTCAGGACGGATGATGGCTGTGTTTTCACCGACCAGGTTGAAATCCTCGATACATCCGATCTGGATTTGACGGCCAGGGTTTCACAGAATATCACCTGTAGGGAAGGAAATATCCTCATGGATTACTCTGGCGGACAGCCCCCAGTAACCTACGCCATATATGAATTTGTGGATGAGTCCGGGGTGACCCAAATTTCCTATCCCTCTCCATCAGATATACCAGCCTCGGAATTTCAGACCCGAGTGATCTTTGACATTTGGGACCCGGGAACATACACCTTTGTCGTTGTTGACCGAAACAACTGTTTCGATATTTCCAATCCCGTAATCATTTACTTTGAACCTCCGGTGGAGTTTGCGCCCACCACTGTAATTGACGAACAGTGCTTTGGGGATTCCAGCGGGACCATACAGTTTAATGTCATTGATCGTAACGGATACCAGCTCACCTACTTTCTGATAGACGAGAACGGGGTTCAGATAGACACAAATACTTCTGGTGTTTTTGCCTCGCTGCCCCAGGGGGATTACACCGTTCGCCTGAACTTCCGGAAAGGGAGTGCTTCCTGTGAATACGACGAATATTACACTATTTCAGGGCCCACGAACGCGCTGACTTTTGACGCTAACATCCTTCAGGATTACAGCTGTATACAGGACGGAATAATCGCCGCGCAAAACATCGCAGGGGGAACTGCGCCTTATGAATTCAGTATCGATGGTGTGAATTTTGTAAGTGGGGCAGGGGCTGAGACCTTTACAGGCCTTACTCCCGGAACCTACACCTTAACCGTAAGGGATGCCAACGGATGTGCCACAGTGGCTCCTCCCGTAACCATCGATCCGCTTACCCCTCCCAACGATCTTGTGTTTACGGCCACAAACCCTACTTGTCCCGCCCTTGTGTCGGATGTAACAGCAAGTGTTAGCGGGGGCGAAGCGCCTTTTAGCTTTGAGATAATTGCCCCGGGAGGACAGTTAGCGTCGAGTACCGCAGGAAATAGTGCAGATTTTGACGATCTCGCCCCGGGCACTTATACCTTCCAGGTAACGGATGCCAATGGATGTGTGTATCAGGAAAATTACACGATTCCCCCTGTAACCCCAATCCAGGTTTCCGGGACGCTGGTGAGTAATGTGAGTTGTGTGGGTGGTGCAGACGGGGCAATAACATTCTCCGTAAGCGGTTTCAGCAGCACCTACCAGTACACTGTGAATGGAGGTGCTCCTGTGATCGGACAAGTCGCAGGCGGCATCAGCCTGTCTGCCCTGGCCACAGGAAACTACACGATTGTTGTAACGGATGAATCCACGAATTGTACAGCTACAGAAACTATTGAGGTAAGTGAGCCCACAGCACCGCTCGCGATGGCACTTACCGCCACGCCCCTTACCTGTGCCGCAGACGGGTCAATTACTGCCTCCGCATCAGGAGGGTGGGGAAGCTATTCCTATGTGCTGACCCAGCCGGATGCCAGCACAGTTGGACCACAGGGCGGCGGCACTTTTACGGGCCTAACCCAGAGTGGTACGTACAGCGTTGAAGCTACTGATGCTAATGGTTGTACAATTACCGATATCATCGAAATCACCGCTCCTGTAAACCCTACAGTAAGCCTCGATCCGGCCTCAGACCTTTGCTATGACCCAACGGTGGGTGTAAGCCTTACGGCAACAGCCTCCGGGGGTATAGCGCCCTACTCATACAGTCTTAACGGAGGCCCCGGGCAGGTCGGCAATGTCTTTGATAACCTTGCCCCGGGCACCTACTCCGTATTGGTAACCGATACGTATGGATGTACTGCCACATCTGCAACGGTAACGATAGAGCCTCAATTAACCGCAACGGGAAGCTTGTCAAAAGAATTAGATTGTTCAGCCAGCCCTGATGCCCAAATTGACATTTCTGTCGTTGGGGGATATGCTCCCTACACCTACCAGGTTAACGGAGGTGCAGGCGTTGCTTTTGGGGGAAATAGCTTCTCCTACACCGCGGCATCTGGCGGAAATTACACCTTTGTTATCACAGACTCCGAAGGGTGTCTTGCTCAGACCATTGTAGTAGTAAATCCCATTACAAACCCTGCAGCGAGCAATATACCGACCAATCCAACTTGTAATAGTGCTGCAGATGGATCTATTGAGATCGCTGTGGATCCATCCCTTGGGACTCCTCCTTTTGAAGTGGATTTCAACGGACTTGGGTTTAGCGCACAAACCCTTTATAACGGCCTAAACGCAGGCACCTATTCCTTTACAGTCCGCGACAGCAAGGGGTGTCTTTTTACAGACACGGTGACCCTCACTGAACCCAGTGCGATACTTGCTGACGCTGCACTGGTTCAACCCTTTACATGTTTACAGGATGGAAGTATTCAAGCCCAAAATGTCAGCGGAGGAACTCCTGGTTATTCCTATAGTATTGACGGGGTAAATTTTGGACCCTCTGATACTTTTACCGGACTTACCGCAGGGTCTTATACCATAACCGTAAGAGATGCGGCCGGGTGTACGTTTGCGACAGCCCCAGTTACTATTCCGGCCCTCGATCCTCCGACGGATATCAGTTTCACCGCTACCGCGCCTAACTGCCCAGCCCTTACCTCGGATGTAACACTTTCCGTAACCGGAGGACTAGGTGCTATTACTTATGAGATCATCTCCCCAGCAGCCTTTAACAACGGCAACACCAATGTATTTGCAGGATTAAGCCCGGACACTTATACCTTCAGGGTCACCGATGCCAACGGTTGCGCATATGACGAGTCCTTTACCATCATCCCGGTTGATCAAATTCAGGTAACGGGTAATTTGGTGCAGAATGTCTCCTGTGTGGGCGCAGCCGACGGGGCTGTCGACTATTCTGTAGGTGGTTTTTCAAGTACGTATGCCTACTCCCTTAACGGAGGGGCGCCTGTTACCGGACAGGCTTCAAACACCATAAATTTCACCGGGTTGGCTGCGGGGAATTATTCTCTGGTGGTTACAGACGAAACAACGAACTGTACCGACACCGCAACCGTGGTTGTTTCGGAACCCGCCTCGCCCTTGTCATTTACATTTACAACAACCCCCATTACCTGTGCAACTGACGGATCGGTTAGCATTACGGCAATCGGTGGCTGGGGAAGCTACTCTTATGAGCTGGTTCAACCCGACGCTGTTGTCCTCGGGCCCCAGGGGAACAATACTTTTTCAGGGCTGAGTCAGGTTGGCGCCTACACTATCCGTGTGACGGATGCCAATGGGTGTGTGGAAACCAATACTTTTAATCTTCTGGCTCCTGCAAATCCTGTAGCCAGCATCGATGCGACCTCCGGCCTCTGTTATACATCTACAGGTCTTGCCACCATAGTGGTTGGCGTTACGGGAGGCGTTGCGCCATATTACTACAGCGTAAATGGCGGTGCAACCCAAACCTCCAATGCTTTCAGCGGTCTGGTCCCCGGGAACTATACATTTACTGTCCTGGATAGCTTCGGCTGTTCCGACACCGTTAGCCAAACGATTGCGCCAGAATTAACGGCCAACGCCATTCTGACCAAAGACCTGGACTGCACGGTTTCACCTGACGCCTCAATTGATCTGTCGCCTGCTGGCGGATACCCGCCATACTCGTTTGAAGTAGAGATCAACAGTGGGGGCTTTACAGCCTATGCCGGCGGATTTCCCTATTCAACATCCGTGGCGGGGAGTCATCAATTCCGTATTACGGATAGCGAAGGGTGCGTTGCGCTTTCAAATACAATAACGGTTAGTCCGGCAATTCCGCCCCAGGCCACCGCAACCGGTCAGGACCCCACTTGTAACGGGGACAGCAATGGAATTATCGAAATAAATGTCGATCCAAATTTCGGAGAAGCCCCTTTTGAAGTAAACTTCAATGGCCTGGGATACGGTTCACAAACTGTATTTACCAACCTGTCGGCGGGTATTTATACCTATTCCGTGAGAGATGCCAAGGAATGTCTTTATTCAGACAGTATAACACTGAATGACCCCGTCCTGTTTGACGCTGCTGTTTCGGTCACGGATGTGTCCTGTGGTGGCCTTGGGGTTGGGGATATCCCCGGGCGTATTGATATTTCAATCACAAGTGGAGGAACTGCCAATTTTTCGTACACACTCTACGACCGCCTAAATAATATCGTTCCGACAACCGGCCCAAATCCTATCGTAAACACCCCAGCTACTTCCGTGACCTTTGACGGTCTGGATTTTGGAGATTACTACGTCCGGATCATCGACGCAAATGGATGCGAATTCTATCAGAACCCCGTACGTGTTCTGGCAAACCCCTATCTTTCTTTAAGTTCTGCAACGGCTATCGCCGATTGTGTTAGTGGGGGCACCGTTACCCTGTCTGCTGATGGAGGATCCGGAGATTACAGTTTCTCTATTTACGGTTCCGGAGTAGGGCCTACCAGTGAAGTGGCCGGGCCAGGTGCGGATGAAGAGACAGCCACTTTTACTGGGCTGAATTCCGGACAAACTTACATTTTTGAGGCCATTGACAATGTTACCCTGTGTAGGAGTTATATCGAAGAGGCCGTTCCTGCTCTTTCCTCCATCGTGGAAGTCGCAGATCCTACAGTCACAGATGTGACGTGTTTTGGTGGGAGTGACGGCTCAATTACCTTCCAGATTGAAGGGTTTGACCCATCGGTTACCGATATTGACTACAGTATCCTGGAAAGACTTACGAATAATCCTTTAGGAGGTGCTTACTCCGGGACGGTTGTACAGCCTGCAGGAGGGCCCACACCTACCCCGGCTGTGACCATTCCCAATATACCCCCCGGGGATTACGTGCTTTTCTTTGAAGAAGCGACCAGTCCCTTCTGTTCAAACACCTATGAATTCCGCATCCTGGAGCCTAGTCCGATCACCCTCAACTTGATTGATCAAAACAATGCGAATTGTAATGAGGACGCCCAGGTAACCGTGCTGGCTGCAGGGGGCTCCGGATTATTTACCTATGCTTTTGTTCAGGATGGTGTAGCCCCGGTGCCGGGTAACTTTACCACGAGCAACTACGCAGAGCTCGATCCGGCCATTAATACGGATTGGGATGTATACGCCATGGATTCCGGCGGCTGTATGACCCCTCCTTTAGATATTGTCATAACCACAGATCCCGAAGCGCTTATTTCTGCTTCGGTCACAAACCAATGTGCTGTCGCGGAGGGTAACTTTGAGATAGAAATAACGCTTGCAACTTCCGGGGTTGGGCCTTACCTGCTCAGCCTCGATGGCGGTGCCTTTCAGAGCTCTACCCTTTCTATTGCGGGTGACGCCTATACGTTTACCGGACTTAGTTCAGGGACGCATACCGTTGAGGTCAGGGATTCGAATGGGTGTGGGAATACCATCAGCATAGATGTGTTCTCCCCTTCCTCTATGATCGCAGAGGCGCTGGTTCAGCCTACATGTGCATTAAATGATGGCCAGATCAACATTACCCCGTCCGGAGGATCCGGCAGTTATACCTATGAACTGTTCCTCGGAGCCGTCAGTGTGACCGGAGGTCCACAGACGCTGCCGCTATTCACCGGACTTGCTCCGGGTTCCTATACGGCATTTATTTACGACAGCCTGATTGCAGGATGCGGCGCCTCCACATCCATAGACCTTGAAGTGCCTACTTCTGTGTCGTTTACTGTAAACAGCACTGATGTAACCTGTAATGGCGGATCAGATGGCTCGATAACCGCCATACTGGATCCGGGTATGGACAATCCCCCGTATACCTACCAGCTTTTTGACAGCGCCGGGGTGGTCGCTTTAGGGCCGGTTCAAACCTCACCTGATTTCACGGGACTGCCAGCAGGAGACTATGTCGTTCGTACTACTTCTGGTAGGGCATGTGCCACGGACGAGCCTGTCACAATCAGTGAGCCTGCGCTGCTCTCTGTGGCAGCCACAGCTTCGGATTTTGTGTGTAATCCGGACAATACCGCTTCTGAATCCACAATCACGGTAACAGCTACAGGTGGAACAGCGCCTTACCTGTTTAGTGTTGACGGGGCGAACTTCGTTTCCTCTAACACATTCAATGTGTCTGATACCGGAGCGGTCCAGAATTACACACTGACCGTACGAGACGCGAACGGATGTGTTGATACAGACAATATTAGCATCAGTCCGCGGCCCGTCATTACAAGTATTAATGTCAGCCAGATTACAGCCATAACCTGCCTCAACGACGAAATAGCACGGGTAACCGTTACGGGTGGGTCCGGAGATTTCGATTTCGACCTGCTTCCCCTGGGGAGCGTAGCCACCCAAAGTCCGGGGCCCGGGGTATTTTCTTCAGACTTTAGCCTCACCGCCCCCGGAGACTACACGTTCCGGGTAACCGATAATGTGACCGGGTGCTATGTTATATCTGCGCCTTATACGATTCCCCCTTATGACCTTATCGAAGTTGTGGCAACCGCCGTGACTCCGGTTAGCTGTTTTGGGGATGCTTCCGGAGAGCTTGATTTGCGGGTCGATAATTACTCAGGAAATTACACTTATCAGGTGTTTGATTCTGCAGGCGCACCTCTGACAGGCGTAACTGCCGCAGATACCTCTGTAAACCCAAGAACCATCTCAGGACTTCCCGCAGGCAACTGGTATGTCTCCGTTGTTGCCACGGACGCGCCTTTTTGTAACGCGGATTCCAATACCATTACTATTGGATCCCCGGCAGCTGCCCTGGCCCTTGTTGAAACGGCCAATGTCAATGCCAATTGTAATTCAGGCGCTCTTGTAACGGTGTCTGCCAGTGGGGGAACCCCTGGATATACATACGCTTTTGTTCCTTCCGGGGATATTCCGGTGGCAGGAGACTACAGTGCCAATGCAACTGCAGAACTAAACCCTGTGACCTATCCAGCCAACTTCGATGTATATGTGGAAGATTCAAATGGGTGTGTTGCGTTTATAACGGTTACGGTGGATGAAGATCCGCTCCCAACTGTTACAGCGCCGGCTTATGCTACAGATCAATGTAGTTCTAATGGCTCTGCATATACCTTTACGGTTGCGGGAACCGGACTTGCTCCCCTGAGTTATAGTGTAGGCGCGGGGTATCAGAGCAGCGACACCTTCACGGTTTCTGCGCCGGGAACCTATACCGTCACAGTTCGGGATGCCAACGGATGCCTTGCGACAGATACGATAACCATCCTGCCGCCCCTCAACGTAAGTGCAATGGCTGCCATCCAGCCGTCCTGTCTCCTGAATGACGGAGAAATAACAATTACTGCCTCCGGCGGATCTGGGAGCTATACATACGACCTTCTCGACAGCGGTGGGGTAAGTGTTGTCGGAGGGGTGCCTCAGGCCTCCAACGTGTTCTCAGGGCTTTCTCCGGACACCTACACGGCCGTCATCTACGACGCCTCTGTAAGTGGTTGTGATGCTCAGGCCCCTGTAACACTGGAAACGCCAACTCCGATCACCCTGGACCCAGCTACTGTTGTCAATGTAAGCTGTAACGGCGGAGCCGATGGAAGCATCAGGGTAAACCTCTCAACTTCGGGGCCAGGGGTAAATGACAATCCTCCCTATGCCTATATTTTATATCAGGGCGGTGTCCCTATTTCGGGCCCGCAGGCAGATCCCGTGTTTGATGGCCTTTCGGCAGGGATTTACGTTGTCGAAGCGGTATCGGGCCTGAATTGCAGCCTAACCCAAACCGTTGAGGTTCTGGAGCCCACGCCGCTTTCTATAACAGCTCTGGCCACTGCTTTTGCCTGTGCCCCGGACAATACTGTAAACGTCTCTACGCTCACGGCTACGGTTCCTGTGGGAGCCGGAACAGCGCCGTACCTATATAGCATTGACGGAGTGAACTACCAGGCCGGGAACACCTTTGCAGTAACAGATACTGGCATAATTCAGAATATCACTGTATTTGTCAGGGATGCCAATGGGTGTTCAACAAGCACTCTGGTTGCTGTAGATCCGTTAAACACCTTTGATGCTGTTGTTTCTCAGAATATCGCGATTAGTTGCGTCAATCCTGAAGAAGTTCTGATAACGATAACCGATAACGGGAATCCGGGCAACACCTATACCTTTGAAGTTCTGCCCGTCGGAAATCCGAATGGTGTCCAAACGGCAACCCCGACTAATACGTCTGCGGTATTTGAACTCACTGCGCCAGGAAACTACGTTTTCCGTGTGACAGATACGGCTACGGGTTGTTTCTTCGACACAGCACCCTATGACATTGCACCTTTTGATCTTGTTGCTGTCACAGCCACTCCGGTTAGTCCGGTAATCTGTTTCGGGGATTCGAATGGAGAGGTGTCCCTGGATATCAGCGGGTATAGCGGGAATTATTCCTATGAAGTCTTTACAGCCGCAGGTATTTTGTCTGGCATTTCCGGCAACAGCTCAACGGCCAGTAACCCTTTCACGGTAACCGGCCTCCCGGGAGGAAATTATTTTGTCCGTATTACAGAGACAGATGCACCCTTCTGCCAGGAAGATTCGAATGTGTTCACCATTACATCGCCGGACATGCCCTTACTGGCAAGTGTTTCAGAGGTTTCCAATGTTACCTGTACGAATGATCAGGGTGAAATCCTTGTAGCTCCGGAAGGTGGCTCTGCACCTTATGAAATCGCATTGTCGAATACAACTACCGGGCAAAACTATACTGTAAACAGCGCCAGCTCACACGTGTTCACCGGGCTTTCGGCCGGATCCTACACCATACTCGTTACGGACGCCCAGGGCTGTGATTACAATGATGGTATTACCCTCACAGAGCCATTGCCTATTGTCGCTGATATAACAGCCACGCCAACAACCCTGGCCTGTTATGGCGATGAAAACGCCGTTGTTTCAGCTATAAATGTTGTCGGTGGAGAAGGAAGTTATTCCTATCAATTGAATGTATACGATGTCTCAGGCAGCGCAATTGTATTCACTTCGGGCACCCAGCCAAGTTCTGATTTTGTGAATCTTGGATCAGGGATATACAGCATCACCATTTCGGACGGATGGGCATGTGTCTTTGAAACCCCACAAGTAATTATATCTGAGCCGACAGAAGTGATGAGCACGCTCGTACAGTCCGTACAAATGACCTGTACAAACAATGCAGAATTGGTGCTCACGGCTTCCGGTGGCAATGCCCCTTACCAGTACAGTACGGATGGGATTTCCTATTTCCCGATGTCCGGAGGAAACTCCCATACATTTAGTGTAACGGATGGGGTGTATCAATACTACGTTAGTGATTCCAACGGATGTGAAGCCTCGTTATCCAACCAGGTAAGCATTGAACCCGTACCCCCTCTGGTATTGGATATAGACCAGAGTGCGGCCAACATCAATTGTTCGGGGGAAGCAACAGCCATGCTGACGGCAGTCGCCACAGGAGGACTGGGTAATTACCAGTATGAGTTATACGGAGATAATACCCTGACGACACTGCTGGCGGGCCCTCAGTCAACAGGAGCCTTTTCGGGACTGCCACAGGGGAGTTACTGGATTCAGGCCACAAGTCTTGATTGTGAAGCGGTTTCTGACGAGATCGTCATTACAGATCCAGCTCCGCTTCAAATTGATCGCGAGGAATTTACAAATGTGACCTGCGCAGGTGAAGGAAATGGTACAATTTCCGTCGAGGTTTCAGGGGGCACAGGAGAAATCCTTTACGCTATTAGCCCCAATCTGAACCAGTTTGACACAACCAACGAATTCTTCGATCTCGAGCCAGGTGTTTACGATATCATTGCCCAGGATGAGAATGGTTGCTTTATGACCTTCGAGTTTACAATTACGGCTCCCATGCCTGTCGAGGTAAGTGCTACAACCTTGCCCGAGGTGTGTTCCGGAAGTGAAGACGGTTCTGTAGAACTCACCATTACAGGAGGAACAGCCCCTTATAGCACTGCCTTTAACTCAAACGACCCTGCAGATTATGTGGCCGGTCAGACTTCATTTAGTGGGCTTGCATCAGGAACCTACGTAATTTTTGTGCTCGATGCACAGGGATGTGAAACCAACACTGTTGTAGAAATTGGTGAAGGAGTTAATCTGAACGCCACAGTAACGCCGATTTACGAGTGTACCGGGGCTATTCCGGAGAATCGATTAGAGGTGCTTCTTGAAGATCCTTCAGTCTCAGGTGAAGTTATGTATGCCCTGGATTCCACAGATCCGGCAGATATGCAGCTTGACCCTAATTTTATCAATATCACTCCCGGATCACATTATC
Organism: uncultured Robiginitalea sp.; assembly: GCA_964514365.1. Classification (GTDB taxonomy): domain Bacteria; phylum Bacteroidota; class Bacteroidia; order Flavobacteriales; family Flavobacteriaceae; genus Robiginitalea. Next base: position 16,655 of record CAZEQO010000021.1, on the reverse strand, counting down.
TGGCCATCTCCCACACCAACGGATGTGTCCTGACCCTGGACTTTGATATTATCGGTTTTGAACCTCTTGCGCTCACGCTTGAACAGCGTAATCTGAATGAGATAACGGCCCTCGCCACAGGGGGTGTTGAAGAGTATACGTTCTACTTCAACGGGGTGGATAACGGAAACGATAATACGTATTACATCAATGAAACCGGAACATATTCCGTAATGGTGGTCGATCAGAGCGGATGTGTCGCGGAAGCGCAGATATTCATGGAGTTCATCGACATTGAAATGCCAAATTTCTTTACTCCCGACGGAGATGGTATGAATGATTTGTGGATTCCGGAAAACATTGAGGGCTTCCCACAGATACTAATCAAAATTTATGATCGTTATGGTAGAGTGGTAGACGAAATTTCTTACAACTATCAGGGATGGGATGGAAACTATGACGGAAAGGAATTGCCCACGGGAGATTACTGGTATACCATCCAGCTCAATGGGGAGAATGACCCCCGGGAGTTTGTTGGACATTTCACACTCTATCGTTAAAGAAATAAACCACATTGCAAAAAATGCGTTTTAAACTATTTATAATATTACTCATAGGCGGGGTTCTTGCCTCCAACGGACAAGAGCTTAACTCCCCCCAGCTTTCTCAGTACCTGGCAGACAACCCATTTGTGCTTGCTCCGACGTATGCGGGTATTGGAGACCACGTAAAGATCCGTGTAAACGGGCTGAGCCAGTGGGTAGGTATTAAAGACGCTCCCCAAACACAGTCCCTGGCAGCGGATGCCCGAATAGGCAACCGCTCGGGAGGTGGGATCTTTTTATACAACGACAGCAATGGGTATACGCGTCAACAAGGGGCCCGGCTATCCTTTGCGCACCACCTGACCCTGGATCGCTACGACGACGAATTCCTTTCTTTCGGGATCTCCTATAACTTCAACCAGTTCCGAATTGACATTGAGGAGTTCGAAAATATTACGGGAGACCCCTCCATAACGGACGATCGCTCTACGACAAACCACAACTTTGATGTCGGTTTGATGTACCGGAAAAACAAATTCTACGCCAGTATCAATGCGTCAAACCTGCTCAATAAAGACCTCACCAGTTTTAATCCCGTTTTTGAGCCGAACCAGTTGCGTAATTATTATGTCTATACCGGTTTTCGGTACTCCAAGAATAAGAACAGCCGCCTTGAAATAGAGCCCTCGGTGCTTTATAAGATTTTTGAAAGCGACGGGCGGTCCGAAACGGACCTCAATATGAAGTTCCGTTTTTACGACTTTGAGGATTACTATTACACCGGGGTCAACTACCGTTTTTTAAATGACCAAATCGGAAAACCGCTTTATATAGCGCCTTTCGTCGGCCTTAAGAAGGGAAATTTTTACTTTGCGTATTCGGTACAGATCATACTAAACGACATCCTCGCATATAGCTATGGTACCCATGTAATCACCATTGGCGTTGACCTTTTCCAGGGATTGAGTAATTGCCGGTGTACTTACTAATCCGGGAATCAAGACTTTCCCTTCCACCAGGATGGGTATCTCTGGGGTTTTTGTCTAGATTTACACAAAATTTGTCTTTTGGGAAAAGTTCGTTTGGAAAACATCCGGCTCTATGCCTTTCACGGGTGCCTTAAAGAGGAGGGCGTTATCGGTTCCGACTACAGGGTGGACCTCGAAGTAACTGCGGATCTCGAAAAAGCGTCCGTCACAGATCAGCTTAGTGACACCGTCGACTATGTAGCCCTTAATCGCATCGTAAGGTTGGAAATGGAACTTCGAAGTCATCTTTTGGAAACCGTTGGTGCCCGGATTCTCGATCGGATCTTTGGCGAAATTGATACGGTCTCTGCAGCTGAGGTTTCAATTTCTAAAATTAACCCACCCATTGGTGGTGATGTACAGCAAGTCACCGTAGTTTTGAGTAAAACAAGGTAAAATATGCTGCCTTTAAGAAGTAAAAACACTAAATTTGCCGCAGTAAAATAATGGCATCGTGGCCGAGTGGCTAGGCACAGCTCTGCAAAAGCTTGTACAGCGGTTCGAATCCGCTCGATGCCTCAAAGACTTTTAAATCAACCCTGGCTGCGCCGGGGTTTTTTTATTCCCGAATGAGTTCTATTCCCTGCTCAATACTCAACTGGTCTTTTGGGAGAAACCCCTTGACAATAAGGACTATCCCACAAACGATCAGGATGACACCCAGGATTTTTTTTACCAGTAAAATACGATCCCGCGTAAGTTTGCGACGCAATTGTTTGGCGAGAAGAATTTTAAAAATATCCGTGATGAGATAGGCTCCCAGCATGGCCGAAAAGAAGGTGATAATCCGGTTGGGTTGATTGTCGAGGCTGGGGCCGACAATAATGATAACACCGAGCCAGAATACCAGAACCCCTATATTGATAAAATTAAGGAGGAAGCCCTTGACAAAAAGCCCCAGGTAATCGCTACCCTTCGCGACTATCCTCGGTTTTTTTTCCTTAAAATCCGATCGGAAAAAAGTAGTCAGTCCGTAGACCAGTAGGATAACGCCCCCGAAGACGTACAACCCCGGTTGGTTGCTCAGGTTTTCGAGTAATTGAAAGCTACTGAAATACGCGATGAACAGAAAAAAAATATCAGCCAGGACTACCCCTAAATCCAGTGCAAACCCTGCTCTGAAACCCTTGGTTGCACTTGTTTCCAGCAATACAAAGAAAACAGGCCCTACCATAAAGCTCAACAAAAAGCCCAGGGGAATAGCTGCCTGAATATCTTCAATCATCGCAAATTACATTCGTTTGATAGTGCCTCCGAATACGGTTTTCTCATCCATCTTGGCCGGGTCACCGTATACAAGGACCTCTCCTCCGGCTTTTACGGTGGCTTTTACATAATCCGTGGCATGGATCTCTGCGAGGGAACCGGCATTGACGTTTACAGTGCTAAAACCTGTTTTAAAATCCTTTCCCCGGTAGTTGCCCCCGGTATTAATCTGCACATCCTGGTTTTTAGATCCTCCTGAGGCCTTGATAACGCCTCCTGTGACCACTTTAACCAGGAATTGGGTAACGTCTGCCTGCACCTGAATTTCCCCCCCTTCCTGGGCCTTTACTTCCAGGACTTCCTGCTTTATGGTTTCCTTGCAAATGATCCGGGCATCCTCATTGACATCTATTACCCGTATGGGCTGTCGATAGTATACATCGACAAAGGTCCTGTAGCCACTAAAAATTTTCGTGACCTTCATTCGGATTTTCAGACTGCCTTCACTGACCTGGACGGCCACGTCGTCCACATTAGCCCCGCTTATCACCGCCTCGTTTTTCTGCCCGGGAATCAGGTTTACGGAAATCCCGTCAAAAACCTTGATTTCTGAAAAGGCTGATAGCGTTTGATTCACGGTCTTTTCCTGAGCTGTTGCCGGGTTTGTCAACAGCCCTAAAAAGGAAATACAAAGAATGAACAGGTTGCAGTTCATTGGTGGGTTTTCTTTTCTACCCTCAGGCTTTACCGATCAGGGCAAAATCCAAATGTCGTTTAATGAGATCCGTATTCTTAACTGTCACTTTTACCTCATCCCCCAGTTGGTATATCTTTCCCTTCCTTTCACCAACAAGGGCATACTGACGTTCGTCAAAGGTATAATAATCATCCTTTATATCCCGTATGCGTACCATTCCCTCGCACTTATTTTCGATGATCTCAACATAAATCCCCCATTCGGTGACTCCTGAAATCACACCGGTAAACTCCTGGTCCCGATGATCTTCCATAAACTTAATCTGCATATACTTCACCGAATCCCTTTCAGCACTCACCGCCAGATACTCCCTTTGAGAGGCGTGTTTGGCCTGTTCTTCGTATTTGGTAAACTCCGGGGACTTCCCCCCGTCCAGATAGTGCTGCAACAACCGGTGTGCCATAACGTCCGGGTACCGTCGTATCGGTGAGGTAAAGTGGGTATAGTAGTCAAACGCCAGGCCATAGTGCCCGATGTTCTGGGTACTGTACACGGCTTTGCTCATAGTCCGGATGGTCAGGGTATCGACCATGTTCTGTTCCTTTTTTCCCTTAACATCCTCCAGGAGTTGGTTTAAAGAAGTGTTCAACGCTTTTTTATCCCTAAAATTCAATTGGTATCCAAACCGCTTCACCAAACTATTCAGGGATATGAGTTTCTCCTCATTGGGCTCGTCGTGAATTCGATAGATAAACGTTTTTTCAGGTCGTTGCTTCCCGATAAACTCGGCCACTTTCCGGTTGGCCAGCAGCATAAATTCTTCAATCAGCTTATTGGCGTCTTTACTTTCCTTAAAATAAACCCCAACCGGTTCATTCTCCTCATTCAGATTGAATTTCACTTCTACCTTATCGAAAGAAATGGCCCCGTGCTCCATCCGTTTGTGGCGAAGCTTTTTCGCCATGGCATCCAACTGGCCAATGGCCTGAACAACCGCATCAGGTAGCATATATCCCTTTTCGCGAATAGAGATTGCATCCGGGATTTTACCAGAACCTGTTTCTATCACCTGCTGGGCTTCCTCATATGCCAGGCGCTGATCGGAATGTGTTACCGTTCGGCCAAACCACTCCTTTTGTATACGGGCTTCCCTGTCTAATTCAAAAACAGCTGAAAAGGTAAGTTTATCTTCTTTGGGACGAAGGGAGCACGCGTTATTGGAAAGGACTTCAGGCAACATAGGGACGACCCGATCCACCAGGTATACACTTGTAGCCCTGTCATAAGCCTCTTCTTCTAAAATAGTGTCCGGGAGGACGTAATGGGATACATCCGCAATATGGATTCCCACTTCAAAATTCCCATTTTCAAGTGTTCTGAAAGAAATAGCATCGTCAAAATCTTTGGCGTCCTTCGGATCTATGGTAAAGGTGAGGATATCCCGCATATCGCGGCGTTTGTCTATTTCCTCCTGGTAAATACGGGTATCGAGTTGGTTTGCATAGTGTTCCACTTCCAAAGGAAACGTGTACGGTAAACCGTATTCGGCCAGGATGGAATGCATTTCCGTATCGTGTTCTCCCGGTATTCCCAGTACTTCAGTTACCCGCCCATAAGGGCTGTCTGCATCGTCCGGCCAGCTCTCGTAAGAAACCAATACTTTTTCCCGGTGTTTGGCATTGGATAACTGGTCCAGGGGAACGAAGAAATCGGTATACATACGGGAGTCCGAAGGGCGCACAAAAGCAAAGGTTTTGTAGAGATCCACAATTCCGACAAAAGCAGTCTTATGACGCTCAAGAATGCGTATTATTTTACCTTCTTTACGATTTCCTCTTTTCTTTTGCAATAACTGCACCTCTACCGTATCCTTGTGAAAGGCTTTATTGAGGTTGGGAAAACTGACGAATATATCGTCCTCGAGTTCTTCTGTGGTTATATAGGCATTACCCTGGGTGTTTACATCTACCTTCCCGGTATAAACATCAGGGACATTCAAGGCTTTATACTTACCTGTAGATACCTCCAGGATCCTCTTTTTCTGCCCGAGTTCGGAAAGTCGTTTAATTAAAAAATTACGCCCCTCAGAATCTGTTATCTCGAGCTTCGATGCAATTTGTTTATAGTTGAAAGGTTTTGTGGGTTCCGCCTCAAGTACGGTAAATATCCCTTTGGTGATTTCGTTTTTAATATGGTTTTTCGCCCGCTTTTTCTTCTTCGACATCCACGATTTAGTTTGAAGCAAAATTACGAATTATTCTTGCGGCAATTCCGAATCAATTCTATTCAGGGAATTATTAACTAATCAACAGCCTATATTATTTTATATTGTTTATTATTTAATTAAAAGAAAATATGATGATTATGATAGCTTGTGAATAGCGGTATAAAAAATTCAGGAGATAGTTGCATTTCTCGTTATAAAGGAAAGATTGACAAAAAGTGACAGGAGGAAGAATCACTGAATCAATATATTAGTAACGTTATTAACAAGCCCTTCGTTGAGAAGTGAACAGCAGAATATGAATAAATAAAAGAATCTTCAGGGTTCATTACCCACCTGGAAATGTCAGTAAGTCATAGAGTTATTTTTATAAATACCATTTGCTATTTGCACCGGTAAATCGTAATGGGATATTCACCGGTTTTATGCAAGTAGAATCCTTTAATTGTTGTTGACGATTTATAAACAATTTCTTAAAACCGCACTGGCTCGAATCCCTTTGTTTTGGTATTCCTCAATTCGTGAAATGTTCATTAAATTTAATAAAGGGGATTCCTGAAGAGGTTTGTACCTTTATATCAAATCCTTAAATAAGGCAAAATGAATATTTCTATCGGCAATGATCACGCAGGTACCGAGTACAAATTAGCCATCGTTGGATTATTAAAATCAATGGGCTATAAGGTGACCAACAGGGGAACAGATAGTTCTGATAGTGTGGATTATCCGGATTTTGTCCATCCGGTATCTGAAGATGTAGCCAGGGGCGACTCAGATTTTGGAATTATTATTTGTGGGAGTGGCAATGGTGCGGCCATGACGGCAAATAAACACCAACAGATCCGGGCTGCACTGTGCTGGAATAAAGAACTTGTTGTTTTAGCCAGGACCCACAACGATGCTAATGTCCTCAGTTTACCTGCCAGGTTTATCGCCATTCCCCAGGCTCTGGAAATGGTTAAAGTGTTTTTGAAAACCCCATTTGAAGGCGGCAGACACGCGCGCAGGGTTGAAAAAATACCATGTGCATAGTTTTGCCCTATTTTTACGATTAAGCTAGCCAATACGCCGATGGGCCATACACACCATGACCACAACCACCATAGTCACGACCTCAAGGGCAGAAACCTGTTTATTTCCATAATCCTCAATGTGGTCATTACCCTCGCTCAGGTCATAGGGGGGTTCATTTCGGGCAGCCTGGCCTTGTTGTCAGATGCGGTTCACAACCTCAGTGATGTCATTTCCCTGATTATAAGTTATGCGGCAAACACCCTCGCCCATAAACAGGCTTCTACCAACAAGACTTTTGGCTATAAACGGGCGGAGATTATTGCAGCCTTTGTCAATTCGGCAACGCTGATCATCGTAGCCATCTTTTTGATAAAGGAAGCTATTGAACGGTTCCTGGACCCACAGGGCGTGGGGACGGGGATTGTAATTGCCCTGTCGGTACTCGGGATCCTCGTCAATGGGTTTAGTGTGCTCTTGTTAAAGTCAGATTCGGACAGGAATATGAATATGCGCTCTGCATATCTGCATCTGTTTACAGATATGATGGCTTCTGTAGCCGTGCTTGTGGGGGGTATTCTGATGTATTTTTTCGGCTGGTTCTGGATTGATCCATTATTGACCCTGATAATTGCCCTGTATCTTATTTATATGGGGTACGAGCTTTTAAAAAATTCCACAAGGGTCCTTATGCTTTTTACCCCGGCGAGCATAGAGGTTAAGCAGATTGTAAAGGCGATCTGCGCACTAGGGCCCATTGAGAATGTGCACCACGTCCACATCTGGCAACTCAATGAGGATGAATTGCATATGGAAGCCCATATCGATTTTAAGGAAGATATTGCCTTATCGGAATTCGATAAGATATTGGTTGACATTGAAAAACTCGTTTACGAGGAGTTCGGCATCAACCACGTGAACATTCAGCCGGAATACGAAAAGTGTGACAGTAAGAATATAATTGTGCAGGATTGAAATGCGGTTAGAAATAAAACCCTTTAGTGCACTGAATCTTCAGGAACTCTATGCCTTACTCAGGTTGCGTTCAGAGATATTTGTGGTCGAACAGCAATGCATTTATCTCGATTTGGACGGAAAGGATATTGAGGCCCTGCATGTTCTGGGATGGAAAGGAAGTGAATTGTGTGCGTATTGCCGTGTGTTTCGACCGGGAGATTATTTTGAGGAAGCGAGCATTGGAAGGGTAGCTGTACCTTCGGAGTTCAGGGGCAACGGATACGGGGCCCGGCTTATGGAATTCACCATACAGGCAATACAAAAAGAAATAGGGGACTGCCCGATTGCAATTTCTGCCCAGGCCTATTTGCAACGCTTTTACGAAGAATTGGGCTTTAAACCCGAAGGGGAATTATATAAGGAGGACGGGATACCACATATACGAATGGTATTTACGGCCAAATAATCTCCCTAAAACTGAAACTTCAGGTAATTTTGATAGGATCTTTACTCCCGAGGTTCAATTCATTTAACATGGTGTCTGTAAATTTGTAGTGTCCCCGGAATGTAATGATTCTAAAACGCTCGGATTTCATACGGCTGAGGGTATCCAGGAAGAGCCATTTAGACTTTAACAGGGTAGGTTTCTCAGACTTTAAACTCAGGTCAAAAAAATAGTTGACACCGTTCTTTGACGCAGTAATATCAGGGGTTACGGAATTCCCTGAACTCTTTTTCAGATAGGACTTTGGGCTTTCATATCCTGTCATATCCACCTTGATATCTCCAAACCCACGAGCCTCAAGATGCTCTACTGATTTTTGAAGGAGGTCCTGATTCTCCTTTTTTTCCATTTTTATCATGTCATAAGATAAAAAAAAACCGCGGATTACCAAATATTGGGGCTGGATTAACACAGAATTAATTATTTAAAAATCAGTCCTTTATTTGAATTTCAACCACCTTTCCCAGACGAATGGAAGCGTCTGCTGCCAGCACAATTTTCAAGCTGTTTACGGCGTCCTTTAAATGGCTGTTCAGATCCAGCCCTTCCCGGATCGCATTCAGGAAGAATTCCTGCTCGAGACGACAGAGGCCGTCGTGGTCAGGTTCATTTTCGATATGTATAAAGGAATCCGGGTGTAAAAATCGTCCCTCCCCATCGACAATATTATAATGTCTTTGCAGAACGCCGGTTTTCGTATGCCCTTCTATATCGTCGGACTCCCCTTCGGGAACTTCCGAAATAGACACAGAACCCCCGGGCCCGATAACATCTTTAATAAAGAACGCGGTTTCGCTCATCATAGGTCCCCAACCGGCTTCGTACCACCCGATAGAACCATCGTCAAAGCGCACCTGCAACTGCCCGTAGTTGTACATCCCTTCCGGGATTTCGTCCGTCAGCCTGGCACCGATGGCCTGGACGCTTACCGGCCGGGCCCCCGTCATCATACACATGATATCCACATAATGGACTCCGCAGTCCACCAAAGGCGACATACTGTTCATAAGCTGTTTATGGGTGTGCCATTGCAGTCCGGAACTCTGCTGGTTGAGGTTCATCCGCATCACCAGGGGTTTTCCCAATTTCTGTGCGATTTGTACAAACCGCATCCAGGCGGGGTGCACCCTGAGGATATACCCAACCATCAGCACCTTCCCTTTTTCGAGTGCGAGAGCCACTAATTCTTCGGCAGCTTCAACAGTGGTGGCCAGGGGTTTTTCCACAAAGACGTGGCAATTTGCCTCGAGGGCTTCGCGGACCAGAGGGGCGTGGGAATCCGGATAAGTATTAATAGAAACCGCGTCCACCTCCGAATTTTCAAGGGCTTCCTGAAGACTCGAAAAGGTAGGATAACCGCCTAAAGCGTCCGAGAGGCGCTCCCTGCTTTCTTCAGACCGACTCACCAACCCGGCAATGTCAAAATCCCTTAATTCACGGTAGGCCCGCGCATGGCTGCTTCCCATATTACCGCAACCGACCACGAGTATTTTAACGGGTTTGTTCATAATTTGAGCGTAAATGCGATGATTTTATTTCCCCTGGGGGTACCCAATTTTTCTCCCCCGCAGGCCAGGGCGATATACTGAACCCCATCCGCCTCGTACAAGGCGGGAGTTGCAAAAGCGGGAGCGGGAAGCAGGTATTCCCAAAGGAGCTCGCCTGACTGGCGGTCAAAAGCCCTGAAATACCCGTCTTTGGTTGCTGCGATAAACAACAGGCCGTTTTCAGTGATTACCGGGCCCCCGTAGTTTTCAGTTCCCGTCGGTTTCCCGTCAGCGGTTTCAATGCCCGGGGTATCCCCAAGGGGAATACTCCACAAATACTCCCCTGAATTCATATCTATAGCATGGAGTGTCCCCCAGGGCGGCGTTATGGCGGGATGCCCGTTAGCGTCCAGAAACTTCGAATATCCGGTATGCTGATAGGGCACAGAAGGGGCCTCCATATCCGGGGGCGGGGCTTCGGACACTTCGGTTTTACCTGCTACCTGTGGGTCTGTTTCCTGATTCAGGAGAAAACGCAGAAGGGCCTTTTTCTCAGTAGCTGAAATTTGAGGAAACCCGGGCATCATTCCTTTCCCGCGTGCGAGCAGCACTTCGACTTCTTTTGCCGTTATCCGATCCTCCAGATCGAGCAGGGAGGGAAACCCGCTGGCCGGGACACCGGAACGATCGCTCTGATGACAGACGACACAGTATTTGTTGTAAACGGACTCCCCCGGGCTGTTATAAACAGTTTGATTTACGGGGGCCATCTGAAGAAACCAGGGCATTTCATTGGAGTTTACATACAAAACCCCATTTTCCGGGTCTGCCCCGGCACCCCCCCACTCGGCACCCCCATCGTAGCCGGGTAAAAGCAAAACCGGATCCTCCCCGGGAGGGCGATATTCCCTTGTATCCGCACTTAAAAATATGCCTTTTAATTCTTCGCGGTTGGGTGCAAATGGGCTGATATCACTGGTGTCCAGTGCATGGGCCTGGCGGGCAAAAGGCCTCGGCTTTTTAGGAACAGGCTGGGTGGGCCAGGCGGATTCTCCATTGAGATCGGAACCTGGAAAGGGCCGCTCTTCAATTTCGAAGAGGGGCTCCCCGGTAATGCGGTTAAACAGGAATACATACCCCTGTTTTGTGACCTGGGCGATTGCGGGAATCTCTTTCCCGTCCCGCGTTATGGTCAACAGGTTTGGGGGGGCAGGAGGATCCCGGTCCCAAAGGTCGTGATGTACAAATTGAAAGTGCCATTTATAGGCCCCGGTGTTGGCATCCAGGGCGAGCAGGCTGTTGGCATAAAGGTTTTGCCCTATACGATCCCCCCCGTAAAAATCCGGGGCTGCTGAACCCGTGGGCACATAGAGTGTTTCCAGCGACTCATCTACGGCCATTCCGGCCCAGTTATTGGCGCCGCCCACAGTCGCGTTGAGATAGGTTTCAGGGTCTTGCCAGGTGTCATGTCCGGGCTCGCCCGGATGCGGGATGGTGTGGAATACCCATTCCAACCCGCCGGTTCTCACATTGAACGCCATGACGTCTCCGGGAGCCGCCCCGGCTGTTTCGGCCACGCGAAGGGGCATGATGATCAGGTTTTTATAAATGGCGCCCGGCGTATTTGAAATCACAAATTTGGAACGGGCAGACTCGGGCATTCCAGAGCGCAAGTCGATTTTACCCCCCGTTCCAAAAGAAGGGACAGGTACTCCGGTAAGGGCATCCAGGGCGTAGAGATCCGGCCCTACGGTATAAAAGACGCGTTTGTCTTTCCCTTCCGACCAGTAGCTTACCCCACGGCTTGTGGAGGCCGCCTCATTCAGGGTGTCTCCAAAGACCCACAGGGCTTCCCCGGTTCGCGCATCCAGGGCAAAGGCCCGCAGGGAAGCAGAGACCCCATACAGGATGGAGTCCACAACAATCGGGCTCATCTGCATTTGCCCGGAATCCTGCAGGGAGTGTTCCCAGGCGACGCCCAGGGAACTGACGTTTTCAGGGGTAAAAGCATTGAGGGTACTGAAATGTGAGCGGCCCGGATCGCCCAAATAACGGGACCAGGTTTGGTATTGGGACCCCTCTGATACGGATATAGAATGGTTATCTGAACAACCGGGCAGCAACGCTCCAATAGCCAGGCTGAACACGTAAAAAAATGGCTGAAAAGCCCTCATACACATGAAATTCTCCTAAATGTAAAGAATTAAGCTCAATGGGCTCCAAAAACAGCACCTACTGAATCGGTGACGGATGCCAAATAAGATCGCCCGAAAATATTGAGGTGTACCAAAAGATAGTAGAGCTGATAGAGCGGCATCCGGTCTTCAAACCCGGGCCGGGCAGGCGATACTTCAAAATAAGCGCTGTAGAAATGGGACGAGAACCCGCCAAAAAGGCGACTCATAGCAAGGTCCACTTCGCTGTGCCCGTAGTATACAGAAGGATCGATAAGATAAGGGGTATTGTCTTTGGAAACCAGGTAATTCCCGCCCCACAGGTCCCCGTGTAAAAGGGCGGGGCGTACCTCGGGCACAAGGGATTCAATTTTCTGAATCATAAAGTCGACATCCGGGACCTGTCTTGCCCCCAGTAAGTTTGATGATAAGGCGAGATCAAATTGAAAGCCGAGGCGATGGCGGGCAAAAAAAGAGGCCCAGCCCTGTTCCCGGGGGTTGTTTTGGGGCAGGGAGCCGATATAATTATTACGGCTCCACCCAAAGGTATCACTGCCGGATTGATGCAAAAGCGCCAGGCGTCGGCCGAGGGCTTCCTGGGAAGCATCAGACCCGTGACTTGTGGGGATGTACTCCATCAAAAGGGCGGCGCCAAAACCGGTTTTCGCACACCGGTAAACTTCCGGGACAGGAATCACCCCGGGCGCCTTTAGGGCGGTTAGCCCGTCGGCTTCAGCCGTCAGCATATCGTACGCCCGGGGGCCTTCAAGTATTTTTACAAAGAACGGGCCCCCGGAGGTTTGCAGGAGATAGCTTTTTGCAATATCACCCCCCCTGACGGGTTGGTGCTTCAGGATTCGCAGTCCAAAGACGCCCTCCAGAACCCGGATAAAATCTTCGGCAGCCACTACTTACAATTTAAATCGATCTCCCATCCGGGCAATCCCGTACCCTGCAGCAATGACTGCCTTCGAAGCCTCACTATCCGGGTTGAGCATGGGGTTGGTGTGGTTCATATGGATGAAATACACCCGGGCGCGCAACTCCCCTGGCAAGGCCTCCAAAAGGGCGAGGGATTCCACCACGAAAGGATGGGGGATTTCTGAAACATCCCGATATCCGATTTCGGCATTGTCGTAGAACGAGGCATCGATAAAGGCGAGGTCGACCTGTTCAATAGCCGTAATCAGGGAAGTTTCCCAACGCTCCCATTTGTCGATATCCGGGATAAACAAAGCTTTCTTTTCGGGCCCGGCGATCTCAAAGCCGGCCGTCTCTGAATACTCATCCCTGTGGGGGACACGAAAGGCCCGTACCTGAAGGTGCGCAGACAGGGAGACGGGAGCACCTTCGGACAAAGGGTGCAGCCGGATGTTTTTCAGTTCGAGCAATTGATCCCAGGGCCCGTTGGAGGCGACAAAGTCTGCGAACCGGGGCAAACTGTAGACCGGGACCTGATCGGCATTCAGAGTTTCCCGCCCCAGAAACATCAGCCCGGTATAATGGCCAATATGGGCATGGGTAATAAAAATGCCGTCTGGCGCAGAACCTGCCCGGAAAGGAGCTGCTGTACGAAGGAATGCCATTTGTGTCGCAATATCCGGAGTGGCCTCGAACAGGTAGGTTTTCTCCTCCCGGGCATCCAAAACCCCCAGGGAGACTACTTTTAAGGCCTTGTTCGGCTGGGTATACAGGGGCGCACAACAGGATTTGAAACAACCCATATGTGGAGCTCCTCCATCCTGCACATTCCCGAGGATGATCAGCTCGACTGATAGGGTGTCCGACGCCTCAGCAGATGTGGGGAGGGAAGCCTCCTGCCCCGAGGCGGCGAACAGCGGCAGGAACGACAAAACAAGTGCACACACCCATTGGCTCCGCATATCTATTGAAGGGTTTCGCGATATTTGGCCGTATTGCCCAGCAATTCCCGGGCCGCCAGGATAGAAGGGTCGTGGTCCAGGTACCAGGCATAAAGCCCTTCCCGGTAGAAATACCTTTTTACGATTTCATCTTCCAGCAGTTTTTCGATTTCCGAGGCATTGGAGTCAAAGGCCTTGTATTTTTGTTTTTCCACCTTGGCCAAAAGGGATTTTAAGTCCGACTCGATATCGTCATTGAAAACAACCTCATCCCGGGAGGTGAGGGCTTCTTTGAGCTTTTTTTCGGTTTGTGTTTCAAAAGAGAAATCACTTTTTCCCACAAAGGCCCTAAAGTCCTTCAGGGTTTCGGCGGGAAGCTCAAATTCCGAAATATCCGCATAGTTATTCTTATAGGAATACACTGTGGCGTAATCGAAAATCAGCTGATTTTCCTGCAGGGCAGATATAAGGTCATTAGACCCCAGTTCGCGCACTGCTATATCGGGGACAACGCCACCCCCGTCGGTAACGATCCGCCCATTTTTTGTTTTGAATTCCCGGTAGTTGGAATTCCGTACGGCATTGCCCTCATCATCCCGATTCCAGTAATCCAGGGACTGTATGCACCGGCCAGAAGGAGTGTAATACCGGCTTATGGTGACCTTTAACTGCGTCCCATAGGTGAGCTTTAACGGGCGCTGCACCAGGCCTTTTCCAAAACTTCGCGCACCCATTATCACGGCCCGGTCTAAATCCTGCAATCCGCCGGATACAATCTCGCTGGCCGAAGCGCTCCGACCATTGATAAGGACTACCAGGGGGATTTCTGTATCTACGGGTTGCTTGCGGGTCTTGTACTCCTCGTTGAACTTTTTAACCTTGGACTTTGTAGTTACGATCAGCTCTCCTTTGGGCACAAAAAGATTGGTAATATTGATTGCCTCGGAGAGCAAGCCCCCGGGGTTATCGCGAAGGTCGAGGATGAGCCGCTCAGCCCCCTGTTCCTTAAGGTCCTCAAGTGCTTTTTGTGTTTGTTCACTCGCCTTGGCATTAAACCGGGAGAGCACGATATAGCCTGTGCGCTCATCTGCCATCTGATAAAAAGGGACGGCATCTATATCTATGGACTCCCGCTCAATAACCGCAGTGCCGGTTTGCCCCTGCCTCTTATAGGTAACGGTAACTTTTGAATGGTCTGCCCCTTTAAGCAGCTCCCCGGCGTCGTCTTTAAAATCCGCTACAGTAATGTCTCCGATTTTGACGATTTCATCCCCGGCTTTCAGCCCCGCCTTGTCGGCAGGATAGTCCTTGTAGGGCTCCACAATAACCAGTTTGTCCCTGTAGGAGCGCACCAGCGCCCCGATTCCGGAATACTCCCCCGCATTGCTGATTTTAAAGGCCTCCACATCCTGCTCATTCAGAAATTGGGTGTAGGGGTCCAAATCGTCCAGCATGCTCTTAATAGCTGTATCCATAAGGGCGGCCGGATTGGTTTCATCCACGTAATTCATATTGAGTTCTTTAAAGAGGGTCGTAAAGATCTCAACCTGTTTTGCAATCTCGAAAAAACCGCTTTTAAACCCCGTGGCGGTCAGGAAGACCGTCAGGGCCAGGAGGGGCAGAATCAATTTGGGTTTGAGTAGTCGCTTCATGGGTTTCAAATTCATTTATGACCGCCTGCATGGCGCGGGAAATCCGCGTAAAATCAGGCATATCTTTTCCAAGGTATAAAAATACAAGGGCAAAGGGTCTTTCCAGGGTGTTAAAATGCGCGGGCCTTCCCAGCCGATATGCTTCCCTCATGAGCCTCTTGATACGATTTCGGTCGACCGCTTTTTTAAAACTTCTTTTAGGCACGGCAAAACCCGCCTGTACCCGGACATCTTCGGGGAGTTCGGCCTGAAGGGCGTAAAGGGCCAGGGGATAGGCTTTGAGTCGAACCCCTTTCTGAAAGACGGCTTCCCATAGCTTTTTACGGGAGAGTCGCTGTTTCTTTGGAAATTCAAAAGAGGCCATGTCCAAAAATAACAATAAATTAGGGGTCGGCGTGAATGATATTTATCATAGAACTTACCGGGGCCTTATGCTAAATTGCCCGAATGAGGTATAGGGTCAAAAACCAGTTTTTATGGGAACACAAACCGTCAAGCGATTAAAGGACGCCCCGGAGCGCAAAACCTATTTCTACCGGTTACTGACCGATTTGGAGGCCCTGGAACAAATGTTGGAAACAGGAGCCTTTACCACAGACCCGATACATATCGGGGCCGAGCAGGAGTTTTGTCTGGTCAACAGGAACTGGGAACCCTCAGATCAGGCGGTGGAAATCCTGGAGGCGATAAACGAGCCACATTTTACCGCGGAGCTCACGCGGTATAACCTGGAGATCAACCTGGACCCCTTCCCTTTGGGCGGAACATGCTTTTCGCAGATGCACAAACAGCTGAACACCCTGCTGGACCACGGACAGGAAGTGGCCGAAAAGTTCAAAAACAACATCGTGATTACCGGGATACTCCCCACCATCAGCACCCGCTACCTGAAGGAGTCCTACATGACCCCTAAAGAGCGGTACAAGATCCTCTCGGATGCCATTACCGAGGTAAAGGGCAGCAATATGGAGGTGCATATTAAGGGCGTGGACGAGATAAACCTCCATCACGATTCCATAATGTATGAGGGTTGCAATACCAGCTTCCAGGCGCACCTGCAAATTGACCCCGATGATTTTGCAAACACCTATAACTGGGCCCAGGCCATTGCCGGGCCCGTGCTGAGTGTAAGTACGAATTCCCCAATGCTGATGGGGCGGGAATTGTGGGAGGAAACCCGCATTGCGCTATTCACCCAGAGTGTGGATACCCGAAAAAGCACTTTCCTATTGAATGAGCGCGAACCCAGGGTGGGCTTTGGAGCCGCCTGGGCCGAGGGAAGTGCCGCAGACTTTTTTAAAGAGTCGATCGTCAGGTTTCGCAGCCTG
>CAZEQO010000020.1:0-28587 GCA_964514365.1 uncultured Robiginitalea sp. | reverse complement strand
TTACACGTGCTGGTCACAAGCAGGCCATCGATTCCTTCTTCAAAGGCTTGAAGCAACAGGCCATCTACCGCATCCCCATTGAGCGAAAACTTTCCCCGGAGTACAGCATCGGCCTTTCGGAAGTTTAACCCAACCACAATAAAGCGGGGATGTCTTGAAATATGATACTTCTTCATAGTACTGCGGCAAAAATATAAGGAATAGTTCGACAAAAATAACGCTGTAGGGTCATAAAATGACGTTCTGGGATTTATACGTTAGGTTATTGGCGTATCCCTGTTCAATTCCCTATTTTTGTCGAATTAATGGCACTTAACAGTAAAACAATTTAGAAAGATTCTAAATAAAAGTTTTTGATTCCCATGTCTGACCTTAAAAAAAATGTCGCAAGCGGTTCTTTTGAAGAGGTGCTGATTTCAACGGAATTTGTGCTCCTCAAAGCTTTTAATGAAGAATCGCATCCCTCCCGTCTCGAACGCAATGTGGATCAGCGTTTTATTCAATTTCACTTTAATCTGAAAGGCCATGCACAGTTCGTCTATCACAACGGCCATTATGTCCTGGACTTACCCGAGAGCCAGTCGCTTTTACTCTATAACCCCGAAACCGAACTCCCCCTGCACACCGTCTTAAGCCCGGGAACCTCTGTAATCTCGGTCCTTATGAGCATTCGTAAATTCCATGCCCTTTTTACCTCAGAGGCCGACTACATTCCTTTTCTAAGTGAGGAGAACCGGGATAAAAAATACTATAAGCAAAATCCGCTTTCACCTTCCCAGGCTATTATCCTGAGCCAACTTTGGAATGAACAAATCCACCCTTCCGTCAAAGGGTTGTACTGTAAAGGCAAGGTTTATGAACTCCTGTCCCTATATTTTAACAGGAGTACGGAGACTGCAAACGAGCAATGCCCATTTTTGACCGATGAAGAAAACGTACAAAAAATACGACAGGCCAAGGAAATTGTGATAGACCGTATGGCCGAGCCTCCCGGACTTAAGGAATTAGCGGATGAAATCGGGCTGGGCCTGAAAAAACTCAAAGAAGGCTTTAAGCAAATTTACGGGGATTCCGTATATAGTTTTCTCTTTGACTACAAAATGGAGATGGCCCGGAAAATGCTTGAGAGCGGAAAATTTAACGTAAATGAAGTAGGGTTGAAAGTTGGATACAGTACCGCGAGCCACTTTATTGCTGCCTTTAAAAAGAAATATCATACAACACCAAAGCAATACCTGCTCTCCATGGCCCAGGAGCGGACTTAGGTGCGTTTTGGTCCCCTTACATTGAAATTAAACACAGATCCTATTCGTACCATGAAACCCTTACTCCTCTATTTACTCCTATTGCTGTGTTCAGGACTTCCGGAAGGCACCCGGGCACAACAATACCCCGAAAGTGATCCCGCGGATCAAAAACATATACTGGTGTTTTCAAAAACAAATGGCTTTCGTCACGCGTCCATAGAAACCGGGATGGACGTCTTATCAGACCTCGCCCAACAGGAAGGCATCCTGATGGACCATACTGAAGATTCCTTACAGTTTAACGATGCCAACCTTTCAAAATACCAACTGGTAGTTTTTTTGAGCACCACAGGTGACGTCCTTGGAGCCGAACAGGAAAAAGCCTTTCAGAAGTATGTAGAAGATGGTGGTGCTTTTATGGGTATCCACGCGGCTACGGATACGGAATACGGGTGGTCCTGGTACGGCGAACTGGTAGGGGCCTATTTTGAAAGTCACCCGGAGCAGCAAGAGGCTGAATTACTCGTGACAAACCTGGAACATCCCGCCACAGCTCACATGAGCCCATCCTGGAAGCATTATGACGAATGGTATAATTTTAAGAATATCAATCCTAAGATCCAGGTTTTAATGATGCTCAATGAAAAGAGCTACGAGGGTGGTAAAAATGGGGCGAATCATCCCATTGCATGGTTCCATGAGGAATCAGGGGGCCGGACATTTTACACCGGTTTGGGGCATGATGAAACCACATTTAAAAACCCCGTTTTCAGAGAGCATTTGCGTGGAGGCCTTCTGTATTGTCTCAAAATTGAATGACTTCAGGGAGTCTTTCAATTTTTTAGTCCAAGGGGTCTAACCACTATAATTCCCGTATTTCGCTTCACACCCTGAAGGTATTCCGCAAGCGGGGCTTTCGATATTTCAACACTTCCCCGGGTGGATGCGTGAAGCAGGTGAACACGGCCGTTTTCCTTCTTGAACGCGAATCCCGTATGGGTAACATCAAGGCCATCAATCGACGTGGCAAGGGCGATAATATCGCCATTTTTTATCTGATTTTCCACTTTGGAAACTTCCCCTTTGGGCAGTACATAGGTCACTTGTTCTGAAAGCTCTTTTTCCGCTTTTTGAACTGCTCCCAAAGCTGCTTCTGAGGAGAGGGCAGGGTACAAGTCCGGATGTGTTCCCATAAAATCTATGCGCTTCTCCAGTGGCAGCCCCCCAAGGCTTTGTGTAATGTCCTCAACCAACCCTTTTTTTGCATTATTCCGGATCCAATCGGTGAAATAGTGCAGGCGGGAGGAATATCCTTTCCGTATTCCATCCCGATACCTCAGCCGCTCGAGATGACTGAGATAGGTATCCCAGTCCTTCTGCCCTTCCTGTACCATTCCCCCCACTGTCAGGACGTTTTCAACAAACGTAGTACAATCCAAACCCCTCAGGTTTACAATAAGTATTTCAGGGGTATGGGCCTCCAGAGTTCCCGCCACGTAGGGTGTATTGAGCAATTCCCGGCCCGTGGCGATAATCGCTTCTCCGATAGATGCTGAGCCCTCCGCATCCGTTTCCTGAATCAGGCGGTCAAAAATGATCCTGTCTTCGGGTAAATAGACGACCTGCTCCTCTTGAGCCTGGGCGTAGCCGAAACACAAAAAGAGAAAAAAAAGTGTCCCGATCTTTAGCATACGCTACGGAATTTTTGAAGCATTTAAATTCTACTTTAGGCCTGGTTGTGTTCTGTTTTAAAATCCGCCCCGGTTTGCCGGAGTAAAACCCTTGAATGTGAAATACTTTCCGGATAGTTCTCCTGGAGAAACTCAATGAGCTTTTCACGAACCAGAACCCTGAGGTCCCATGCTTTCCCGGAATCATCTGCGCTTACAGTGGCCCGAATCTCAACATATCCGGCCCGCGAATCGGTGACTTGAATATTGGCTACTTCTCCATTCCATTTGTCGGATTTCTCAACAATACTTTGCAACTCCTCACGAAGGGCTTTAAAAGGTACCTTATAGTCCGTGTAAAGAAATACCGTGCCGAGAATATCCGTTGTAGACCGGGTCCAGTTCTGAAAGGGATTATCAATAAAATAGTTGGTTGGAAGCACCAGACACCGCTTATCCCAGATTCTCACAATGACATAGGTAAGAGTAATTTCCTCTATTCGCCCCCATTCTCCCTCGACAATAACTACATCGTCCAGGCGGATGGGTTGGGTCAGGGCAATCTGGATACCGGCAATGACTGTAGCGATAAGTTTCTGAGCCGAAAATCCAATAATGATCCCTGCAACTCCCGCAGATGCAAAAAGACTTACTCCGATCTGCCGAATACCATCAAAACTCATCAGTGCAGCCCCAATCCCCAGGATTACTACAAGGAAAATTGAAATGCGCTCGAGGATGGTGAACTGCGTGTAAAACTTTCGGGCCTTCAGGTTATCTGATTCGTCCTTGTCAAATCGGACAAGAAGGAGTCGCTTTATAACATTGAGCATAGTAATAATCAGCCATGTAAACCCAAATATGAACATGAGGGTGCTCACATGTTTAAAAGCCTCGGGGTAATCTTCAAGCCCCAGGAGTTTCCGGAATGCCGGTATGCGGATTAGAAGTGAAAACAAAATAAAAATCAGGGGCCACGCTACTCTTTTAACGGTTTCTGAGGGCAGGAGATACCGGGGATTTTTTCCAAAATAACGAAGTGCCGCTCCAATTCCCAGATAGACCCCTATCAATAGTAAGAGGGTGAGGCTGAGGAAAATAAGCGACCGGTGTTCTGAATTTGGAATCAATGAATCCATGCCTGAGATTTTAGGGATGAAATTAAGGAAATTATCGTGCATCTCAAGTGGCGTCTAAAAAACCAGGGGTATCAGAAAATCTTATTACCCTATAATGTAAAGACCTTTAGCATAGATGGGATTGTTTCCCCCGAAACCGTATTTTTGTAGGGCTTCAAACAACCCAACCTAAAAAGAAATATTTTTCATGAAAGGTGTACTACTGGTAAACCTGGGATCTCCGGACAGCCCTACCCCAAAAGACGTCAAGCCCTACCTGGACGAATTTTTGATGGACGAGCGCGTGATCGACGCCCCCAAATGGCTGAGAACGATCCTGGTAAGGGGAATTATCCTCCAGACCCGGCCAAAGAAATCCGCCGCGGCCTATCAAAAAATATGGTGGGAAGAAGGATCCCCACTGATTGTGATCTCAGAGCGATTTCTCCATAAAGTACGCTCCAAAACGGACTTGCCGGTTGCCCTTGGAATGCGTTATGGCTCCGGTTCCATTGAAGAAGGACTCAAGGAATTAAGTGACCAAGGCGTCGATGACGTCCTCCTGGTGCCTTTGTATCCGCATTACGCCATGAGTTCATATGAGACGGTAGTCGTAAAAACACTCGAAATCCAGCAGGATAAATTTCCACAAATGGGAATTACAACCTTGCCGGCTTTTTATAAAACCCCTGGCTACATAAGGGTGCTGGCAGATTCCATTCAAGACCATTTAAAAAATTTCGAGTACGATCATGTCCTGTTTTCGTATCACGGGATCCCGGAACGCCATATCCGAAAATCGGACCCAACCCGCTTCCATTGTAAAATTGACGGCACATGCTGTTCTGTTAATTCCGTAGCGCATAACAGCTGTTACAGACATCAGTGTTACGATACTACAGAGCGAATTATTCAAACTCTGGACCTTCCGCGAGAGAAAGTGAGCTCCTCCTTCCAAAGCCGGTTGGCGGGAGATCCGTGGCTCAAACCTTATACGGATTACGAGTTTAAGCGGTTGGCTGAAGAAGGTAAGACCCGACTGGCGGTGATTACCCCTGCGTTTGTCAGTGACTGCCTGGAGACGTTGGAAGAAATCGCCATGGAGGGCAAAGAAGACTTCCTTGAAGCAGGCGGTACAGAGTATATTCATATTCCCTGCCTGAACGACAGGGAGGACTGGGTAAGCCTGATGGGTGAATGGATTGACCAATGGGCTGAAACCGATGCGCTTCCCGTATAATTGTGAGCTGCAGGGTTGAGGTGATTGGTTTTTGCGGGGGTTGAACTTATCTTGAATATGGGAGGGAGGGGGGCCCTTTTTTCCAAAATGTAGTCGTTTTCCTGAGGGAATAAAATTAAACACAGATGGGGTTTCCCCCATAAAAGGATCGAAAATCAATCACATATGAAATGAGCCATAACAATTCTTGATACCAACCGAGATGGTTATTGGCGAATTACATCTGACCAATTAAAAACAATAAAAATAAACAGATGAAACCCTTTATTTCTGCACTTCTTTTTATGGCCGGAATGGTTCTGGTCTCAGGACAGGATCGAATTACCGGAGCGGATTTCGCCACGCGGTCTGAGGTCCTCGCCCAAAAAGGAATGGTGGCTACCAGCCACCCTTTAGCCACCCAAATCGGCCTTGATATCCTTAAAAGTGGCGGCACCGCTATCGATGCGGCTATTGCCGCCAATGCAGCACTCGGGCTCATGGAGCCTACAGGCAGCGGCATTGGGGGAGACCTCTTCGCCATTGTATGGGACGCAAATTCGAAAAAACTGCATGGCCTAAATGCCAGCGGACGGTCTCCAAAATCCTTAACGCTAAATGAATTCAAAAAAAAAGGGCTCCAAAAAATCCCATCTTTCGGGCCATTGCCCGTGAGTGTTCCGGGGGCCGTAGATGGCTGGTTCGAATTGCATTCCAAATTCGGCAAACTACCAATGGCAGATTTGCTTGCACCCTCTATTCGCTATGCCGAAGAAGGCTTCCCCCTGACGCAATTGATCGCCTGGTACATGAACCGCACCATCCCCTTCTTCCAGGGTAGGGAGTTCCCAAACATCAAAGAAACCTATTTAGACCAGAACGGCGGGCAACTCCCCGGAGAAGGAAGTATCTATAAAAACCCATTTCTTGCCCGGACCTATAGCAAGATTGCCGAGGGCGGGCGTGATGCTTTTTATCAAGGTGAAATCGCCGAGACCATGGCGAGTTTTATCCAAAGTCAGGGCGGCTATCTGACTACAGCTGATTTAAAGGCCCATACTTCTGAATGGGTGACTCCGCTTTCGGTGAATTACAGAGGATACGATGTATGGGAACTCCCACCCAATGGGCAGGGAATTGCCGCCCTTCAAATGTTGCAAATTCTGGAAGGTTATGACTTTTCAGCTATTGAATTCGGGAGCGCGGAACACCTGCACCTCTTTACAGAAGCGAAAAAACTGGCCTTTGAGGATCGGGCAAAGTATTATGCCGATCCGGATTTTGTTCAAATCCCTGCAAAAACCTTGCTTTCGGACACCTATGCTGAAAAAAGACGGGCGCAAATTGGCGGCAAAGCCGGGGTGTACAGCGCGGGTGAAATCAGCGCCGGGGAGACGATCTACATGACGGTGGCCGACCAGTATGGAAACATGATTTCCCTGATTCAGAGCAATTACCGTGGCATGGGATCGGGCATGGTCCCTCCGGGCCTTGGGTTTATGCTTCAGGACAGGGGGGAATTGTTTAGTCTTCAGGAAGGGCAGGCCAACACTTATGCACCCGGGAAACGACCTTTTCACACCATTATTCCCGCATTTATCACCAGGGATGGGATTCCCTGGGTGAGTTTTGGAGTAATGGGAGGGGATTTTCAACCCCAGGGCCACACTCAAATTGTGATGAACCTCATTGACTTCGGAATGAATTTACAGGAAGCGGGAGACGCCCCGAGGTGGGATCATACCGGAGGCTCCTCTCCCACGGGCGAAGGGCCGGGTGCAGGTGCCGTCCGCATTGAGTCCGGAATTCCTTACAAAACGGTACGTGGACTTATGGATCGGGGACATCAGGTGCGCTATGCAAGGGGTGTTTACGGAGGGTATCAGGCGATACTTTGGGATGCCGCGGAAGGGGTATACCATGGGGCTTCTGAGAGTCGTAAAGATGGGCAGGCCGCCGGGTATTAAATCCCTTCAGGGCATCACCAACCCTCAGTTCACCATAGAAATCTAACAAGCTCAGGCCATGCAATCAATTCCTTCTTAAACCATGCCAGGTGTATCTTCAGAAGAACTGGGCACCCAACCCATCGGAAAATTATTGATCCAACAAGCTGTTCCGGCCTCTATTGGAATCCTGGTGATGAGTTTGAACATCCTTGTGGATACTATTTTTGTAGGGAATTGGATTGGGCCCATAGCCATTGCCGCAATTAATGTTGTGCTTCCGGTTTCCTTCTTTATTGCTGCCCTGGGCATGGCCATAGGTATTGGTGGGAGCAGTATTATTTCAAGGGCCCTTGGAGCCGATCAGAAAGAGAAAGCCCTTAAAACTTTCGGGAACCAGATTACACTCACCCTTCTGGTAACCTGCGCCATGGTGGTCCTGGGGCTTTATTTTGTGGACACCCTTATCCCGGCTTTCGGGGGTAAAGGCGGAATTTTTGAACCCGCCAAAATATATTATACGATCGTTCTTTACGGGGTTCCCTTCCTCGCCCTTTGTATGATGGGAAATACCGTAATCCGGGCCGAGGGGAAACCCCGTTTTGCCATGATTGCCATGATCATCCCTTCGGTCGGTAACCTGCTTATGGATTACGTGTTTATCTATGTTTTCGATTGGGGTATGTCGGGAGCGGCGTGGGCTACGACAGGAGGCTATTTACTGTGTTTTGGCTACATTTTCTGGTTTTTTCTTTCTCCGAATTCAGAACTCAAGATTCAGTGGCATCACTTTGGTCTGAATCGCTATCTGCTCAAAGAGATTGGGGGGCTGGGTTTTGTAACCCTGGCCCGGCAGGCTGTAACTTCCATCACTTTTTTGTTGATGAACAACATCCTTTTCGACTTGGGAGGAGAGGCTATGGTTGCGGTTTACGCCATCATAGGACGCATGCTGATGTTCGCCCTATTTCCCGTTTTTGGTGTAACCCAGGGGTTTTTGCCGATCGCAGGATACAACTATGGCGCCCGTAAATACGAAAGGGTAAAAAAATCCATTTATGTCGCGATCAAATACGCCGCGCTTGTAGCTACACTCGTTTTTATCCTTTTAATGATTTTTCCTGCGGAAATCGCCGGGTTATTTCTCAGTGACCGCCCGGATCTGAGCCCTGAAGCCTTAGCCACCAATGCTTTTGTTTTGGAGCACACCCCGTCGGCAATGCGATGGGTTTTCGCAGCCACCCCAATAATTGCGCTCCAACTGATTGGAGCAGCCTATTTTCAGGCGATTGGGAAAGCTATCCCCGCGCTGCTTTTGACCCTCACCCGCCAGGGCTTCTTCTTCATCCCACTGATTCTGATTCTCCCGAATTTCTTTGGGGAATCCGGGGTATGGGTCAGTTTTGCCATTGCTGATCTGTTCGCTACCCTGGTCACCGGTTATTACCTCAAAAAGGAGGTCGACAGGACTTTGGTCGTAAACTCATAGTTTGGTAAACCTTTTAAAACCCTTGCACAGGGATAGATTGAGTTCAGCCGGCACTTGACGCGATTCTGTGTGCTGGATTAGGTGAAAAACTGGCAGAGTCCGATTATTAAAATCATTCTTTAACGCATCTCAATCCCGGGAACTGACGAACATATATTGCTCCTCACCCATTCGGATATAAACCGTGTCGTTACGTATTGGTCCCGAAATATAATCCCCATTAGAACTTTCAGGAATTTTAAGGAATCTGAAACGGGTATTGCCTGAATTCAAGGTTTCAAATACATTGCTGAAACTCATTCCTCGAGTATAGCCTTTAATACTTTATCCTGGGGAAGGGCTTCAACCCTAACGCCCTCGAAACCCGTCATGGATTCCGCGGCAAACAATGCATTCCAGATCGCCTCTTCTGTTGCCTCGATAGCCGCGAGAAAAAAAGGCGACATAAAATCATTGTGAATTGACTGTGAGGTACTCACCAAACTATCGGGCGAATAGGCCACGGTGTTTTCCTTTGCTGTTGAAAGGGCAATCACATAATCCCCGCTGCCATTTGAGGCAATACCACCTGTACGGGCAAGACCAAGCATACAGCGCTTGGCCAGGCGTTTTAAATTACGGGTGTCCAGGGGGGCATCTGTAATTACAACCATCATACAGGAACCGTCAGTGTCCTGTTTGTAGCTGTTTGGGATGCGATCCAGAACCTGGGCGAGGTTCTTCCCGTTAAGTGTAAGTACACCCCCAAAATTAGCCTGGACCAGGACCCCAACCGTATAACCTCCCACCTTTTTGGGGACTATTCGGGATGCAGTTCCTATTCCCCCCTTAAACCCAAAAGCCACCGTTCCGGTGCCAGCCCCCACATTGCCTTCGGCCACGGGACCGGAGGCTGCCTTTGCGATCGCCTCCAGTACATGGGCTTTTTGAATATGGCGCCCCCTTATGTCATTCAGGCGCCCATCATTCGTCTCCCCAACCACAGCATTTACGGAGCGCACCTCTTTATTTCCATCCTGATCGAGTGTATAGTCTATAAGGGCTTCCATGGCCACGGGGACACTCAGGGTATTGGTCAGTACTATGGGTGTTTCCAGGGTTCCCAACTCCTCTACCTGGCTGTATCCCGCGAGCTTGCCAAAGCCGTTGCCGATATGGATTGCTGCCGGGACTTTTTGTTGAAAAAGATTTCCGGAATGGGGAAGGATAGCTGTAACCCCGGTTCGAATGGAATCCCCCAGGATACGTGTAACCTGACCCACCGCTACACCGGGAACATCTGTAATCGCATTCATTTTCCCGGGCTGAAGAACCCCAAGCGTTATCCCTGCTTCCCGAATTCTTTTTTGCTGACTGAAGCTGTTATTCGACATAAACAATCCTAAGAGAATAAATACTGTAACCCACTTCATCGATCTGAATAATTGTAAGAGAAAGGTACTTAATCCATTTTGGATTTCACGCCTGTCCGGGACTTTACAGGAGAATGTGCTTTGAATTTGCAGAGTCGGGAAGTAATTTGATCTCCGGGTGGGAGGGGCCTGCTCCCTTAAATCTTTTTCATCCAAAACAAACGCACAAACAAAAGCACGAGGATAAAGAACCACCCAATCGGGTAGGCGAGTATTAATATTCCCCAACTGCTCAGGAGCGCGGTCTCCACATCTATCCCGGTAAAATAATACCGTATCAACAGGGTGAGGACCCCTATAAATACAAGGGCTGCTGCAACGAGGTAATACTGGTATTGCGGATCCCGGTATTTGAAAGTGACTCCTGCTATCAGTGCACTGCCAAACAGCACAGACAACGAGCCCCGAAGGGGTTCCAGTACTCCGAGGAAAACCAAAAGGAGTCCCGCATAAAACCCTATTTGAAGTATTCTCCCGGGATTGCTCTCTTTGCCCATTTCAAAATTTACCGATTAAAGATCCGGTCTATTGGATTTCAATAACAGCCACCGCTTCAATTTCAATAAGCCATTCGGGAAGGGCCAAAGCCTCAACTCCGACAAGGGTGCTGGCAGGCATCTCCAAATCGCCCAGGAGTTCTTTTCGAACGCTCCTGAAAACGTCGAGGGAATGCGGCCCGTAATCCACAATGTAGGTGTTCATTTTTACAACGTCTTTCATCCTGGCTCCTGACCCCTCTAAAAGCCGTTCCATTTTTGACAGGGCATCGCGCATCTGAGTTTCAAGATCCGCTCCCTCCCCTATTTGTCCGGACACATAAATGGTTTTCAAACTTCCCGAAGTAATCACTACTGCTTCGGAATATCCGTTGTGGGTATCCACATATGACTTCTCAAAGGACGGCTCATCAGGCAGGTCTGGAAGGAGTTTCTCAGGTTCCTGCTGACAGGCAGATAGCCACAGTATCATCATCCCACTTAAAAAGATTTGCTTCATAAATCCGACCATTTCAAGTTAGTTTGGGAACTCAGAAGATACAATTTTTCATCGACTGGCAAGATGGAGAAAAATATAAGACTAAAGGAGTTAACTATTTGAATCCCTCAATATAACCCCGGATGTCCATATAATACAGAAAGTCAAAACTTAGTTCCCGTTTACGCGATAGGTGATTCTGCGATTGGTAATAAGAGAAGTTGGTATAACAATTGAGACATCTGCAGTGTCGCAGAGTTTGCTGGAATCTACGAACTCCATACTGCATAAAGAAGGAAGCGCCGTTCCGGCATTATCCATAAAACGTCCCACAATGATATCGGTAGCAAGCCCCGAATTCAATGGAGAATATGCAGGGGCCAGGTTAAAAGTAGTGGTCGTGCCGTTGGCCGTATAAATAATGTCCCCTGTGAGTTCGTCGTATTCAATGCTGTAAGGGTTGTTGCCTCCCAGAAATCCCCCGAGGTTTTGGGTATAGGTAGCGGGAAGCCCGGTGACCCCGTCAATAACCCGCACCTGGATTCCCAGGTTATTTCCTGAGATATGCCAAATACGAAAATTGCCGGCCGTCACAATATCTGCAGTATTCTCCTGATCCCGATATTCAAAAGAAACGATAAAACTGGTAAAGTCAAAAATGCCCCCGGTATTCGGCACTACAACATCCAGCCCTGTACTCCCCCCTGCTCCCGCACCAATACGTATCCCACAGTCCGTTTGGACGGCTATGGGATTGACCGAAGTGGCATTAGGCCCTGTAGTTGCAAGGCCGAGGTTTGAAGTATCGAAATCAAATCGGGAAACCAGCGTATTTGGTGTGCCATCGTCACAAACCTGGTAGGTGAAGACATCGGTCCCGCTAAAACCCGGGTTAGGCGTGTATAAAAAGCTTCCGTCCGGATTTAAAACAATAGCCCCCGATCCCGGACCTGAAACCGCAGTTGGATTCACTGTAAGCCCGGCCGGAGCATCCGGATCTGTATCATTGTTCAAAAGACCCTGAGCTGCAGTGACATTCAGAGGCGTATTCAAACCCGTGGTATAGGAGTCGTCTGAAGCTACAGGAGGTCCGTTTTGGGCATACTCTTTCTGCATTCCAAGAAGGAATAGCAGTCCAAACAGCAGGACCAATCGCAAAGAACTTCTCTTTCTAAAACCTGATACCATAGGTTAAATGTAAAGAGCATTGGAGGTAACTGGTAAAAATTTGTTGTAAACCCCCCATTTTTAGTAGTAAACCGGTATAATCTCCATTTTTGAAGTTGCCTTGCCGCAATAGTACTCTGCTCTATCACGCCGAAGATTCGATTTCGTTTAAGAATTCTTTAAAGATTTAGTACTTTCAAACACTGACTAATTCGAACTGTATTAAAATGAAAAACATCTTTTGCAAAGCAGGCTTCTTTCTGCTTATCCTGAGTCTTTTGCCCCTGGCTGCTGAAGGCCAGAGAAGAAAAAAAACGAAAAACACGAATTCATTTCCCGAAGCTCTGTACTCTTCGATGGAGTACCGCCTGGTAGGGCCTTTTCGCGGAGGTCGTTCCGCTGCCGTTACCGGTGTTCCGGGAAAACCCAACCTGTTTTACTTCGGGGCTGCCGGGGGGGGTGTATGGCGAACTATGGACGGTGGCCGTGCCTGGGAGAATATCTCTGACGGTTTTTTCGGAGGTAGTATCGGCGCAGTAGAGGTAGCCCAAAGCGACCCGAATGTCCTTTATGTCGGAGGCGGTGAAAAGACGGTTCGGGGAAATGTCTCCTCAGGCTATGGAGTTTGGAAAAGTGTAGATGCGGGCAAAACCTGGCAACAGGCAGGCCTTGAAAAAACAAGGCATATCCCGCGTTTAAAAGTCCATCCCGATAATCCGGATATTGTATATGCAGCGGTTCTTGGTAATATCTACAAACCCACTGAAGCAAGGGGGGTTTATAAAAGTACTGACGGAGGCCAGTCCTGGCGACAAGTGCTTTTTGTCAATGACCTGGCTGGGGCCGTAGACCTGATTCTGGATCCCACCAACCCGCGCATCCTGTATGCGAGTACCTGGAGGGTACAGCGAACACCTTATAGCCTCAGTAGTGGGGGGGAGGGTTCCGCACTTTGGAAATCCACAGACAGTGGCGAGACCTGGAAAGAAATCTCAACCAACAAAGGTTTTCCTGAAGGCACCCTGGGGATAATTGGCGTAACTGTATCCCCTGTAAATTCACAACGGGTTTGGGCCATAGTGGAAAATAAGGAAAAAGGGGGGCTGTACAGGTCTGAGGACGGCGGTAAAACATGGTCGCAGGTCAATAGCGAACGTAAACTGCGACAGCGTGCCTGGTATTACACCCGGCTTTATGCCGATACGCAGGACGAAGATGTGGTCTACGTTTTGAATGTACGTTATCATAAATCCACAGATGGAGGGAAAACATTTAATACATTCAATGCTCCCCATGGGGATCACCATGACCTGTGGATTGCCCCTGAGGATCCCAACCGGATGATCATTGGCGATGACGGGGGTGCACAAATTTCCTATGATGGCGGCACAACCTGGAGCACCTATTACAACCAGCCCACGGCACAGTTTTATCGGGTGACAACAGACAATGCCCATCCCTACAGGATTTACGTCGCCCAACAGGATAATTCAACGATTCGAATCCGTCACAGATCGGACGGCAGGAATATTGGTGAAGACGACTGGGAAGAGACCGCAGGAGGAGAAAGCGCCCATATCGCGGTGGACCCCGAGAATAATGATATTGTTTATGGAGGCAGCTACGGCGGCTTTCTCACGCGGGTCAATCACGATGCGGGAACCGTCCGCGCCGTCAACGTATGGCCGGATAATCCTATGGGTTACGGTGCCGAAGGGATGAAATACCGGTTCCAATGGAACTTTCCAATACTATTTAGCCGCCATAACCCCGAAAAGCTCTATACCTTTTCAAATCATGTGCATATGAGCACCAATGAAGGGCAGAGCTGGGAGCTGCTCTCCCCCGATCTCACACGAAACGATCCGGACAAATTGGTTTCAAGCGGGGGGCCTATTACCCAGGATAATACGGGGGTGGAATACTATTGCACCATTTTTGCAGCAAATGAAAGTCCCATAAAAGAAGGGTTGATGTGGGTAGGGAGTGATGACGGCCTGATTCATATCACAAAGGATGGGGGCCAGAACTGGGAAAATGTAACCCCGGAAGGGATGCCCGAGTGGAATATGATAAACAGTATTGAGCCCTCGGCCTTCGACGAAGGTACCTGCTATGTTGCAGCTACCCGTTACAAGCTGGGTGATTTTACGCCTTATCTCTACAAAACTGAGGATTACGGCAAAACATGGTCGCTGATCACAGACGGCATTCCGGAAGAGCATTTTACACGCGTCGTTCGAGAGGATCCAAAACGCAAAGGTTTGTTATATGCCGGTACAGAAACCGGGATGTATATCTCGTTTGACGATGGGGCCTCCTGGAATCCCTTCCAGATGAATTTACCTATTGTTCCCATAACGGACCTCGCGATAAAGGACAACAATCTCATCGTAGCCACCCAGGGCCGCAGCCTTTGGATTCTGGATGATCTCACGGTCCTGCATCAGTTGGAAGAAGCCAGCAAAAATTCTTCAGCCATCCTTTTCAAACCAAAGGATTCATACCGGACCAAAGGGAGGGCTGCATCAACACCTTCACTAACAGCTGGACAGAATCCGCCAAACGGTGTCGTCACACACTTCTATCTGAAGGACTTTTCTGAAAAAGACAGCGTATCGCTCACCTATACGAGTATGGCCGGGGATACCCTTGCCAATTACAGCACTTTTGCGAAAGAGAAAAACAAGCAGCTGGTTGTCGAAAAAGGGGGGAATACCCATGTTTGGGACACCCGGGGCAAAGGAGCTGAAAGACTCGATGGGATGATCTTGTGGTGGGCCAACCTCGAGGGTGCAAAAGCCGTTCCGGGGAGCTACAAAGTACACCTGAATACGGGGGATCAAACGCTGACCCAGGCTTTTAACATCATCCCGGACCCCCGGGCCGAAGTCAGTGTCGCCGATATGCAGGCCCAATACGACTTTATTTCTGACGTGAACGGAACTGTAGACCGGGCCCATCAATCCATTAAAAAGATTCGGAATGTCAACACCCAACTCGATGCCTTTATAAAACAGTATGAAGGAAACGAAGCCACGGCAGACCTGGTGGCCCGGGCTGAAAAAATGAAGGAAAGTTTCGGGGAGATTGAAAAAGCCTTGTACCAGACACAGAATCGGAGTGGGCAGGACCCGCTGAATTTCCCAATCCGGCTGACCAATAAACTGGCCCATCTCAATAGCCTGGTCAGCCTGGATGATTTTCCGCCAACGGTACAGGATATTGCGGTTAAAACAGAACTCACCACTGAGATCAATACGCAACTCAATGCTTTTGACAAAATGGTAGACTCAGAAATTACCTCCTTTAACAAGGCATTCAACGACCTCAACCTGAATTATCTTTTTGTGGAGGAATAAGGAAGATATTAAGCGACAAAGCCCGGCGTAAAAAACCGGGCTTTGATTCAGGCATTCATGAGCGATTCTATTTCATCCGCCTCAATGGGAATGTCCGCCATAAGGTTTACAGGGGAGCCGGACTCCTGGATGACGACATCGTCTTCCAGGCGGATCCCGAACTTTTCGCCAGGGATATAAATTCCAGGCTCTACGGTAAAAACCATATTAGGTTTCATCGGCGTTTTTAGTTCCCCGTAATCATGGGTATCCAACCCGATGTGGTGGCTGGTCCCATGCATAAAGTATTTCTTGTAGGCGGGCCAATCCGGATTTTCCTGCTGCACGTCTGCCTTGTCGAGAAGACCGAGGCCAATTAATTCCGACGTCATGAGTTTCCCCACCTCTTTGTGGTATTCTGCCCAAATCGTGCCTGGAACCAACATTTTTGTCGCCTCATCTTTTACATCCAGAACCGCCTGATATACCTGACGCTGTCGTTTTGTAAAACGGCCGTCGACGGGAATGGTGCGCGTCATATCA
Organism: uncultured Robiginitalea sp.; assembly: GCA_964514365.1. Lineage (GTDB taxonomy): Bacteria > Bacteroidota > Bacteroidia > Flavobacteriales > Flavobacteriaceae > Robiginitalea. The sequence goes on along the minus strand of CAZEQO010000020.1, from coordinate 12,460 downwards.
CTGGAATAATTGGCGTATTCGGCCCCTACATCCATCAGGATCAGGTCTCCTGCCTTACACTGTTTATTGTTCTCGATGTAGTGGAGCACATTGGCGTTATTTCCCGAAGCGATAATCGGGGTGTACGCAAATCCTGCGGAACGGTTGCGAATGAATTCGTGCAGGAATTCTGCTTCAATCTCGTATTCCCAAACATCGGGTTCTACGAAATCCAGTACCCTGCGGAACCCCTTTTCCGTAATCCCGCACGCTATTTTCATCAGTTCCAGCTCTTCGGGTTCCTTCACTCCCCGTATCTGCTGCAGGATGGGATTACTTTTGGCGACCTTGTGCGCCGGATACTGTTCTTTGCACTTTTTTATAAAACGCGCCTCCCGGGTCTCTGTTTCAACCGCCTGCCTGTAGTGCTCATTGGTATTAAAGTAGATGGTCTCCGCTTCGGTCATCAAGTCAAAAAACACCTTCTCAAAATCTTGCAGCCATCTTACGGTCTGGATTCCGGAGACCTCAAAACCGCGCTCTTTCGTCAGTTTTTCCCCTTCCCACACGGCGATGTGCTCATTGGTTTCCCGAACAAAAAGTACTTCCCTGTACTCCGGGTTCATCGCATCGGGGAAAAGCAGGAGTATGCTCTCTTCCTGATCCACACCGCTGAGATAAAAAATATCGCTATGCTGGACAAAGGGCATGGTGCTGTCTGCGCTCACCGGATAAATATCATTGGAATTAAAAATGGCCAGGCTTTTTGGGCCCATGGCCTTCATAAACTTCTGGCGGTTCCGTACAAATAACCTCGAATCTATTGGATGGTATTTCATGTATAATGCCCTTTGGGCCAAAGGTACATATCCGTCAGAAAAGAAAAAAGGAGCCTTATTCCGGCTCCTTTTTCTAAGGCTTAAAAATATACGTGCTCCCTTATTTTACAAAAGCCTTTTTCAGGGCGCCGATAATTGACATAATCACAGCACCTCCAATACCGCCTCCGGCTACGCTCCCCAGGATTCCGGAAAGTCCCGTACCTCCATCTCCCAGGCCGATAAGGCCCAACGCCCATCCTCCGATTCCTCCTCCGAGGATTCCGGCGATTGAATTACCGACAGTTCCAAGATCCAGGTTTTTAAACAGTCTTCCTGCTATGATTCCGCCAACTGCTCCCGAGAGCAATTGGATAATCAAGGGCAAGTTCTCTTCCATTATTATTGGTTTTGTTGGTTGAACATTCCTAAATTACAAAAAAACAGCTCATCTTTTAAGCACCTTGAAACAATAACTTCTTGAAATTCAATCAATAACGCTATGACACCCCTTAAGATCTCCCTCTTTTTTATCCTTTTACTTTTTCCGGGTTCGTTTATGGCTCAGACCCCGGCGACAACTCCCTTTGAAATTCAGAAGGGTATGGAATTACAGGAAAAAATGAAAAACAGCTCAATGGTCAAAAATTTGATCCTCAAAAATATAGGCCCTTCCATTATGAGCGGCAGAGTCGTCGATTTGGATGTCAATCCGTCGAAACCATCGGAATTCTACGTCGCCTATGCCTCCGGGGGGCTTTGGTATACCCAAAATAACGGGACGAGTTTTGTCCCGGTTATGGACAGGACCCCAACCCAAAACCTCGGTGATATTGCAGTTCACTGGCCAAGTGGGACTATCTATGCGGGCACGGGTGAGAACAATGCTTCCCGTTCCTCTTATGCAGGAATTGGTGTTTTAAAGTCCGTGGATAAGGGGAAGGCTTGGTCTTTTGCAGGCCTGCCGGATTCCCATCATATCGGGAGGATACAGATACACCCGGACAGGCCTGAGGAAGTCGTTGTAGCTGTGCTCGGGCATTTGTATTCCCCCAATGAAGAACGGGGAATTTACAAAACCCGTGATGGGGGTAAAACGTGGAACAGAACCCTGTACATAAATGACAATACCGGTATGGTAGATCTTACAAGGGCGCCCGACAATCCGGACATTTTATTTGCCGCCTCCTGGGAGCGGGATCGGAAAGCCTGGAATTTCAAGGGAAGCGGCCCGGGATCCGGTATTTATAAAAGTACTGACGGAGGAGACTCCTGGGAACTGATTTCGGATAAGGCCTCCGGGTTTCCTGTTGGGGAAGGCGTTGGGCGCATTGGTCTTTCGGCTTACGATGCCAATACGGTCTATGCCATCCTGGATAATCAATCCAGGCGCCCGGCTGAAAAAGGATCGGAGAAAGGGAAGGAACTCACCAAAGACGACCTGAGAAACATCTCGACCAAAGCCTTTATGGCCCTGGACAACTCCCGTTTGGATGCGTTTTTAAAATCCAATGGTTTCCCTGATAAATACAATGCTGTGAACCTGAAAAAGGAGGTTGAAAATGGCAGCATTCGTCCCGATGACCTCATTGCATATCTGGAAGATGCAAATACGCTGCTTTTCGATACGCCTGTGATTGGAGCCGAGGTATACCTGAGTACGGATGGCGGGGATTCCTGGGCCAAAACCCACGATGGCTATCTGGAAGACCTCTACTACAGCTATGGCTATTTTTTCGGGCAGATTCGCGTAGCCCCGTACAATAAGGATCAAGTTTATGTCACAGGGGTCCCGATACTGCGTTCTGACGACGCAGGAGCTTCTTTTGTGTCCATAAATGCTGAAAATGTTCACGCAGATCACCATGCATTATGGATTGACCCATCACTCCCGGGGCACCTGGTCAATGGGAACGACGGGGGTGTTAACATCTCCTATGATTACGGTGCAAACTGGATAAAAAACAACGCTCCGACGGTCGGGCAGTTTTACGCCATAAATGTCGATAACCAGACGCCTTACAACGTCTATGGGGGACTCCAGGACAACGGGGTTTGGAAAGGGGCCCACAATGCGGAAAACTCCGTGGAATGGCAGCAGTCCGGCAAATATCCCTGGGAAGCGATTATGGGCGGGGACGGTATGCAGGTTCAGATCGATTCCCGAAACCCCAATATCGTCTACACCGGCTACCAGTTTGGTAATTATTTCCGCCTCGACCTCTCCTCAGGAAAACGCAACCGAATCCAGCCCAAACACACGCTCGGGGAATACCCATACCGGTTTAACTGGCAAACCCCCATCCTTTTATCCCCCCACAACCAGGACATCCTTTACCTGGGCAGCCATAAGTTGCACCGGTCTATGAATCAGGGAACCGACTGGGAGACGATTTCCCCGGATCTTACAACAGGGGGAAAGAAGGGTAATGTGTCCTATGGAACGCTGACCAGCCTTTCGGAATCCCCACTCCGTTTTGGCTTGCTATACACCGGAAGCGATGACGGTGTTCTTCAAATGAGTCCGGATGGGGGAAACACCTGGAATCGCATTTCAGATAGCTTTCCCAAAAACTTGTGGGTCAGCCGGGTCGTGGCCTCGGCCCACAGTGAAAATCGGGTGTATGCCGCCCTTAATGGCTATCGCTGGGATGATTTTACCCCCTACCTCTATATAAGTGACGACCGCGGAAAAACCTGGAAGTCTATTGCAAAGGGTATCCCCACTGCCCCGGTAAACGCATTTGTCGAAGATCCTGTTAATGAAAACCTGCTTTTTGTAGGGACAGATAACGGGCTGTACGCATCACTCGACCGGGGCCGGACCTGGAATGCCCTTCAAAACGGGATGCCACACGTGGCGGTCCACGACCTGGTGATTCAGCCCGAGGCGAAACACTTGCTGGTGGGCACCCATGGACGTAGTATCTATCGGGCCGATATCGCCCCCCTCCAACAACTTCAATCCGGTTCTTTAGGGGAGCCCCTGATTGTTTTTGAACTCTCGGATCTCAAACACTCCCAGCGATGGGGGAATTCCTATTCCTCCTGGAGAACACCCAACACCCCGGGGCTGGACATTGTATTTTACAGCCATAAAGGAGGCGCGGCCAGAGCCACCATTCAGACCCCGGATGGAATCGTTCTCAGTGAGACCCAGCTCGAGGCCGATGCGGGTATTAATGTTATTTCCTACGATGTAGCCTTTACAAAAAAAGGCAAGGCGGATTACCTCTCGAAATACAAAACCCGACTCGTGGAGGCCGGTAATGGGAAAACCTATTTGCCCAAGGGAAATTATCAGGTCCTCATCCGCCATAATGGGGAGGAGGCCACTGAAGATTTTAAAATTGAATAGTAACCCCTGAATTCATAAACCGGGACAACCCGTAGCATATGGAGTTAACCCTAAGTATCCCCGCTCTTTTATTCCCTGCGATATCCCTGAGCATGCTGGCGTACAATGCCAGGTATCTCGCCATCGCGGCCCTGATTCGGGAACTGCACCGCCAATATCGGGAAAGAGCCTCGGCCACCCTGGGAAAGCAGGTGCGGCAACTGCAGCGGCGCCTGGAGATCATCAAGCAAATGCAGGCCGCTGCTATTTTGAGTTTTCTATTCAGCGCCCTGTGTATGTTGCTGTTATATCTCGAATGGACGTTCTGGGCAAATTTGCTTTTCGGCTCCAGTTTATTCTGCCTGATCACATCACTTATCCTCAGTTTTATAGAAGTGCAATTATCCACTAAAGCCCTGAAAATTCAACTTTCGGATATTGGGGGAGATACCCCGGGGCCATAATCTGCCGCAAAACCTTATTTAGAACCTTTTTAATCCCATTAGAAAGCCGTACAAAGTTTGTTATTGATTTGCCTGTAGAGTATTTTTGTAGCTGCTGTAAAAAAACCAACGATTCATGAGCGGACTCGCTAAAACTTCAGTGGCCAGAAAAGTAGTTATGGCGCTTTCAGGGCTGTTTCTCGTGCTTTTCCTCCTATTGCACGTAACTATCAATCTCACCTCGGTGATCAGTCCGGACACCTTCAATACCATGTCCCACTTTATGGGCTACAATCCCGTGGTGCAGTTTTTGATGCAACCCATTTTAATTGCAGGTGTGGTCGTCCACTTTGTTATGGGCATTGTTCTGGAGGTTCAGAACAAAAAAGCCCGCAGCGTACGATATGTTAAATATGCAGGGGGAGCAAATGCTCCCTGGGTTTCCAGAAACATGATTTTGACAGGCCTTGTGGTTCTGGCGTTTCTGGGGTTGCACTTCTACGACTTCTGGATTCACGAGATAAATTACAAGTTCGTACAGGCCAATCCGGAAGACCCCACCCGTTACTACGCAGAGACTGTGGAAAAATTCGCACCTATGTGGAGGACGATTATCTACGTGGGTTCCTTTGTCCTGTTAGCCCTGCATTTATGGCATGGTTTTGCATCCTCCTTCCAAAGTATGGGGATCAACAATAAATACAGCTCCGGGATCCGGAGTTTTACGCGTCTTTACGCCATTGTGATACCGCTGTTATTCATCTTTATCGCGCTGTATCATCACCTTAACCCAATAACGCATTAATTATGGGAATACTCGATTCAAAGGTCCCGTCGGGACCCCTGGCTGATAAATGGACGAAACACAAGAACGAAATCGACCTGGTCAACCCGGCCAATAAGAGGAACATCGACATCATAATGGTGGGGACTGGCCTTGCCGGGGCCTCTGCAGCGGCGACGCTCGCTGAGTTGGGTTATAATGTAAAAACGTTCTGCTACCAGGACTCCCCAAGACGGGCGCACAGTATTGCGGCTCAAGGGGGTATTAATGCTGCAAAAAACTACCAGGGAGACGGGGACAGTCCATACCGTCTTTTTTACGACACGATCAAAGGCGGCGATTACCGTTCCCGGGAAGCAAATGTATACCGGCTGGCTGAAGAATCCGTGAATATCATTGACCAGTGCGTCGCACAAGGGGTACCCTTTGCTCGGGAATACGGTGGTTTGCTGGACAATCGTTCTTTTGGGGGTGTTTTGGTTTCCCGAACCTTTTACGCAAAAGGGCAAACCGGTCAACAATTGCTTTTGGGAGCCTACGCAGCTATGAACCGGCAGATCAACCGCGGTAAAATCAAATCCTATACCCGGCATGAAATGCTGGATGTTGTGGTTGTAGACGGAAAAGCCCGTGGAATTATCGCCCGTGACCTTATAACAGGGGAAATCGAACGCCATTCGGCCCACGCCGTGGTTATTGCCTCCGGCGGCTATGGAAACGTATTCTACCTCTCTACCAACGCTATGGGCAGTAACGTTACCGCGGCCTGGCGGGTGCATAAAAGAGGTGCATTCTTTGCGAATCCCTGCTTTACGCAAATCCATCCCACCTGTATTCCTGTCTCCGGGGACCATCAGTCTAAATTAACCCTGATGTCCGAATCCCTCAGAAATGATGGCCGGATATGGGTTCCTGCCAAAGCCGAGGATGCTCAGGCCATTCGGGAGGGAAAACTGAGACCGACAAAAATCCCCGAAGAAGATCGGGATTATTTCCTGGAGCGCAGATACCCTGCTTTTGGCAACCTGGTCCCAAGGGATGTCGCCTCCCGGGCCGCCAAAGAGCGCTGTGATGCCGGCTTTGGTGTCAATAAAACAGGAGAAGCCGTATATCTCGATTTTGCAGCGGCCATTCAGCGCTATGGATCTGAAAAAGCCCTGACCTCAGGAATCAAAGATCCGGAACAGGCAACCATAACTAAACTGGGAGAAGAAGTTATTGCGGCAAAATACGGAAACCTCTTCCAGATGTACGAAAAGATCGTGGATGAGAATCCGTACAAGACGCCTATGATGATTTATCCGGCCGTTCACTACACTATGGGTGGGTTATGGGTAGATTACAATTTGCAAACCACCATTCCCGGATGCTTCTGCACCGGGGAAGCGAATTTTAGTGATCACGGGGCCAATCGCCTCGGGGCTTCAGCCCTGATGCAAGGTCTCGCAGACGGATATTTTGTGCTTCCTTATACCATCGGGAACTATTTATCGGATGATATCCGAACCGGGCCGATATCGACAGACACAGAAGCCTTTGATAAAGTGGAAGCAGAAGTCCGGGCCAACCTCGAGAAACTCCTTACTGCCAAAGGGAAGCATCCGGTTGATTACTACCATAAAAAGCTGGGTAAAATCATGTGGAATAAATGCGGTATGTCCCGCAATGCCAAGGAACTCAAAGAGGCCATAGAAGAAATTTCAGCCCTCAGGGAGGACTTTTACCAAAACGTTCGAATCCCGGGAGGTCTTGATGAAATGAATCCGGAATTGGAAAAAGCAGGCCGGGTAGCCGACTTCCTTGAATTAGGGGAGCTTTTTGCCAAGGACGCCCTGGAGCGAAATGAGTCCTGCGGGGGACATTTCAGGGAAGAATACCAGACTCCCGAAGGAGAGGCCCTGCGTGACGACGAAAACTTCAGGTATGTGGCCGCATGGGAATTCAAAGGAGCCCCTAAAGATGCTAAACTCCACAAGGAAGAACTGGTTTTTGAAAATGTGGAATTGAAAACGAGAAGTTACAAATAGATTGCTGTGACTCATTCCCTCTGGACGGGGGAATTAAGATTCAAAAAAAAGACTAGCTATGAAACTACTTTTAAAAATTTGGCGGCAAAAAGACGGAAACTCTAAAGGCAAGTTAGTGGATTATCCCATTGACCATATCGAAGGAGACATGTCCTTTCTGGAGATGCTCGATGTGCTGAATCAGGAGCTGATCGAAAAAGGGGATGAACCCGTGGTTTTCGATCACGATTGCCGCGAAGGAATTTGCGGCAGCTGTTCCCTGATGATCAACGGGGAACCCCACGGTCCTGACAGGCTCATCACCACCTGCCAGCTGCACATGCGGCGTTTTAACGATGGTGATACCATTGTCATTGAGCCTTTTCGCGCAACGGCTTTTCCTGTCCTCAAAGACCTGATGGTAGACCGTACAGCCTTTGACCGTATCCAACAGGCCGGGGGGTATATTTCTGTAAATACTTCCGGGAACACCGTGGATGCCAATGCCATCCCGGTTGAAAAACACCATGCGGACGAGGCTTTTGAAGCTGCCAGTTGCATTGGTTGTGGTGCCTGTGTTGCGGCTTGTAAAAACGCCAGTGCCATGCTATTTACCGCGGCCAAGGTCTCGCAATTTGCCCTCCTTCCCCAGGGGAAGGTAGAAGCTACCGACCGCGTCCAGAATATGGTGCGGCAAATGGATTTAGAAGGGTTTGGCAACTGCACCAATACCGGGGCCTGTGAAATTGAATGTCCGAAAGGGATTTCACTGGAAAACATCGCGAGGATGAATCGGGAATACCTGATGGCTACCGCCATAGGATAATTCCCAATTCCTCTTTTTTACAAATCCCGGACGCGATGCGTTCCGGGATTTTCTATTTTTAGGCTACAAAGCACCTTATGTCTGTACATCCCGTTTCAAAACTACCGAATCTCGAACAATCGATCTTCAGCAAAATGAGTGCCCTGGCGGTAAAACACAACGCCATCAATCTTTCCCAGGGGTTTCCCGATTTTGATGTAGACCCTGAGCTGATCACGGCCATGCAGCAAGCCCTGCACGGCCCCTATAACCAGTATGCCCCTATGGGCGGCATCTACTCCCTCAGGGAAGCGATTGCCGAAAAAACAGAGCGTTGCCATGGGCAGAGCTATCACCCGGAAAAGGAAATAACCCTTACTGCAGGGGCGACGCAGGCGATCTATACAGCCATTGCAAGCACTGTTTATCCGGGGGATGAAGTAGTGATCTTTAAGCCTGCCTATGATTGTTATGAACCCAGCGTCCGCGCCCAGGGGGGTATCCCCAGGTTGCTGCAGCTGAGCGGACCGGATTTCAGGATTGACTGGGATGAATTCCGGAAAGTCCTCAACCCAAAAACGCGCATGGTCATCCTCAATACGCCCCACAACCCGAGTGGTACTATTTTAAAGGATGCCGACCTGCTCCAACTCGAAGAAATTCTGCGCCCCACTGATACCCTGGTCTTAAGCGATGAAGTTTATGAACACCTGGTCTTCGATGGGGCCTCTCACCAAAGTGTATCCAAATACCCCGGCTTAAGGGAGCGATCCTTTGTCTGTGCCTCTTTCGGGAAAACTTTTCATATCACAGGTTGGAAAATGGGCTATTGTATGGCCCCGGAAGTATTGATGGACGAATTTAGAAAGATTCACGAATTTGTGGTTTTCTCGGTAAATCACCCGGCGCAACGGGCCCTTGTGCAATACATGCAGAAACCCTCGAGATACGAGGGTCTGTCCAATTTTTTCCAACAAAAAAGGGATTTGTTTCTGGAGGGGGTACGGGACTCCCGCTTTGAATTTACCCCTGCCGAAGGCACCTATTTCCAACTCCTGAATTTTTCAAAAATCAGTCCGTTGGGCGACCTTGAATTTGCACAAGAACTGCTTCTGGAGAAAGGTGTGGCAAGCATTCCCATTTCCGTATTCAACCTGAATCGTCAGGACCACCAACAGCTTCGATTCTGTTTTGCAAAAAAAGCGGACACCCTCAAAAGGGCCTGTGAGATCCTCTCACGGATTTAGGGCATAGCCTTGAGGACCTGCTGTACAAAAGCCCCGATTTCGGAAGGCTCCAACCAGCGTAAAACCATAACGAGTTCTTCCTCCGGAGCAACAACTATAAAGTTCCCTCCAAAACCTGCTGCATAATAAACCGATTCCGGCACCCCTTCCCAATGGCGATCCCCGGGCTGGTTCAACCACCACATATACCCGTAATTGGGGTTAGGTCCGGATGGGGTAATCGCATCATTTATCCATGACTCACTCAAAATTCGTTGGTTTTCCCAGACCCCTTTCCCGAGAAACAAGAGGCCAAATCGGGCCATATCTTCTGCGCTGATGAAAATACCCCCTCCCGAGTGGCCTCCACCGGTGACTGATTGTACTTTGTATCCATCAATAACAGACCAGGCATGATCATACCCGAACCATCGCCAGGTAGGCGAAGCCCCTATCGGGTCCATCAGTTCTCTTTTAAGCACCGTTGGAAGCGGCTGCCGCCAGAGTTGGGTGAGGGAATACGCAAGGACATTTACGCGTACATCATTGTACTCCATGACTGTCCCAGGTTCCCTTAACACGCGGTATTTCCAGTCATCAACTCCGCCTTCACTGGGCGGCCGGTCTGCCCAGTCCTTTAACCCCCACAGACTGCCTGACCAGTCTGAATTCTGTTGGAGCAAATGGGACCACCGGACTTTCCCATTATGAGCCCCCTCAAAGGTCCCATCCCAGATATATTCGGAAACCAAATCTGTCTCAGACCCCATGAGTCCGCGATCCCTGGCCAGTCCGGCAACGGTCGATAAAAAACTCTTTGTGACACTGAAGGTCATATCAACGCGTTTTGTATCTCCCCAGGAAGCAACGACATATCCCTTTTTTAAGATCATTCCTGCGGGCCCTCCCCTGGGTTTTACAGGACCGAGCACCTCGTGATAAGGCTCCCGCTCAAAACCTTTGAGGATCGCCAGTCTTAAATCCTTTGGACCACTGTACTCATGGGATTCTGCGAATGAGACAGCGATTTGCAACTCTGATGCATCCATGCCCAAATCCGCCGGTTTCTTTGTTGCCCATTCTCCTGCGGGCTTAGGAAAATACAATCCTCCCTGGGCATTTGCCGTAAAAATTATGAAGGTGGTTGTGGCGAGCAGGCAAAGTTTCTTAAGCATATGATTCAGTGTTAGTAGGGGGTTAGAAAATTCAATTACAATTCAAGGCGCATCATCCAGTCCATCTGCCGGTCTGATCCCACATAATAGGGATGTTTGTCAAATGTAACGAATCCATGTTGTTTGTAAAACCGGATGGCCGCATGGTTCTCTTCCCAAACCCCCAACCAGAGATAGGATTTCCCTTCCGCCCGGGCCATAGTTTGAAAACGCCTTAGCATCCATGCTCCCAGGCCTTTCCCCTGGTGGGCCTTAAGCACGTAGATACGCTCTATTTCCATACCCTCAGGCTCCTGAAGTTCCGTTTGTGCCTCACCTGTATTGATTTTGGAATATCCCACGCGTATTCCCTCTTCATAAAGGAAGAAAAAGCGACTTTCGGGATTGAGGAGCTCCCGGCGGAGGGTCTTCAGATCAAAGGCCTCCTTAAGGTACTTTTTAAAGTCTTCCGGATTGTTAGCGCTGGCAAAAGACTCTGTAAAGGCTTCGATCCCGATCTGTTTTAAATCGTGCAAATCGCTGATGGCAATGGGTATTAGTTCCACAGAATTCATAACGTCCAAGGTATAAATTGCTGGTGATATCCGGGAACAGACCACAAAAAAAAGCCCCCGGGCCAGTGGCCGGGGGCTTTCTCTTTACGTTTCGCAGGTTGCTATAACATAAATAATTTACGGGTCAGGTGGAGAATTCCGCTTATGAAGTCATTTCGATAAACCTGGATCTCTTCCTGCTCGGAGACTTGATTCAATTGGGTATCCATAGCACTGGGGTTAAATTAATTTGGGGTTCTGACTGTATTTCACCATGAAAATACGCCCCTAGAACGATGAATTTCCACAAATGTTGTGAACTGTCGGTAAGTTGTAGTAAAACGTCGTTTTTTGAACAAAAAGACCCGGTTTTTAAACCGGCATTTCAGGGACTTCTCCAGGTACGACCAGCCGGCCTTTTGTAGCGCTCCGAATCTCTTCCACACTTACCCCTGGTGCGCGCTCTAAAAGTAAAAATCCTTTTTCCGTTACTTCCAGCACGGCCAGGTTGGTGACAATTTTCCTCACGCATTGTACGCCCGTAAGCGGGAGGGTACAGGATTCAAGAAGTTTTGACTCCCCCGCCTTGTTGGTATGCATCATGGCGACAATAATGTTATCGGCGGAAGCGACCAGATCCATAGCCCCCCCCATCCCTTTGACCATTTTTCCTGGAATTTTCCAATTCGCAATATCCCCATTATCCGCTACCTCCATAGCCCCGAGGATCGTAAGGTCTACGTGTTGCCCGCGAATCATGGCAAAACTGGTCGCAGAATCAAAAAACGAAGCCCCGGGAAGGGTCGTAATCGTTTGTTTCCCGGCATTTATAATATCCGGGTCTTCTTCGCCTTCAAAGGGAAAAGGTCCCATCCCCAAAACACCATTCTCGCTCTGAAATTCCACCTGTATGTCGTCCCTTACATAATTGGCCACCAGAGTCGGGATCCCAATCCCGAGATTGACGTAATATCCATCCTTCACTTCCCTTGCAATTCGCTTTGCGATACCCTGTTTATCCAGCATGCCTATTTGCTTCGTACGGTTCGTTGTTCAATGCGCTTTTCATAATCAACCCCCTGAAAAATCCTCCTGACAAAAATCCCCGGAATATGAATTTCATTGGGGGGTAATGTCCCGGCTGGTACCAGTTCTTCTACTTCTGCCACAGTGATCTGCGCAGCTCCGCACATACAGGGGTTAAAATTTCGGGCAGTACCCCTAAAGATCAGGTTCCCTGCCTCATCTCCCTTCCAGGCCTTAACAAAGGCAAAATCTGCCTGGTAAGCCCGTTCCATAACATACATTTTCCCTTCAAACTCCCGGGTTTCCTTACCTTCAGCTACTTCTGTCC
>CAZEQO010000019.1:21442-28666 GCA_964514365.1 uncultured Robiginitalea sp. | reverse complement strand
GCTGTTGCTCTCGGACTACAGCCTTCCGGTGAATATCGGGAACCCCGGCGAAATCTCTATCCTGGAATTTGCTGAGGAAATCATCAAACTCACAGGGACCAATCAGAAAATCACCTTTAAACTCCTCCCGCAGGATGATCCGCTACAAAGGCAACCTGATATATCCAAGGCTAAAGAAGTATTGGGTTGGGAGCCCAAAGTAGTGCGACAGGAGGGGATGAAAACGACTTTCGAATATTTCAAATCCCTTTCGAGAGAGGAATTGGAAAAACGGGAACACCGGGATTTCAGCAATCGCAATACCTACTCATAAATAATCGGGGAACCCTAAGATTATCCTTTTCATGGCTTATTTTTGTCCAAAACCCATCCTATGAATATTTTGGTACTGGGCTCCGGAGGCCGGGAGCACGCCCTGGCCTGGAAATTACACCAAAGCCCTGCTGTAGAGCGTTTGTTTGTAGCTCCGGGAAACGCAGGGACCGCAGAATTCGCAGAGAACATTCCGCTCAGCGTTTCTGATTTTGAAGCGATTCGGGAAGCTGCGATTTCCCATAAGATAGACCTCGTTTTGGTAGGTCCTGAGGTGCCTTTGGTCATGGGCATTCAGGATTACTTTAAAAACACACCATCCCTTGCAAAAATTGCATTGATTGGACCTTCAAAGGCCGGAGCCCAATTGGAGGGAAGCAAAGAAATTGCAAAAGAGTTTATGGAGCGTCACGGGATTCCCACTGCGGCTTACCGGAGCTTCGGGGAAAGCGACCTCGGGGAGGCGTATCGTTTCCTGGAAACGACCCCTCCTCCTTATGTGTTGAAAGCAGATGGCCTGGCAGCTGGCAAAGGCGTGTTGATACTCGACGAGATCGAAAGCGCCAAGTCTGCATTGCGGGAAATGCTTGTAGAAGCTAAGTTTGGAGCAGCCAGCAGCAGGGTGGTTATCGAGGCGTTTTTATCCGGGATTGAAATCAGCTGTTTTGTGCTGACCGATGGGAAAGACTACAAAATCTTACCCACAGCCAAAGACTACAAGCGAATAGGAGAAGGAGACACAGGTTTGAATACCGGTGGCATGGGGGCCATTTCTCCTGTGGGTTTTGCGGACGCCACGTTTATGGAAAAGGTGGAGACACGTATTATTAAGCCCACCGTAGAAGGCCTTAAAAAGGAAAACATCCCTTATACAGGATTTATATTTATCGGCCTCATTAAGGTCGGGGATGACCCGTTTGTCATTGAGTATAATGTGCGCATGGGCGATCCGGAAACCGAAGTCGTAATCCCACGGATCCAAACGGATTTGGCCGAACTCTTGAAAGCAACAGCAGATGGGACACTGGGCCAGATAGACCTTGAGATTCGCAAAGAAGCGGCAGCCACCGTAATGATGGTCTCAGGAGGGTATCCTGAAGCCTATCAGAAAGGACATCCGATAAGCGGGCTGGACTCCGTTGAGGAAGCTATGGTGTTTCATGCCGGCACACAGTTGGACGCCAATGGAGCTGTTGTAACGAGTGGAGGAAGGGTTCTTGCGGTAACGGCCCTTGGAGCAGACTTTAAAGAATGCCTGCAGAAGGCGTATAGGGGCGTCTCACAGATAGAATTTCGGGATGCCTATTACCGAACCGATATAGGTTTTGACCTGTAAGGTCTCCAAACGGGAAGTAAGCGGGGCTTTTAGAGATACGAATGCGCGGTCACACTGTGATCTTCCTCACCTCGTTCCTCAAACAAACGAATTTGCCTCAGCCAGTAAATCAGGGCAATCACCCCGATAATTGCAAAGATCCAGTTGACGGAATTGGCCGTCCACCAGTTTTGCATTTCTCTGAAAAAATCAAACGGGGCAAAGAGTCCGTTTACAAATAAATTTTCTATCCCCTCAAAAAAAGCTTTCATTCTGGCTATATTTACCTCGCAAATTTACGAAAACCATCGATGATTTCAAGTCTTTTCGGTAAAACAAGGCCTGTAAATTACATCCTGGTTTTATCTGTTGTCTTTGTCTTTTTTTCCCTTGCCCAACTTCACCAGGGCGAAGCCTTCGCCCTATCATCCAATTTCCTGTGGATCATAGTGGGTTTATGTTGCCTTTTACTCTCGTTGTTTCTGGTTAATTTCATCGTTCAAAAAAATCAATTGACAGCGGCAGATTCCTATGCCATGTTTTTCTATGCCCAGTTTTGTATCCTTTTCCAGGATTTCCTCAAAGACCCTGTCGTTCTGATCGCTTCATTTTTTCTCCTGCTCGCCCAAAGGAGGCTTGTCAGCATGAAGTCGATGAAGAATCTCAAAGAAAAAATATTTGACGCAGCACTGTATATTTTTGTGGCGAGTCTTTTTGTGAACTGGACACTTCTTTTTATCCCGATCGTCTGGATCTATATTTATTTTTATATACCCAAGAAGATCAATTACTGGCTCATTCCATTTGCAGCGGCTGTCACCGTGGGACTCACCTCCTGGTCGGTGTTTTTTCTTTCAGGAAATCCGCAACACCTTTTTAATCATTTTGCTTTTTCCCTGGAACCAATAAAAATAGGGTCAGTCCCAACTTTTTCAGTAGTAAAAACGGCCGGCTTTTTACTCCTGATAGCGATTGCCGGTATTGTAGCGTTTATCAAACAGGGAAAATCAGGACAGGGCCGTCTGACGCAGCTCCGACTGCTGGTCATCGCCTGGATTGCCGGAATCGCAATCGCATTTTTGACTGGAGAGCGATTTGCCAGCACTGTCGCATTTGCCTTTCTCACTTCAGCAGTATTCGCAGCGCGCTTTGTGGAGTCTATACGCAGGGTTTTGTTTAAAAACATAGTAATGTATGCCTTTACCGTTGCCTCCATTGTGGTTTTCTTCCTGGAATGGGTACTGAAATAAGCGGTATATTTGTGTTAAAGACAATAGTATGTTCAGCAATTTCGCCTTTGGAATTTTTGAAGAAAGTATCGATAAATACCACATAGAAGACCGTGTAGATCAACCTTTTGAAAACCCGTATCCCACGGATGATATCGCACACTTGCTCTATCGGAAAAACTGGATTGATACCGTTCAGTGGCATTACGAAGATCTCATAAGAGATCCTCAGATCGATCCTGACGCAGCACTCGAATTGAAGCGAAAGATCGATGCGAGCAACCAGCGGAGAACCGATCTGGTGGAATATATAGACAGTTATTTTCTGGATAAATACAAGACCGTCAGTATTGCGGATGGGGCCCAGATAAATACAGAGAGTCCGGCCTGGGCGATTGACCGGCTTTCGATTCTGGCCCTGAAAATCTATCATATGCGAGAGGAAGCGCAACGGGCAGATGCCAGCGAGGCGCATCGGGAGGCCTGTCAAAGCAAACTCCAGGTCCTTCTGGAACAACGACAGGATTTGTCAATAGCTATTGATCAGTTGCTGGAAGATATCTCAAGGGGTGTCAAGTACATGAAAGTGTATAAACAAATGAAGATGTACAATGACGATGAGTTAAACCCCGTATTGCGTGGGAAAAGGAAATAACAAGCGCATCCTCGTTATTCGACTCTCAGCCCTGGGGGATGTGGCCATGACTGTTCCCGTTTTACTTTCGGTGACGCGTTTAAACCCTGAAGTGCGATTTCTGTTTATAACCAAAGCCCACTTTTCGCCGGTTTTGGAGCGATTGAATAACCTGGAAGTCCATCCTTTTGAAGCTAAAGGAGTGCACAAGGGACTCAAAGGATTATGGCGCTTGCGTCGGGAATTAAAGGGAGAAAACTTCGACAGTGTCGCAGACCTGCATGCTGTATTGAGAACGGGAATCCTCAAACTCTTCTTTACTTTTTCGGGAACACCGTTTAAAAGCCTGCGGAAGGGTAGAATGGAAAAGAAGCAACTCACCTCTGGTGACCCGTCGGGATTTAAACCATTGAAAAGCACACATGAGCGCTATGCCGAAGTTTTTAGACGCCTGGGTTATGAGGCAGCACCCGGCCCGGGGGACATCCTCAATAGGGAAGCCTGGCCGAATGGCTTTGACGATGGGTTGACCCAGACGGGCTTGTTAAGAGTGGGCCTGGCGCCCTTTGCCGCCCATGCAGGGAAGTGTTATCCCGAGCCTCAGATGAAGGAACTCATCAAATTATTGGGAACCGTACCGAATATAAGGTTGTACCTCTTTGGAGGGGGTCGGCGGGAAATTGATATCCTGGATTCATGGGAAGAAGCGTATCCGCATTGTATTTCTGTTGCAGGAAAAATACCCCTGACCGAAGAACTTGCACTGATTTCCAACCTCCGGCTCATGATTTCAATGGACAGCGGAAACGGACATCTGGCCGCAATGTACGGGCTCCCGGTCCTCACGCTCTGGGGCGTCACACATCCTTACGCGGGTTTCGCGCCTTTTAATCAGCCCGAGGCGAACAGTATATTGTCCAATCGGGAAAAATATCCGGCCATACCGACTTCGGTATATGGAAATAAAGTGCCCGAAGGCTATGATAACGTTATGGAATCTATTCCTGCAAAGCGTGTTTATAATCGGGTTTTAGAGATACTGCAGGAGTCTTAAATCTAAAATGCAGATTTCAGCGACATACCTTTAAAGTAACTGCGGAGCTGTTGCATATACTGATAGCGCAACATTCTCGGATTACCGCCGACCATCAGGGTGCGGATTCCAAAATAGGAAGCCATAATATAGGTGGCTATACCTTCACTGTCGAGATGTCGCTCCAGATACCCGTCCGATTTCCCTTTTTGCAATGCTGTAACCAGACTGGCCTCCCATACCTTGGTAATGTCATTGAGGTAACTTGAGATTTTTTCGTTCCTGCCGTTGAATTCAGACATAAAGTTGCCCAACACAAAACCAAAATCAATGGGATTGTGCTCCGCTGTCTCAAGGGCATTCTCCAGGCATAATTCGATATGCTGAAAAGGATTTTCCTTGCCTTCTATGGGCTCAATCAGCATGCTGTAAACTTTACGGAACAACAAATGTTGTACGATACTGATCATAAAATCTTCTTTGGACTGGAAATGGTGGTAGAAGGCCCCCTTTGAGAGCTCCAGGGCCTTGAGAATATCGTCAAGGCTGGTCTTGTAATAGCCCTTTTGATAAAATAACTCGAGCCCTTTTTGTTGCATTCGGTTGACAGTTGCCCGACTTTTCAAATTTTTTTCCATAATGTGGGATTTGGTTAAAACAAACCTGCCGGTCGCTTTATCCTAACTTTTTAAATCGGGTGAAGTGGTAAAAACATCGACGAAACGCAAAAAACACCGATAAAACGCAATAAATTAAATTGAACAAGCATCTGCCATGTCTGCAACAGACTCCCCGGTTTGTCTAACCCTGGTCCCGTGAAAGCATTTTTTTCCTTATTTCAGGTAAAAACTCAGGAGTATTCAGGTTACCGCCCCCTGGCAACTGCTCCCGGCACCCGCTGTGCATCCATAACAGTGTTGGGAGATGACAATCTCCCGATTTTCCAGTAGGTTTTCCTGAAAATCCCTGATGTGTTGTATGCTGTTCTTCACCTTTAGTCCGAGCATCTGATTGAAATCACAGTCGTAGAGCCAGCCATCCCAGCTCACAGAAATGGTATTGGTACACATTACATTATTGACCGCCTCAGGATTGTAAGCATCTACAAGAGCAGTCATATACTCCTCATAGTTTTCTGATGCGATGAGGTAGTCGAGGAAACGGGCAATCGGAAGGTTTGTAATCGTAAATAAAGCATTAAACTCAATACCGAAGTCCTCTTTGAGTGCCTTTTTAAAATCGCGTTCTAATGCTTGCTGATCCCCGGGGAGAAAGGCCCCTGACGGGTTGTAAACCAAATCGAGTTTAAGTGCACTTCCAGGCATACCGTAGCCCACTCTATTTAGTTCCTGAAGTGCCTTGATAGATTTGTCAAAGACCCCGTCCCCTCTTTGTTTGTCCGTTTTACCACGGGTGTAATGGGGCAGTGATGAAACGACGTGTACACCGTGTTTTGCAAAAAACCCGGGGAGGTCGAAGTATTTTTTATTCGCCCGGATTATGGTAAGGTTGGAACGGACTATAAAATCCCGGATCCCCGCCTCAGCCGCTTGTTCCACAAACCACCGGAAATTTGGATTCATCTCCGGGGCGCCCCCGGTAAGATCAAGGGTGTGGGCCCCTGTTGTCCTAATGACTTCCAGGCATTCCTCCATAGTCTCCCGGGTCATGATTTCTTTTCGATCCGGGCCAGCATCTACATGACAGTGCTCGCACACCTGATTACACATATAACCTACGTTGATCTGAAGTATTTCCAAAGCACGGGGGCGTAAGGCCCCATACCCGGATGCTGACAGCTTATCCCGAAAGAAAGGGAGCTCTCCGGATTCAAATAAGGATCCGTTCAGAATTTCCATCTGTCTGTTCGTGTTGGCCAGGTCTTTTTCCCTGGCTTTTAGTGACTTAGTGGCCATTGTTTTGTTTTTTAAACTTCCAATAAATTGTGGCTCCAGCCTACATTGAGAGTTTTTCGTATTTATTCATCATTTGAACCCCATGAACCAGGGTGGCTCCGCTTTCGATTGCGGCCCCGGCGTGCACGGCTTCCATCATTTCTTCCCGGGTTATTCCCCGTTCAAGGCCATCTTTTGTATAAGCGTCTATACAGTAAGGACATTTTACAACGTGTGCCACTGCCAGGGCGATTAGTGATTTTTCACGGGCACTGAGGGCGCCTTCTTCAAATACCTTTCCGTAGTAATCGAAGAATTTTTCGCCTAAAGCTTCACTCCATTCGGTAATCTTGCCAAATTTTCTGAGGTCCGCGGGATTATAATATTCTGATGCCATATTTTTATTTATTAAATGTGAATGATTATTGATTGTGGGTCGCCTATGAGACGTCCAATGCGTTAAAGGGATCTATGGGATCCCTTTTAAGCATAAATGTACAGTGTGCTTAGTAAGGAGAGCCTTTGTTAAAGGGGGTAGAGAAATGAAGGTCGAAAACCGAATCATCCCATACCTGCTGCAGAATGGGTCTTACAGAGAGAAAACTCAAAACCAATTGATACAGGCGGGAAGAAATAAACAGGGATGGAGTGAGCCAATCCTTGCAGTCTTCCGAGTCGTCCAGATCCAGGTGCACCGCGTCCAACCCCTCGGCCCGCAGGCGTTCCAGGTCGGTTTGCTTGCGTGCCGATGCCACCACGTGCCAGCCGCGGGCGGCCAGCCCCTTCGCGCAGGCGTAGCCGATGCC
>CAZEQO010000019.1:0-21432 GCA_964514365.1 uncultured Robiginitalea sp. | reverse complement strand
CAACAGGTTTTTTCCCTGCCAGGGGAGACGTATAAATGTCTCATAATCAAAACGTTCCCGGCTTATCCCAATTAGGTAGGTGCCACCGTCTGGAGTGGGGCCGAATACAGTTTTTCCGCCTTCGAGCTGGGCAGCAGCCTCTAAAAGTGTCTCGGTCTGAAGATCGGGACTGTCATTCCCAATAACCAAAAGGTGTTCTACCCCCTGGTCATAAACGGACTTCATGGCGTTGCCCAGGCGTTCCCCGAAGGTAGTACCCACCTGAGATTTTTCGTCTATATGAAAAACCGGTAAACCGGTGCGCCGTGCTTTTAACTTCGTTTGAGTCGTGAGTTCCGCTATAAAGCGTTCCCCTCCGGACAACCCCTTATCTCTCGCATCCAAATGGGCGCTGCGGGCAAAAAGTAAAATGGCGGAAGTTCGGGTCGACAAGAGCGAGTAGATGGGATTTGAGATAACAAATTACAAGCAAAAAGGCATGTCTCAAAATGGAACCCCTCTAAAACCTGAATTTTAACAGAAATTTCCCAATCCCAAAAGGCCACTGCCCCGCCAGACCTAATGAAAAGAAAAATATTCACAAGCAATTCTCAAGACTGCCCTACAGGAATTCTATTCGACAAAGTGTCGTCTTTTCGGGAATGATCACTATATATGATTTCCGGATGGGATTGGAAATCAGTTGTAATCAGATGTCGTCGTAGTCGATTTTTAAAACCGCGGATTCTGCATGTGCCTGACAGGTGAGAATAAAGCCTTCGGCGAGTTCACTTTCAGTTAGGATTTGATTTTTGACCATCGAGGCCCTGCCTTCGGTAACCCGTGCGATACAAGTGCTGCAAACCCCACCCTGACAACTGTATGGCGCATCAATCTTAGCCTTGATCAGCGTGTCGAGAACGATATTCTTCCGATCGATTTCCAGGGTATGCACCGAATCGTCCAATGTAACTTCAAGATGCGTTTTACCGGAGGTCTCTGCATCGTCCGGAGCCTCGGACTCGGGCTCCGTGAAGAGTTCGCGCTGAATGTTGTTTTCAGAAATACCGTTTTCCCTCAGGGCTTCAGTTACGGTTTCTATCATGGCGAGGGGCCCACATAGATAGAAAGTGTCCGGGGAGATGGATTTGTGTTTATTTCGGGTAATATAGTTCACGGTGCTTTTGTCAATTCTTCCGAACAGGCATTCTTCTTCCTGGTTCCGGCTGAAGATATAATAAACAAAAAACCGATCATTATATTTTTCTTTCAATTCCTGGAGGGAATCGAAATACATAGCTTCTTCCCGACTCCTGTTCCCGTAAACCAGAACCACCTTGTTTTCAGTATTGGAGTCCAGAGCCGTTTGAACAATACTCATTATAGGAGTTATACCACTTCCTGCCGCAAAAGCTACGATATCCCGTGGTTCACCGTCAGCGGTAAATACAAAGCGACCCTGAGGGGGCATCACTTCAAGAACATCCCCTTTTTTCAATGTCTGGTTTGCGAATACAGAAAATGTACCGCCCGGAACTTTTTTTACACCTATTGTAACTTTGTTTTCTCCCGGTTTAGACGACAGGGAATACGCCCTTCTGATTTCGACACCGTCAATAGAGTGTTTAATGGTGATGTATTGCCCGGATTCGAATGCAAAAGCCTCTTTCAGGGATTCTGGAATTTCAAAGCTGATGTCGACGGCATTTGGGGTTAGTGGCGTTATCTCTGATACGACTAGGGGATAAAACTGGTGCATTAATTATAATTTTTTGCAAAATTAAGCAAAGCAGGTCTAAGAAAACCTGCGGTTTCTATACTTTTAACGGGTTTGTAACAAATTCCGGACAGACAACACTAATGAATAGCTAAACCAAAAATGTCCATGTTTAAACGCTTTTTTAACCTGGAGTGGAAGTCTTTTTTCAGGTCTTCTTCTTTTGCCACCAACCTGGTTTTTAAGATCCTGACGATCTTTGCACTGCTTTACTTTATTGTGGTATTCCTCTCCCTGGGGATCGGGGCCTATTTTATAATCGAAAAGGCCGGGCTGGGAGACCCCTTGCGTGTGGTCAACAGATTTATGATTTATTACCTGGTTATGGACCTCTATGCGCGGTACATGTTGCAGAAGATGCCGGTCACCAATATCAGGCCATTGCTCTACCTGCCGATAAAAAAGGATTCCGTAGTCTGGTATTCCCTGGGTAAGACCGCACTTTCTTTTTTCAACTGGTCCCATGCTTTTTTCTTCATTCCCTTTTCAATAGTCCTGATTACCAAGGATTACGCACCCATGCAGGTCGTCGGGTGGCACCTGGGGATGATGGCCTTGTTTTTTGTGAATAATTTCCTGAATATCCTGGTCAATAACCAGGACCGTATTTTCTACCCTTTAGTGGTCATCCTTGCCGTCCTTGGCATTTCCCAGTACTATGGATGGTTCGATATCACGCTGTATACCGCTCCGATATTCGACGCTTTTTACGACACCCCCTGGACCGCCGTAATTCCCTGGGCGCTTCTGGTGCTGGTCTTGTGGGCTTCTTTCAGGTACTTCAGATCACATATGTATCTCGATGCGGGTCTTGCCCTGAAAAAACAGGAAGGCAAGACAGAGGACTACGCCTGGTTAAACCGATTTGGTAACCTGGGCACCTTTCTCAAAAACGACATCAAACTCATTCGTCGCAATAAACGATCCAGGACCACGGTAATTGTCAGCTTCCTGTTTTTATTTTATGGGCTTATTTTCTTTTCGGGGACCTACGATTCCTACCCCATAGTCTTTGTATTTGCCGGTATTTTTGTTTCAGGGGGCTTTTTGTTCACCTTTGGGCAATACGTGCCCAGTTGGGACAGCTCCTACTACCCACTGATGATGAGTCAAAATATTCAATACAAGGAGTATTTGAGCTCTAAGTGGTACCTGATCATCATTGCCACCGTCCTAAGTACTTTATTGGCCGTCTTCTATATGTATTTCGGGTGGAAGACCTACCTGGCTGTTTTGGTTGGGGCGGTCTACAATATAGGGGTTAACTCCTATCTCGTTTTGTGGGGCGGAGCCTACGTTAAGACGCCTATCGACCTGACTACCAATAAAAAGGCCTTTGGAGATAAGCAGGCGTTTAATGGAAAAACACTCCTTCTCACGATCCCCAAACTGGTTCTTCCACTCGTTCTTTTTTGGATCGGGGACTTCTTTTTCAATGAAACAGCCGGTTATTTGATGGTTGCTTTGGCCGGCGTCATCGGATTTGCCTTTAAGGATCTGGCCTTTAAACAAATTGAAAAAGTCTATAAAAAAGAGAAATATAAAACCCTTTCCGCCTATCGCGAAAAGGCAGCCTAAAATCAAGAAGACATCATGATAATTGTTTCAGAACTCACTAAAAAATACGGAGCCCAGACCGTTCTCAATCTGCCCCAGCTTGAAATTCCGAAAGGGGAGAGTTTTGGCCTGGTCGGGAATAATGGAGCGGGAAAAACCACCTTTTTCAGCCTGCTGCTGGACCTGATTCAACCCTCAACAGGCGGGATACTCAACAATGGAGTTGAAGTACAGCACAGTGAGGCGTGGAAACCTTTTACAGCAGCCTTTATCGATGAGAGCTTCCTCATTGGCTACCTCACCCCGGAGGAGTACTTCTATTTCATCGGCGAATTGAGGGGGCAGTCGAGATCTGATGTGGATGCCCTGATGGCAAGTTTTGAAGATTTCTTTCATGGGGAAATCCTCAACCAGAAAAAATACCTGCGCGACCTGTCCAAGGGGAATCAGAAGAAAGTTGGAATTACGGCTACCTTTATCGGCAACCCGGAGGTGGTTATCCTCGATGAGCCTTTTGCCAACCTGGACCCCACTACCCAGATTCGCTTAAAGGGGATTATCAGGGAACTCACCCAGAACCGCGAGGTTACTGCCCTGATTTCCAGTCATGACCTCGTACATGTCACCGAAGTGTGCGAGCGTATTGTAGTGCTTGATAAAGGGGAAATCGTCAAGGATATTCAAACCTCCCCGGAGACGCTGAGGGAACTGGAGGCGTTCTTCGCCGGATAGACCTTCACCCCCTTAAGCAGGAGAAGGCAACAAGTCATAAAAGCCGGGATGTGAATTCAGGGGTACCGCCTTTCTCGGAAACGGCTGTAATTTCAATGGTCTGGCCATACTAAACCGGGCGTTTTGCAGTTTAGATATCATACAGGAATCCGGGAATTTTGAAGCTTCGTCATCTTTTTTTTCTTTCTATCGGGGGGTTAGTTCTTTTCTTAGGGGCGTGCAGCACCAAAAAAGACGCCTTCGTCAACCGCAACTGGCATGCCCTGAATACCCGGTACAACGTGCTTTACAACGGGGGCCTGGCCTTCGAAGAAGGGCGGGAGACCCTCAACAATTCATATCGGGACAATTACTGGGAAATATTACCTGTAGAACGCATGCAGGTTTCCGAGGAGATCCGTTTGGATTCCGAAGATAACAACCCCAATTTTCTGCTCGCTGAGGAAAAAGCGACTAAGGCGATTCAAAAACACAGCATGGAGGTCGGGGGGCAGGAGCGAAACCCGCAGACCGATGAGGCATTCCTGCTCCTGGGAAAAGCGCGGTACTTTGACCAGCGGTACATTCCCGCTCTTGAAGCTTTTAACTATGTGCTTAGAAAATACGAAAAGAGCAACAAGCTGAATGTAGCGCGCATCTGGCGTGAAAAGACCAATCTCCGCCTCGGGTACGATGAGTTGGCGCTGAAGAACCTGAATACCCTTTTCAAATACGATGTTTTATCTGACCAGGATTACGCGGATGCTCGGGCTGTAGCCGCTCAGGCATACATCAACCTGCAAGCCCTGGACACGGCGGTGCAGCAAATGAAAATAGCAGCTGCATATACCGGGAAAACAGAAGAAAAAGGACGCTATTATTTTATTATTGGACAGTTGTTCAATCGCCTGCAGTATCCCGACAGTGCAGATATGGCTTTTGACAAAGTCATCGCCCTGAATCGAAAAATCCCCAGGGTCTATCTGGTTAACGCTCAACTCCAGAAGATTGGGAATATAGAGATCACCCCTGAAAACAGGGATGAGGTCCGGGAGTATCTGACCGATCTTGAACAAAATCGGGAGAACCGGCCTTTCCTGGATAAAATATACAGAAGTCTCGCGGTATACTATCACAAGATTGAGGCGGAGGGGGCGGCCCTGGACTATTACAACAAATCGCTTAGGGCCAGCCAGGATGAGCCCCACCTCAATACACTCAACTATACCGACCTTGCCGAGTACTATTTTGACCAGAACAATTACAAAAGCGCCGGGGCCTATTACGACAGCGTATTGATGAATGTCCCTGAGAACAGCCGGGCCTTTCGCAGAGTATCCAAGAAAAGGGAGAACCTGGACGATGTGATCGCATATGAGGCTGTGGTCCGGTACTCGGACAGTGTATTGAACCTCACTGCCATGACGCCCGTGGAGAGAGGAATATATTTTCAAACCTATATCGATTCCTTAAAGGTGGAGGCAGAGGCCGAGGAACTTAAAAAGGAGCAGCAGACCCGGACAGGCTTACAGGCTTTTAGTCAAAGCCAGGGCGGTCAGGAGAATCAAGGGAAGTTTTACTTCTACAACGTCACCAGCCTGGGCTATGGAAAGAATGAATTTCGCCAGCGGTGGGGAGATCGGGAACTGGAGGATAACTGGCGGTGGAGCAGAAAATCCAGGATTTTGTCAGAGGTCACAGCAGATGAGGATGCGGTTGCTCAAGGCGGTGAAAATACACTTCTGGATTCTGAGAAGTTTTCTTTGGATTATTATCTGGACCAGGTCCCTGAAGACCCCGCAGTCATTGACAGCCTGCAAAAGGAACGCAACTTTGCCAATTACCAGTTGGGCCTAATTTATAAGGAAAAATTCAAAGAGCCAATGCTTGCCGCAGCCCGCCTTGAAGCGGTCCTGGATTCAGATCCGGAGGAGCGACTTATTTTACCATCCAAATACAATTTGTACAAAATTTATGAGGAGGAGGGGAGTCCGTTGCAGGAACCGATGAAATTTGATATTATCGAGAACCATCCCGAATCCCGATATGCTGCGATTCTCACAAATCCCGAAGCAGCTTTAACATCCCGGCAGAATACCCAGGAGGTGCGGTATGCTGAACTTTATACCGCATTTAAGGCCCAGGAATACCTGGAAGTAATTACTGGAACCGAAGAGGCTATTGAACAGTTCACAGGAGAGCCCATAGTCCCCAAGCTGGAGTTGCTCAAAGCCAATGCTATTGGACGTTTACAGGGTTTTAATCAATTCAGGGAGGCGCTCAATTACATCGCCCTGAATTACCCGAACACAACTGAAGGTAAAAAGGCGCAGGTCCTGGTGGAAGAACAGATCCCCAAGCTTGAAAGCACCGATTTTTCTGAAGTTACTACTGCGGAAGGAACCTCAAACTGGAAGGTCGTTTTTCCATTTAGCCGGACGCAGCATGACAAGGCCTTAGAGCTCAAAAAACGCCTGGATAAATCCATAAAAGACCTTATGTACGACTATTCGGTTTCCAGGGATATTTACGATCTGCAAACCGAGTTTATCGTAGTTCACGGCTTCCCGTCCCAAAGCTATGCCCTCGGATATGTTGAGCTTCTCAAAAACAACAAGAATTACAAGATCTCCAACGAGAATTTCGTAATTTTATCTGACAATTATAAAGTGGTTCAGGTCCATAAAAATCTGGCCGATTACCGCAACCAATTACAAACCCCAAAATCACAATGAACCATGTTTTCCGAAAACAAAAAACCTAAAACTATGAACGAAGCAGGAGGTCAACCCAATCGTATTGAAAAAAACACAAAAATTAAAGGCGATATTATTTCTGAAGCCGATTTCCGAATTGATGGAAAACTCGACGGGAATGTAAAAACCTCAGGGAAAGTTGTCATCGGCAAGGGGGGGTATATCCATGGAAAGGTCGAATGCGTAAATGCAGACATTGAGGGAAATTTTAATGGGGAACTTCTTGTTTCAGATCTGCTATCTTTAAAGAGTTCTGCAGTCATTGAAGGTACAGTCACCGTGGCTAAATTGTCTGTGGAACCCGGAGCAACCTTTAACGCCTCCTGCAGTATGAGTGGAAAGAATGGGCTGAACGGCAACCCATCCAGGCCTTCTGATTTCAAGGGATCTGCTTCTTCCGCTGTGAAACAACCCACGGAAAATGCCAAAACCACCGGATAAAAAAAAGGAAAAATCCCAACTAAGACGCGCAGTTGAACTCTCTGGAATTGCCATTCAGATGGGAGTTATCATTTATTTGGCTGCACAGGCAGGTATATGGCTGGATGCCCATTACCAAAACGAAAAACAAGTCCTGACGGCTGTATGCACCATTCTCGGGGTGGGGATTTCGCTGTGGGTAGTCCTGCGGCAGCTTAAAAGATTCAACTCCTAAATGAATAACATCACTTTCCTGGGGCGCTGTCTGATCCTGTTGATCCTCATTCTCAGCATTTCTTTTGGGATTCACGCCTCGCTTCGTACTTCCTATGCATTGAGTCCTTTCGGGGACATGATAGTTTGGAGCTATCTGACCAATTTAGTGCTCGCTTTTGGCATCGTGGTATTTATCCACAGTCTACGCCATAAGATGAAGACCCAACTGGGTTTCCTCTTTATTGCGGGAAGTTTTTTGAAGTTCCTGCTCTTCTTTATTTTTTTCTATCCCTCCTTCAGGCAAGACGAGGTGATGAGCCAAAGTGAATTTTTAAGTTTTTTTGTCCCCTACTTTCTCGCCCTGGTTATAGAGACTTATTTTACGGCTGTTTTACTTAAAAATCTCGAAAAGGAAAACCCCGGATGACAGGGCTTTCGAGGGGTCAAAATAAAGCGTAAATGCTTTTTTCTTTTTCGGGGAATAGCTTACATTTGCACCGATTTTTAGAGACCCTTAGATTCGAGTGTTATGCGAAGTTCCTTTGTGAGTAATTTCCTGGTCGGAGTTTTCTTCTTATGTTTAGGACCGGTTTTGTTCGCCAAAGAGACCCCTTCAGAGTCCGGTGGACCTGCCGCGACCAAGGCGGAAATCAAAGAATACATCGAACACCACCTTAAGGACTCCCATGATTTCTCCATCGCCTCTTACACCGATGATCAGGGGAACAAAGTGCACTGGGGCTTCCCACTGCCGGTGATCCTCTGGGATGACGGCCTAAAGGTTTTTTCATCTTCCCTTTTTCACCACGGGGAAACGGTGGCAGAAGTCGATGGCAATTACTACAAGCTCTACCACAGCAAGATTTATAAAACAGATTCAGAAGGCACCATTGTCTACGATGGTGAGGATCATCCCACCAATACCAAACCCCTGGACTTTTCGATCACCAAGAATGTCGTGATGATGCTGGTCACGGGGCTGCTCATGTTGTGGTTGTTTACAAGCATGGCGCGGAAGTACGAAAAAAGTGGGGGAGTTCCCACCGGAGTCGCCAAGTTTTTCGAGCCCATCGTCCTGTATATTCGGGACGACATTGCTATACCGAACATCGGGGAGAAAAAGTACAGCCGGTATATGCCCTTTCTATTGACCGTATTTTTCTTTATCTGGTTCCTCAATATGTTTGGCCTGACTCCTCTGGGGGTAAACGTTACCGGTAATATTGCGGTTACCACAGCCCTGGCGATGATCGTGTTTTTAATGACCAATTTTACAGGGACCAGGGACTACTGGAAACATATTTTTGACCCGCTTGGGGATGGGATGCCCTGGTATGGAAAAATGATCATTTACATTATCCTTGTCCCGATTGAGATTTTGGGGATTTTTATCAAGCCCTTTGCGCTGTTGATACGTCTTTATGCCAACATGACGGCAGGGCACGTTGTGCTTATGAGTCTGATCGGGCTGATTTTTATTTTTAAAAGTTGGGTGGGCGGGCCGTTGTCTTTTGGCCTGAGTTTCGCCATATCCCTCATAGAAATTTTAGTTGCACTATTGCAGGCTTATATTTTCACGATGTTATCTGCCCTTTATTTCGGTTTTGCCGCTGAAGAGCACGATCACGATCATGAAGAGCCTGTGTTGGAGCACCTTTAGTGTTTTGAGTTGTATTGTTTAATTTTTTAATACTTGTTTTATGGAGATTCCAAGTGTAATAGGTGCAGGCCTTGCTGTAATCGGTGCCGGGATCGGTATCGGAATGATCGGAGGTCGTGCAATGGATGCCATTGCCCGTCAGCCTGAAGCCTATGGTAAGATTCAGACTGCGATGTTGATCGCAGCTGCCCTTATCGAAGGAATTGGTTTCGCCGCAATTTTTGCTGGCTAAGACCTACAGAATGCTCAGGCAATCCATACGGTTGGTATGGATTGCCGGGCTTTATGGAAGAACATAAAACCTCGGGAAACCATGGAAAAATTAATAAACGAATTTTCAATAGGACTTTTCTTTTGGCAGATCATTCTGTTTGTCCTGCTTTTACTTTTACTCTGGAAATTTGCCTGGAAGCCTATTTTGAGGGCTGTTTCTGAGCGGGAAGAGGGCATAAAGGATGCTCTCGCTGCCGCTGAGGATGCCAAGAAAGAAATGCAGAATGTGTCTGCAGACAATGACAGGTTGCTTCAGGAAGCGCGTGCAGAGCGCGAAGCCATGCTTAAAGAGGCCCGGGAGATTCGGGAAAAAATGGTGGCTGATGCCAAAATCCTGGCTCAGGAGGAAGGAGATAAGATTATCAAGCAGGCGCAGTTGAGTATAGAAGGGGAGAAAAAGGCCGCTATTGCAGATATAAAAACCCAGATGGCTACCCTGTCTGTAGAGATTGCCGAAAAGGTGCTCCAGCATCAGCTTGAGAATAAGGAAAAGCAATTGAAACTGGTGGATCAACTGGTGGATGAAATCAAATTGAAATAAGCGATGAGCGAACATCGAGCCTCATATCGGTATGCCAAGGCGCTTATGGACCTCGCCGTAGAACAGGGCCAGGTGGTCGGTATGGAAAAGGACATGCGCCTTATCCTCGATACGATTCAGGAAAACGAGTCATTGAGAGATGTGCTTCACAACCCAACCCTGACAGGTATTGATAAGAAAAATGCCCTCAAGGCCCTTTTCAAGGGGTCGCAACCGCTGACCATGGAGCTGTTCAACTTGCTTGCCACCAACAAGAGGATAGATATTTTAGAAGGAATCGCTGAGCAGTTTATCGCCCTCTTTGAACAAATGCAGGGACACGAGGTCGCCACAGTGGTCACCGCAGTGCCCCTCAACAAATCCCTGGAAACCAAACTCCTGAAGAAGCTTCAGGAAATCAGCGGAAAGGAAGTAACCCTTGAAAACCAAATCGATACGGATTTGATCGGGGGATTTATTTTGCGGGTAGGGGATTTGGAATACAATGCCAGCTTGTCCGGAAAGCTCGAAAAATTAGAACGAAAACTATTAAGTATATAAACGGATACATCGAATCCCATAAAACGGATTCGGTATTTATACCTATTGAACATGGCAGGAATTAAAGCCGCTGAGGTCTCAGCAATTTTAAAGAAGCAGTTATCAGGATTTGAAGCAACCGCTACCCTGGACGAGGTGGGAACTGTACTCCAGGTTGGAGATGGAATCGCCCGCGTCTACGGTCTTTCCAATGCACAGTACGGGGAGCTCGTGTCTTTTGACGGGGGCCTGGAGGGAATTGTACTGAACCTGGAAGAAGATAACGTTGGGGTTGTTCTTTTAGGGCCTTCCAGACAAATTGTCGAAGGAGCTACCGTTAAAAGGACACAGCGTATCGCTTCTATCGATGTAGGGGAAGGCATCGTCGGCCGTGTGGTAGACAGCCTTGGAACACCTATCGACGGGAAAGGTGCTATTACCGGAGATTTATTTGAAATGCCACTGGAGCGGAAAGCCCCAGGGGTCATCTTCAGACAGCCCGTAAACGAGCCCCTTCAAACCGGAGTTAAAGCCATTGATGCCATGATTCCTATTGGTCGGGGGCAGCGGGAGCTCGTGATCGGGGATCGTCAGACGGGGAAGACCACCGTGTGTATTGATACGATCATCAACCAGAAGGAGTTCTACGATGCAGGAGAGCCCGTATATTGTATCTACGTAGCTATCGGGCAAAAAGCGTCAACAGTAGCCGCCATCGCCAAGACACTTGAAGATAAAGGGGCTCTGGCCTATACCACCATTGTAGCCGCCAATGCATCCGATCCTGCACCTATGCAGGTTTACGCTCCTTTTGCAGGGGCGGCAATCGGGGAGTACTTCCGGGACACCGGGCGTCCGGCCCTGATTATTTACGATGATCTCTCCAAGCAGGCAGTAGCCTATCGGGAGGTCTCCCTGCTGCTCAGACGCCCACCGGGGCGGGAAGCCTATCCCGGGGATGTATTTTACCTTCACTCCCGTCTTCTGGAGCGCGCAGCCAAAGTTATTGATGACAATGGGATTGCCCAAAAAATGAATGACCTCCCCGACAGCCTTAAAGATCGGGTAAAGGGTGGAGGGTCTCTAACAGCATTACCTATTATTGAAACTCAGGCGGGAGATGTTTCTGCCTATATCCCGACGAACGTAATTTCGATTACGGACGGACAAATATTTTTAGAGCAGGACCTCTTTAACCAGGGGGTGCGGCCGGCCATTAATGTGGGTATTTCGGTTTCCCGGGTTGGTGGATCCGCTCAGATCAAGTCGATGAAGAAGGTTGCGGGAACCCTGAAACTCGACCAGGCCCAGTTCCGCGAATTGGAAGCCTTTTCAAAATTTGGCTCTGATCTGGATGCTGCAACACTCAATGTAATTGAGAAGGGGAGACGAAATGTTGAAATTCTCAAACAAGCTCAAAACGATCCTTTTACTGTAGAAGATCAGGTCGCTATTATTTACGCAGGCTCCAAGAATTTACTGCGGGATGTTCCTGTAGAGAAGGTGAAAGAATTTGAACGTGATTATCTCGAATTCCTGAATGCCAAGCACCGGGATGTGCTGGATTTATTAAAGCAGGGGAAACTCACCGATGAAATCACCGATACCTTGATGGCGGTGTGTAAGGATCTTGCGGCCAAGTATAAGGCCTAGGAAACGACAGACGGAACTATGGCAAATTTAAAGGAAATACGAAATCGTATCGCGTCGGTCTCTTCGACCATGCAGATTACCAGCGCCATGAAAATGGTATCTGCTGCAAAGTTGAAGAAAGCTCAGGATGCGATTACGGCCATGCGCCCCTATTCGAATAAGTTGTCGGAATTACTTCGTGACCTCAGTGCAAATCTGGACGTGGATACGGCCAGCGCTTATGCCCATGTTCGGAAGGTTGAAAAAGTTCTGATCGTCTCTGTAAGCTCCAACCGGGGGCTTTGTGGGGCGTTTAACTCGAATATTGTTAAACAGAGTGTTTCCCTTTTGCAGGGAGAATATGGAAACAAACAGGTAGATTTTGTCACCATAGGGAAGAAGGCAGACGATTTACTCAGCAAACGGCATACGGTTATTTCGAATCACAATGACGTATTTGACAATCTCACTTTTGATGAGGTTACCCCTATAGCGGAAAGCCTGATGGCACATTTTACCGAAGGTCGTTACGACCGTATTTTACTCGTATACAACCGCTTTAAGAATGCGGCGACCCAGATCGTGATCACGGAGCAATTCCTCCCGATAGAAGCGACTCAGGAAGCTTCCCAACAGAAGGGGACGGCGGATTATATCTTTGAACCCTCTGAAGCGGAAATCGTAGAGCAACTCATCCCTAAATCCCTGAAAACACAATTGTTTAAGGCGATACGGGATTCATATGCGGGGGAACACGGAGCACGGATGACCGCTATGCACAAAGCCACTGATAATGCCGGAGATTTAAAAGACCAGCTCACCCTTACCTATAACAAGGCCAGGCAAGCCGCGATTACCAATGAGATCCTCGAGATTGTAGGGGGTGCTGAAGCCCTTAACAACTAAATTCTCTCAATTGATATATACAAAACCCCGGCCCAGGCCGGGGTTTTTTGTTGTGCATCCGGAGTTTGGGCCGATTTTGCGACAACAAAGGGGCCTTTTCTGGTTTGGCATCAATTTTGGAAAGGTATCTTTACGAACACTGAGAAATTTTTGATTTATGAAAACCTCTTTCTACTTTGGACTCTTACTTTCATTTATGGGCCTGATGAGCTGCAGTTCACAACCAAAAATACAATCAGAAGCCCCGTTTACGGTCGAAAGACCCACGGTGGAGTATTGGGTTGGCGGAAGGGAGGAAAGTGGGGCCCAGATGCGGTTTGAGGCCCGCTGGAACCCCATAAATCCCTCGGCGATCACGCTGGACTCACTTTATTTCAGGGGGAGGGTGATGAAGGCAGAGTCACAGGAAACAGAAACGGGTTTCACAATTATGGCCACATTTATTGAAAACAAGCCTGAATCCGATATGATTATGCATGCGGATGGGCGCCGGGAGGTCGGGAACCAACCTCCAAAACCCTTAACTCCGGGTAAAGCTTTTCCTTTTGACCTGGGCACGGACGAAGCTGTAATATCGTATTTCGAGGGGAAGGTTTCAGAAAAGCGGTATTATAAGATCAGTGGTGTCATCGAGAAACAAGGTCGGATTTCCCCCGGAAGGACAAAGAACTAACTTTGCAGGCTATTTCTAAATGCCTAATTTAGATAAAGATCTAACGCCCTCCTAGTTGAAGCTTTTCAGGAAACTCTTCAAGCAGACATTCATTTATGGCCTTGCCACGGTGCTGCCCAGGATGCTTTCCTTTCTGTTGCTTCCCTTGTATTCTGCGGTCATGCCACCGGAACTCTACGGAGAGGTTTCCCTGGTTTTTGTATGGTTTGCCATTTTCAATGTCCTCCTGGCCTACGGGATGGAAACCGCCTTTTTTCGCTTTTATTCACGAGAACCGGACAAAGAACGGGTGCATGCCACCTCACTTATTTCTGTCGGAGCCTCCACATTATTATTCCTGATAACCTTTATACTGTTCTGGGAGCCCCTCTCCGGCCTCTTGAATATCGATCCGAGGTATATGGGGTATTTTATCGGCATCCTGTGTCTGGACGCCCTGGTGATCATTCCCTTTGCCCGCTTAAGAGCTACCGAACAACCTGCAGTCTATGCAATAGTGAAAATTGCAAATATCTGTGTAAACCTGGGGTTTAACCTGTTCTTTTTACTCCTGCTCCCAAAATTGGCTGCAGGCGATTCGGGAGGCGTATGGGAAGCCTTATACCGCCCTGATTTTGAAGTGAATTACATCCTGATTTCCAATCTGATTGCCAGTGGGATCACCCTGTTGATTTTAAGCGGGAATTACTTTAAGATGCGCCCTGAGTTTGACAGGGCCCTTTTTAAACGCATGCTCAGATACGGCTTACCGGTAATGATTGCCGGGATTGCGTTTACCATCAATGAAGTCTTCGACAAATATTTGCTGACGGAGTTGCTGCCGGCAGATATCGCAAAAGCTGAGATGGGAAAATACGCTGCCTGTTACCGGTTGGCGATGTTTATGACACTCTTTGCCACGGCCTTCCGGCTCGGGATTGAGCCTTTTTTCTTCAGCCATTCCAAATCGGAAAACCCCAGGAAAGCCTATGCCCAGATCACAAATTATTTTGTGGTCCTGGGGAGTGTAATCCTCCTTGGGGTCGTTGTTTTTGCCGATGTATTAAAAGTGCTTTTTGTTCGTGACGAGGCGTATTGGGAGGCTATGGCCATTGTGCCGATAATACTGCTCGCCAGCTTTTTTCTTGGGATTTACCACAATTTGTCCGTGTGGTATAAGGTTACGGACCGAACTCGTTTTGGGGCGATTATTTCCATCCTGGGCGCTGTGGTCACCATTGCAATTAACTTCGTGTTTATTCCAAAATACAGCTATTTCGCTTCGGCCTGGGCTACACTTGCGGCCTATGCCAGTATGGTATTGCTCTCCTTTTTTTGGGGCAGGAAGTACTACCCGGTTCCCTATAACCTTCGCAAGATCTTTTTCTACATGGGGATCTCCATTGGATTTTCAGTGCTTTCTTTCTATGTTTTTAACAGGAACCTCTACATAGGCCTGCTCTTACTTTTAGTATTTTTGGGGTTGTTATACCGATTGGAAAAGGAGGTTTTGATAAAATTAATCCGGGGAAAATGAAAGTCAGAATAATCAATAAATCATCGAATGAACTCCCGTCATATCAAACGGAAGCTTCGGCTGGGATGGACCTGAGGGCGGAGTTAGAGGAACCTGTTCAACTGGCCCCTCTCGAGCGGGCCGTCATCGGTACGGGGCTATATATGGAATTACCCGTGGGCTTTGAGGCCCAGGTGCGGCCCAGAAGTGGTCTGGCCGCCAAAAAGGGAATTAGCGTGCTCAATAGCCCGGGGACCATTGATGCGGACTACAGAGGTGAGATTGGCGTAATTCTTGTAAACATATCTAATGAACCCGTGCGTATTGAGCACGGGGAGCGGATTGCCCAAATGGTGATCAGCCGTTTTGAACAAGCGCATTGGGAAGAAGTAGAAGTGCTTTCACAAACCGATCGTGGAAGTGGGGGATTTGGGAGCACCGGAGTGCACTAACACAAGGTGAAACAGAGAATGAAGGGTCAAAAATATTTTTGGGTGCTATTACTGATGTTAGGGTCCGGAATGGCCCATGGGCAGGAGGAAGGAAGCGCAGACCTGTTCACCGAATCCTATACAGACCAGTTCCAGGAGGCCTTTTTTGAGGCTTTGAAGCAAAAAGGGATTGAGAATTACGATCGCTCCGAGGCACTGATGCTCGAGGCGAAGAAGCTCGATCCGGACAATCCGGTTGTCGACTACGAACTGGCGAGAATCCTGAATCTCGCTAAGGCTTACAGGCGGGCAACCCCATACGCCCTGCGCGCATTACAGTCGGACCCTTCTGAGTACTGGTATCTGGACACCTTTATGGAGGCGCTTAAACCACAAAGTATGAATCATGAAGCCTTTGCCTCAGAATTGCCTTTGGAGGAGCCGGCATTGCGATTGAATCTGGCGCGTTGGTATGTCTCAGAAGGCCTTTATAACAAGGCAAAGTCCCAGCTAGCACCCCTGTCTGGCATGGAGGAAGCGCGGTGGTTGGAGGCGGAGATAAGTGTTTTGGAATCCATAAAAGAAAAACCGGCGAGCCCGGTGCAGCATAAAGGGTCCGGGCCTTCGGAAGATCGTCGAACAGTCGCCTCCCTGGAGTCCCGTATGGAGGCGCTAATCACATCGGAGAACTGGAAGGCACTGGAGGGTGAAAGCGCTGAAGCCCTGGAGCTTTATCCTTTGCAGCCTTACTTTTACTACAGTCAGGGCCTGGCGGTACTACGACAGGGTAGACCGGAGGAGGCACTGGATTTATTAAAAGAAGGAGAGAGCTTTATCCTGGAGCCTTCAGCAAGCGCTCAAAAGATTTACAGAACCCTTATCGAGGCGTATAGCGCCCTGGGGACACCTGAAAAGGGCAAAAAATACGAGGATAAACTAAAATCGGGTTTGTGAGACAGAAGTGTATTTTTTTCACAATGGTGATTCTCCTGCTGGGTTTAGGCTCATGTGGGAGCACGCGGACCGTGGGAGGAGGAAGTGTAGATGAGCGATTGTCGATTAAAAATGTCATCCGGAATCACGAAGCCGCCGGTCTTAAGTTCAGGACGTTGAGCGGACGGTTGGGTATTGATTATTCTGACGGTTCAGAGTCTCAGCATGTGACGGTTTCTCTAAGGATGAAAAAGGATGAGGTCATTTGGCTGAGTGCGCCCCTGGGGGTGATCAAAGTGCTCATAACACCCGGGCGAGTATCTTTTTACAACAAATTGAGCAACGAGTACTTTGATGGCGATTATTCCTACTTGAGTGAGATCCTCGGATCTGATGTTGACTTCAGGAAACTACAAAACCTGCTCATCGGCAAGTCGCTTATGGATCTGGAAGGGCGGAGCTATAACCTTCGGCACTCGTCTGATGCGTATGAAATACAGCCCAAAACCGCCTTGGAGCTGTATAAGTTTTTGATTAAAATTGAGCCCCGTTACTTCCGAATGGCCTCGCAGGAGATGGCGCAACCGGCAATGAAACGCATTATGGCGGTGCGCTACACCAGTTATCAGGAAGTTCAGGGGCAGTTTTTACCAGAGGCCGTGGAGATTGATGCGATCGAGGCCGATGCGAAGATTAGCATAGGGATAGACTATAAACAGGTAGAATTGAACAGGGAATTGCGCTTCCCTTATAAAATACCGAAAGGTTTTAATCCGGTAGCCTTACAGTGAAGAGTGGCAAAATTCATATTGGAACCCTGTTTGGACTCCTGCTCCTACTATGTCTTGGCCAGAGCGCCCAGGGGCAGACTGGAGAGCAGAAGGCCCTGGAAGCGCGAAAAGAACAGCTTGAAAACGAAATACGGGAAATCAACAGACTGCTTTTTGCGCAAAGAGAACAGAAAGGGAGTGTGCTTGATCAAATGGAGGCCCTGAATCAAAAAATCAACAGGCAGCAGCAACTCATCCGTATTACGAACCAACAGTCTAATTTGCTCAACCGCCAGATTAACACAAATATCCGGCAAATCAGCAAGTTGAGGTCAGATCTGGAGACCTTGAAAGGGGATTATGCCCAAATGATCCGCAAATCATACGAAAACCGGTCCCAACAAAACCGCTTGCTCTTTCTGATGTCATCGACGAGTTTTTTTCAGGCATTTAAGCGATTGCAGTATATGAAGCAGTATACCCAGTTCCGAAAGAAACAGGGGGAGGAAATTGTTGTAAAAACCGAAGCGCTCAGTGTGCTCAATACTGATTTAACCCGTCAGCGCAAAGAGAAAGAACTGCTGATTGCCCAGAATCGGCGCACTAAGAACGAATTGACGGATCAGGTACAATCCCAACAATCACTTTTAAGGACAATTCGGCAAAATGAGAGCGCCTATGCCTCAGAAATAGATAAAAAACGGAAAGAAGCGCGTGCTATTGAGCGTCAAATCGAGAACTTGATTCGTTCGGCCATAGCAGCCTCTAACCGTGAAAGTGGCACCCGGACCGCAACTCCCGGTAAATTTGCGTTAACCCCGGAGGCGACACTGGTTGCTAATAATTTTTCAGCCAACAAAGGCCGGCTCATCTGGCCGGTGGAAAAGGGAGTCAAGAAACAGGGTTATGGGGTATACGCAGATGCTGTATACCCCGGAATAAAGCATCAAAGCAATGGCGTTATTATTGCAGCAGATGAGGGATCTGATGCCCGGGCCGTTTTCGAGGGCGAAGTAATCGCCGTACTGGCTGTTCCCGGAGGGAACAAGGGAGTTCAATTGAAGCATGGAAACTTCATCAGCACCTATTACAATCTGGCCGAACTCTATGTTAAAAAAGGCGACAAGGTAAAGGTTAAAGATGCGTTGGGCAAAATATATACCAACAGGTCTAACGGCCTGACACAACTGAAGTTTTATTTATATCAGGACGCGAATCGTTTAAATCCGGAAGAGTGGATATACCGATTGTGATATAAATTAATCATTAAAGAGCGCCTTCAACTCCGTAGCGTCATGCGGTTTCATCTTTCCTGCCAAAACAAGACTTAGTTGCTTGCGCCTCAGGGCCGCTTCAAAACGGAGTTGTTCGAGTTCGGTTTCCGGAGCCACCGGGGGGACCTCAGTCGGAATACCAATGTCATCCACGGCCACAAAGGTGTAAATGGCTTCATTGGCCTTGGTGCGTTCCCCGCTAAACCGGTCTTCTGTCCAGACATCGATAAAAATTTCCATAGAGGTTTTGAAGGCCCGCGAAATACTGGCTTCTACTGTAACAACGCTACCGAGTGGAATCGCCCGGTTGAAGGCAACGTGGTTTACGGAAGCGGTTACAGCTACCTTT
Organism: uncultured Robiginitalea sp.; assembly: GCA_964514365.1. GTDB lineage: Bacteria > Bacteroidota > Bacteroidia > Flavobacteriales > Flavobacteriaceae > Robiginitalea. The sequence goes on along the minus strand of CAZEQO010000019.1, from coordinate 2,560 downwards.
CGGCTGTGCCTCCTTGCCGTAATGCTGGCCGCACGGTCCATTCGGGCGAGTAATTCTCCTCCGAAAAGGTTGTTAATGGGGTTGGTTTCACTGGGTAAAACCAAATCGGTCATAGTGGTCCGTGACTCGCTGGGGCTTTTCGGTTCCATGAAAAAATTTTCGGCAAAGATACGCCTTCCCTCCAGAAGTTATTTAGCGTTTTGGCTATTCTACTTGGTGGAAAGCAACCAGGCGTCCTGAGAATCTTCGCGCCGAATCTCTTTGAGGGCCTTAAGGGCTTCCTCAGGATCGGCAAAACTGGCGTAAGACACCTGGTAGAGCCCGTAGCTATTTTTGCCCAGGTGCTCGGCGGAATAACCGCGTGCAGAGAGTTCAGCAATCCGTTTCTCTGCATTTGCCCGAATGCGGTACGCCCCTGCGATAATATGATGCGAGCGTTGTGTATTGGAGTGTATACTGAGGTTTACTGAAGGCAGGAGGACGGGATTCGTACTAAAGAATGTGGCCTCCTGAATACTTTTCGAAACTTCTTTTTGAGCTTCTTCGTAGACAATGGCGGTAGAATCTACGCCTTGTCTGTACAGGGAATAACCGCTGAGGGCGGTAGAAACTGCCAGGAGGACAACGGCGGCGTATTTATAGAGCGGTCTTAAGCCCCGTACTTTACGGGCCTCAGGCGTTATTGTAAAAGGAATCTTCGATTCTATCTGACGCACCTCTTCCTTAAGCACTTCTCGTGTGACTGCATTGGCAATGACCGGGCTTAATCCAAATGAGGACATCAGATAATTGACCTGGGTAGTGGGTTCAAAGGCAATGCCCCCCTCCTGGTTCATCCTGAAAGCGCCCAATTCAGGAAAATCCATCTGCTTCTCAGCTTTCAGAGTTGCCTTCCATGTTTTGGATGCAGCGAGCACCCCTTCCAGGGTTTCTTCATACGACTGTCCCTCTGCCTCTGCGATATGGGAAACGAGAAGCCCGTCATTCTTGTCTAACTGTGCATTGAACGACAGTTCTTTATAAGGCGGGAGAAAAGTATTGCTTTCCGATTGCAGGGATGCCGACTTTATTTGACACAAAAATGCCCCGAACCCGGGAACCACTACGCATTGGTACCGGTACAGAAGAGATGAAACATATTTTTCCAGATCCATTGAAACAAAGATGGCGAATTATTGCAGTTTGAACAAAAGGAACAGGGTCCTTTTATTAACACCAGAAGATCCAACTGTTTATAAAATGAATTTTAAATGACAGAAAATGAAATAGTTGCATGGATTAGGCTACAACGAATTCCCGGGATAGGACCTGTAAATGGCCGGAGACTCGTTCAGTGTTTTAACGGTGTTCAGAATATTTTTGACCAATCTGTGAGAGATTTGGTACAGTTGGTCGGAGTAGGACCTGTAATGGCTGAAAGGTTACTGAATCACACCTATCAAAAGGAAGCTGAAAACCAGTATCGAAGGATTTTGAAGGATGGAATCAAGTGTTTGCCTTTACCCGACCAGTCATACCCTGAGTTGCTCAAAGAATGCCCGGATGCCCCTCTAATTCTATACCAGAAAGGCCCGATATCATTTTCCGGCAGGTACCTTTTGAGCATCGTTGGGACGCGAAGTATGACAGATTATGGTCGTCGGGTTTGCGAGCAGCTCATAGAGGGACTAGTCCCGTACAACCCTGTCATTATTAGCGGACTGGCCTACGGCATAGATATTTATGCGCAGAGGACTGCTCTAAAATTGGGCCTTGACACGGTTTCCTGCCTCGGGCACGGCCTGGACACGATTTATCCTGGAAGGCACGCCAAATTCGTCCCGGAAATTCTCAGGAAGGGGGCCCTGTTGTCTGAATTCGGGTTGGGCACGCCTCCGGAACCTATGAATTTCGTGAGGCGCAATCGAATTATTGCAGGGGTATCCCCTGCTACGGTGGTGATCGAATCCGGTCCGAAAGGTGGAAGCCTTATTACTGCCGACCTGGCCTTTGGGTATGACAGGGAGGTGTTTGCCGTACCGGGAAGGTCGACGGACCGTTTCAGTACGGGTTGCAATTTGCTCATAGGTAATCACAAGGCCCAATTGTTATCTTCGCCAGAGCAGTTGGTCGATGCCCTTCAATGGTCCGCGGCTCCACGGAATTCGAAAGACCAAACCCAAAAATTAAGGAATCGGCGCCAGGGTGCATTGACCCCCGAAGAAACTCGAATCTGTGAATTCCTGGCTGTAAATGGTATTCAAGTCCTGGATGAAATCGCAGTAAGTTGTCTGTTGAGCGTTCGGGAGACGGCTGCGATGTTATTTCAGTTGGAAATGAAGGAATTAATCCGGCCTTATCCGGGAAAAAGGTTTGAATTGCGGGTATAAAAAACCGACTTCCCGGTTTGTAGGTTAACTATTTTAGGACAAATTGAGGTAAAAAAGTGCCAAAAACGAGGGAAGAAGCCTTTTGTCGGTACTTTGGTATTTTACTGAGTTTCTTTTGGGAAGATAAACCGACTGGCGGGTCGGAATGCCAAAAATTCAATATCCAAGCTTTGACCGTACCCGCTCTAGTA
>CAZEQO010000018.1:22817-28673 GCA_964514365.1 uncultured Robiginitalea sp. | reverse complement strand
AATACTGATTGGTATAATTAAGGGCGTTGACCAGTGAATCCGTCTTGTAGGTAAGTTCCGTGGCTTGTCTCTTAAGTGCCGTGGACGAGTATCCGGGAATGTACTCCCGCAGCGGTGTAAATGCTATCAACAGTATGGTAAAGCCAATTAAGCCTATAATAAGTAAGGTCCCGGTAACAAAGACATTCAACCGACTCAACTTGAATGAAATTTTTTCCTCGAAGGTACTTTCGTTAAGGATTACAAGCCGGTACTTATGCAGAAGCTTACGCTTGAGTTCTTTTCTCTTTTTTTTCTGCTCCATGAGTATCCCTCCATGCGCCCATAAATCGGGACTAGCTTCAACTCTATCCTGACGGGGCTGTTATTTCAAGGCCTTAGAAGCCTTATTTTCGGATGTCTAAAATACACCTTATAGCACAATTAAAAGATTTCTATCCCGTTTTTTACTACCTTTACAGTCTTAAAAACCCTGTTGACATGAATGCACTCGGAATATTTTTAGCTATAGGTCCATGGCAGATCGCAGTGATTGTCGTTATCGTCCTGCTGCTTTTCGGAGGAAAGAAAATCCCGGAATTAATGCGGGGTCTGGGTAGCGGAATCAAAGAGTTTAAAGACGCTTCCAGAGAAGATGATAAATTAGAAGAAAAACAGGATTAACCCTGTTCCGCAATTAAACTTAAAAGGCATCCCCAGAGGATGCTTTTTTTTTTGCCTATCTATTTTTTGGATGCCACAGCGCCCCGGAAACATGTAAACCAAGGGAGCCTCCCCCAGTTCACACTTACCCCATATAGGGCTTAGCAGCATATTTATAGCGTTTTACAACAAAAAATTAGCCGGTGCTTTGCATTGCGGTATTTTAGAGGTTCGAAATAACTGTCCTCAAACCGCTACGCCGTGAGAAGCTCTAAATATTTTAAAAGTTCTGTCCTTTTCTATGCCTTGCTACTCATTCTTTCCACTCTGGCAGGGCCTAAAATCCATGCGCAGGACATTGGACTGGGCGTTGTAGCGGGTCAGGAGTTAGAAGATGAAACCTTCGGTGTGGATACCTACCCGGAATCAAGCCCGAAAGAAGATCTCTTGTGGCAAGAGCAGGCTGCCGACCTCGGCATTCCAATAGTCAGTTACTACCGGATGAAAGGGGTGGATAAAGGTTTTTACCCTGTAATTACAATTTTGGAATCTTCCAGGGGGGTTTCCAAACTTTACAAAAGGCTCCATCGCAATGGGTTGGATGTCATTTCATTTGTGCATCCTGAAGATGAAAAACTCTATCTCTGCCATTCCCGTTTCGACTCCGGGGAAGAAGCCCTGCGGGCTGCGCGGAAAGTCATCGAAGGGGGAAAAAATACTGTTGTAGAATTGTTGGTAGTGGAGCATGAGCCGATCGATCCGGCGGAACCCCTGAACCTTCAAACCAAAAGGACTGCTTCGGCATCCGGCACTATCCCGGAAAACACGGCCGACAATCTCGAAATTAAAAGTGCCCCGAATGCTATCATAAAAAAAGCCGATCAGTATTTTGAGCGAATGTGGTATGCGGACGCAGCGGAATTGTACGAACTCGGATTAGAACGAAATCCCGAAATTTCCAGTCCTGAAATTATTGAGCGTGTGGCAGATGCGCATTACTTTAATTCAGACATGGAGCGCGCCAACTTCTGGTACGAAAAATTGTACGAGGGTGCTGGTCAGGAGCTGTCCGCCGAATACCTTTTCAAATACTCCCAATCCCTTAAAGGTTTAGGAAAGTACGGGCGTGCGAGGCGAATTCTCAAGCTTTATGACAAAAAGGTCGGAGGATCCCCTGTTGGGAGATACAGACAGCAGGAAATACTGGAGCGGGAGGCCACCCTGGATAACATCCTGGATTCAGAAGAAATGTTTGCAGTTAAAAACCTGCAGATCAATTCTGAATACTCAGACTTTGCGCCGACCTTCTACGAAGGTGACAAGATCGTCTATGCCTCTTCCCTGGACTCTGCATTCTTTACAACACGCCGGTATAAATGGAATGAACAGCCTTACCTCGATCTGTACGTGGCAAAAATGAATGAAGAGTCGGACGAGCTGAATTCCGCCGTTAAATTCTCCAAAAGCATCAATACAAAGTACCACGAGGCGGCAGTCGCCTTTTCTCCGGATCACAATACCATGTATTTTACCCGGAATAATTCTGGAAAAAAACTTCGAAGAGATAATCAGGGCGTAAACCATCTGAAGCTGTATCGGTCTGAGAAAGTAAATGGGGAATGGTCAGAGGCCGAAGAACTGCCGTTCAATGGAGAGGACTACTCGACGGGACACCCTGCGGTAAGCCCGGATGGAAAGCAATTGTACTTCGTATCCGACAGGCCGGGAAGTATGGGTGAAACAGATATTTTCACAGTGGACATCTACGAAGACGGAACGTATTCAATACCTAAAAACCTCGGTACCCAGATCAACACAGAACAAAAAGAGATGTTTCCCTTTTTTACAGGCACAAAACTGTATTTCTCCTCAGATGGCCATACGGGTTTAGGGGGGCTGGACGTTTTTCAGGCCGAATTTGATGAGGAAGAAGGATTTCAGGATATCCAGAATATGGGGAAGCCTATTAACAGTGTGAAAGATGATTTTTCCTTTATAGTCAGTGAAGAAACCCAAAAGGGCTATTTCGCTTCCAATAGAGAAGGCGGAAAAGGAGATGATGACCTTTATAGCTTTGAGCGCTTGTTTCCTGAAGAGGTTAATGAAAATGCGATTGCCGGTGTTATCATGGACAAAATCACGGGAGACAGGCTTCCGGATGCCATGGTGGAACTCCTGGATGAAAACAATATCAAGTTGAAGGAAGTGATTTCAGATGCAGATGGCGGTTTCGTGTTTGAAGACCTTGACAGCCACAGGAAATATCACCTCCGAATCCAAAAAGACACCTATGCCGAAAAAGACCAGTTCGTTGAGACTGAAGAGAATAATCTGGTCTACACGGATATTAGCATGCGCAAACTCGAGGAGTTGGTTACCATAGAAGATGGTATCAAAAAGCTTAAAACGGAAATGATCTATTTTGATTTTGACAAGGACACAGTACGAGAAGACGCTGCCCTTGAATTAGATAAGCTCGTTGCCGTAATGGAAGAATACCCCTCAATGGTCATTAAAATTGCTGCACATACCGACTCCAGGGGACCCAAAGCATATAACCAAAAGCTCTCGGATCGCAGGGCGAAAAGCACCCGTGATTACCTGATTGGCCAGGGAATTGAGGCCGAACGCATCCAAAGTGCGATTGGTTATGGCGAGTCTCAATTGCTCAACGAGTGTGATGGAAGTGTGCGATGTGCTGGGGAGAAACACCAGCTCAACAGGAGGTCTGAATTCATTATCGTAGACATGTAGTCCTACACAGCCCGCAAAACAACATTTACATTACATTGGGAAGGCCCATAAATGAAGCCTTCGCATTTCATTCTGATTTTTCCGTGTTTCATCTGATATTTTCAGAATTCGGCGTCTAACGTGACATCTTTGTTACAGAAACGCTACAAAAGAACACATATGGAAAAATTAATACTCGTTAGGGAAATCTATTTAGAAGCCTTTAGAAACTGGACAAACATGATCCTCCGAAAATACTTTAAGGTATTTTCCTGGTTCTGTTTTGCCCTTTGGCTGGTCACTATGTACGCCTTTATTTTTAGGGTTTCAACAGGATTTGCTTTTGACTGAAGTTAAAGAGCTCCCTATTTACTACAAAAAAAGCCCCTCAGTGAGGGGCTTTTTCATAAAATGCCGGAGGGAAATCACTGAAAGCTGACGGTCTTCATTATAGCCTCCAGTTCGAACATATAATCCCTCTTATTGGTCGCAGGCGCGAAAGTAAATCCTTCGAGCACCAGTTTTCTGTTTCGCTCCTTATCGTTGATGATATAGGTTAAAAAAGGGCCCGCCATGGGGTAGTTTACGACTTCCCAAATGCCCCGAACCTCTACCGCCTTTTTCCCGGCCACTTCAGCCGGAAAAACGTAAGGTGCAAAGGCCTTTTCAGTACCCATATAGGTTGTTTTGCCAGGGACATCAGGACCCGGAATATGCTTCTTCCCAATTGAATCCCGCATTTGCACAATGTCCTGAACAAAGGTTGAATCGGACTCAAAACTATCCCCGGGCATTTCATAAACGATTATATTCATACTCCCTTTTTGGATTTCGCGGTCCATCCATACAAAGCCGTCTTCCTGCTTTCCCACGTTATACACAGAAGGAAGACGCATTGAAATCCCAAATTTTTCTGACAACACCGTTTCTTTGCTCAGCGATTTTAAAAAGCGACTTTGTGACTCTTCGAGCTCCATTTTCTTAATAGAGGAAATAATCTGTTCTGAGGCAGATTCAATAGAGGCGATAAGTTCCGCTTCAGTCTTTCCTTTTATCACAGCAACCTTCTGAGGGGTTGCATAAAGGTCTTCCTGGATTTGAGCTCCGCTTACGGTGTCCAGGTCTACGAATAAAACGGCCCTGCGATGGCGCGTGGTCCCCCGAAATACACTGCCGGGCATGTGCTCAAGATTCAAAAGGGGTTCGTCCCACGTGAGCCCGAGAACCGGAGCTGCAAAATGCTCCCGCACCTTATCCCCGACGGCGCCTTCCCACAGCTCGTTATCCATAACCACAGCCAGGGTGTTTATGGATCCTAATGAAGCGGGCTTATATTGTTTGGATGGCTTGTCCTGGCAAGACAATAAAAAGAATGCAGCGAAAACGGTAATAAGGAAAGATTTCATATAGCTTTTAATTAAGGGGAGCAACTGCATAACTTCAGTCGTGTTCCTGGTTTTAAGTCACTACCGCGAATACCGTTCCATTCTCGCAGGTTTTCTACTGTAATTCCCTGATATTTCTTAGAAATCGTCCAGAGCGAATCGCCCTTCTCAACCACATGAACCTTTACATCAGGGTTTTGGGATGCCGCCACCGTATTCTTAGAGGGTGCCGAAGTTTGCGTGGTAACAGGCTTTCTGGGATATATGGTGAGCCGTTGTCCAATTCTGAGGTTATTGGACTTCAACCCGTTCCAGCGCTTAATCTGACTTACTCCCACGCCATAACGTTCCGCTATTTTTCCGAGATAATCCCCACTGCGCACGCGGTAGCGGATACGGTCGTTGGATTCGACATATTTGGGAAGCGCCTTCTCCCGGGCTTCGAGATCTTTTTTGACTTTCTCATACAGGGCCACTTCATTTGCTACAAATGGCCCAATCGACGCTGACGGAAGCCTTAAGGTATACTCCTTTCCGGTAATCCTGGGGATAATTCCCAGTTTATAGGAAGGATTTAGAATTTTAAGCTCTTCTTCAGGCACCCCTGTAATCTCAGCTACCTGTTCAAAAGTAATGGTCCCTTTAACAATAACGGTATCCGTTTCAAAGGCATGCCGGATAGATTCGGAAGGTTTTAACCCGTGTTCTTCCGCGTATTCAAAGATGTACATCGTAGCCAGAAATGCAGGCACATAACCCGCTGTTTCCCGGGGCAGAAACCCGCGAATACTCCAGTAATTCTCATATCCCCCCGAACGCCTAATGGCCTTATTTACATTACCGGGGCCTGAATTATATGCAGCAAGTGCGAGGTCCCAATCGTCAAAAATATCGTAAAGCTTCGCGAGATACCGGCTCGCGGCATCGGTGGCCAACACCGGGTCGCTGCGCTCGTCCACATAACTGCTTACGTCCAGTCCGTAGATTCTCCCCGTGCTGTACATAAACTGCCACAGTCCGGTCGCCCCCACCCTCGACTTTGCCGTAGGATTCAGTGCAGACTCCACAATAGAGAGGTATTTCAATTCCAGCGGAA
>CAZEQO010000018.1:13422-22794 GCA_964514365.1 uncultured Robiginitalea sp. | reverse complement strand
GAGAGCATTCGCTGCATTAAATCCCTTCTATGAACCAGGAAATGCTTTATGACCCTTTCAAGGGAAGGATTGTAGCTTATGTTAAACGGGGTTTTCTCATCCAGCAGGCGCAGGCGCTCTTTCAATAATTCTGTGGAGGTTGAATCGGTTTTTATATTCAATGAATCCGCAGCTACATTCTGTATTTCCTGATACATTTCGGAAAAGCCCTGACTGAACAACCGGAGTTCCTCCAACCAAAGACTGTCAAATTTTGCAGCTTCGGGATGGTCCTTAAGCGCCCTGTTCAGGGTGTCTCTCCCTCCTGAAAGCGTAACCTCCTGCAGGTCTTTTACAGGGTTATCGATAAATTGTGGAACAATACTATCACCTGCGGAGGGGAGGTCCTCAGTCTCCTGCACCTGAGCCATCCCTGCCTGGGTTGCAAGCATGGCTACCACAACAATAAGGCCCATTATCCGACTGAGTTTCATAGTGCTGAAAATACCCAAATTAAATGTATTTGTTTTCTTAGTAAGAACGAAGGTTTTGACTATAAAGTGTTCTTAAATCCTTAAGGTTTAGGTTCTTCCATGATAGCTGCAATTCCTGGGAGTGTTTTTCCCTCAAGGCTTTCCAGCATGGCTCCGCCCCCGGTAGAGACATAGCTTACTTTATCCTGAAACCCAAACTGTTTTACAGCGGCGACAGAGTCTCCCCCGCCCACAAGGGTAAAAGCCCCATTTTCGGTAGCTTCTACAACGGCCTTTCCAACTTCAATGGTTCCTTTTGAAAATGCTTCCATTTCAAAAACCCCTACGGGTCCATTCCAGAGAATGGTTTTAGATTGTAAAATAACCTCCCTGAAAAGCGCAAGGGTTTCAGGTCCTGCATCCAGCCCCTGCCATCCTTTCTCTATCGCATTGGCGGGCATAATCCGCGTTTCAGCCTCATTGCTAAAATCATTCGCCGCTATCACATCTACCGGCAAGTGTACCTGAACCCCCAGAGAGCGGGCTTTGTCCAAAATAGAATTCGCGAGGTCGACCTTGTCCGGCTCACATATGGAATCCCCCACGGCACCCCCCTGTGCAAGCACAAAGGTGTAAGTCATCCCGCCGCCGATAATCAGATGGTCTATTTTTTCCAGAATATTTTCAATGATTGTAATCTTGCTGGACACTTTAGCTCCCCCCAGAATGGCGGTAACCGGTTTTTTTCCCGTTTTCATCACGGTGTCAATCGCTTTAATTTCCGCAGCGAGAAGATATCCAAAACACTTACGTCCAGGAAAGAATTGCGCAATTACAGTAGTCGAGGCATGCGCCCGGTGCGCTGTCCCAAAAGCATCATTTACAAAAATATCTCCCCAGTTTGAAAGCTGCTCTGCAAAATCCCGGTCTCCCGCTTCTTCTTCCTTATAAAAACGTAGGTTCTCCAATAGCAATACCTCGCCGCTTCTCAGTTCCTCAATAGCTTCCGCTACAGTAGCCCCAATACAGTCGGGGACAAATTTCACTTTGACGCCCAAAATTTCGGATACGCTTTGGACGATATGGGAAAGGGACATGTCCGGGTTTTTCGTCCCCTTTGGCCTTCCGAGGTGGCTCATCAAAACAGCACTTCCGCCGTCTTCAAGAACTTTGATAATGGTCGGCTTAGCCGCCTCAATTCGGTTGGTATCTGACACCTGGAAATCAGGATCCAGGGGCACATTGAAATCCACCCGGATCAGGGCTCTTTTGTCCTTAAAGTCGAAATCGTCAATCGTTTTCATTATTCTCGCTTTGTTGAAGTGACAAAAATACTCATAATTGAAATGACACTCCGCGGGTCCGGCTGCTTTTTCATTTGTGTTCCCTCAAAAGACTATCTTTGAGACTATGAAGTTTTCTCAGGTCCTGGGGTTAAATCACTTAAAACACCACCTCACGTCGAGTGCTGATGCGGGTCGGGTACCCCACGCACAATTGTTCGTGGGGCCTGAGGGTTGCGGGACGTTACCCATGGCCATCGCCTATGCCCAGTACCTGCTCTGTAAGAATACAGGAGGGGAAAATGAAGGTGGAATAGCGGATTGTAACAAAAAATGTAATCACCTGAACCATCCGGATTTGCATTTTGCATTTCCTGTTGCGACCTCTGATACCGTTTCCAGTCATCCGGTGAGCGATCATTACAGGGCCCAGTGGAGTACTTTTATTTCAGAACAACCTTATGGAAACCTTTTTGATTGGTACAGGGCAATTGGTATTGAGAAAAAACAGGGCCAGATCGGCGTAGATGAAGCTCAGGATATCGTTCGTAAGTTGAGCTTGAAGTCGTACGAGGGAGGATACAAAATAATGGTTATATGGATGGTAGACCGCATGAATACCCCGGCTGCCAACAAACTCCTCAAACTTATTGAAGAACCCCCACAGAATACTGTCCTGCTCATGATAGCCGAAGATCCCGGGCAACTTCTCAAGACCCTTAAAAGCCGGTGTCAGCTCCTTCACTTCCCGGCGCTTCCCGAATCCGTAATCGAAGACGGGCTTATTCAAAAGGGCGCCTCCAGGGAAGAGGCCCATCAGATAGCCCAGGAAGCTAACGGCAATTTCAACAAGGCACTCGATCTTATGTTGCAGGATTCAGAGGACCTGGTCTTTGAAAAATGGTTTGCCCAATGGGCGCGCAGCGCATTTAAGGCTAAAGGGAATAAGGCCGCCATTCACGAGCTTATTCTCTGGAGTGAAGAGGTTGCAAAAACCGGACGGGAAACACAAAAAAAGTTTCTCTCCTATTGTCTTTCCCTGATCCGCCAGGCCATGTTGCTGAACTACAATGCAGAATCGCTGGTTTACCTCAGAATGCACGATTCGGACTTTGATTTCCGCCGCTTTGCTGCTTTTATACATGAGAACAATGTGCGGGAGATGGTTCAGGAATTTGAAAGTGCGCGATATCATATTGTGCGCAATGGGAACTCCAAAATTATATTTACAGATCTCTCGATAAAGTTAACCCGTTTGATACACGCCAAGCCCTCTCAAAAACTGCCTTTATGAATGTGTTGACAGAATACGCCGCGGAAACCCTTTTACTTGTTTTTCTCATTATAACCTTCCTTCAAAGCGGTCTGGACAAACTTCTGGATTGGAAGGGAAATCTTACCTGGCTTAGTGGTCATTTCTTACAGACGCCATTTAAGAATTTTGTTCCCGCTCTATTTTTCATTTTGACAATGACGGAGTTGGCTGCCGGAATACTCTGTGGACTTGGTCTGTTTCAATTGGTGATGGGAAATGGGAACACCCTGGCGTTCTCAGGAGCCCTGGTCTCCTGCCTTGCTTTGCTGATGCTACTTTTTGGTCAACGAATGGCTAAAGACTACGAAGGGGCTCGAACTATTGTGGTCTATTTTATCCCTGCGATTTTTCTCGTATTCCTACTTCAATAAAAAACCCGGAACTCTGAGGAGTTCCGGGTTTAAAGTTTCCCAAGGGCTTTCCTACTCCTTTGAAGCCCTGTCGTTGAGCTGAGTTAAGACTTGCTCCGTAATGTCTGAAGCCTCGTCTCCATAGAGTACGCTACCGCCCTCACCGCCTGTAAGGATAAAGCGATAGCCGTTTGCCGCACCGTATTCCTCTATAGTTTCGCGAACTTCGGCTATAACACTGTCCATTTTCATCTGGCCCATTCGTTGGAGTTGTTGCTCTTCCTGTTGTAGCTGCTGCCCCATCATTTGTCCCTTCTGTTGAAGAACTCCGAAGGCCTCCTGTGCCTTATCCTGCGGCATACTCTCTGTAGAGGTCTGAAGTTGTTGTGCCTCCAATTGGAAAGCCTGGGAGATGCTATCGCGCTTCCTTGCAAAGGCTTCAGATTTAAGCTGAAAGCTGGCCTCCACTTCTTGTTTCTTACTATAGCCGTCCATTAACCTGACATTATCAACGTAGGCTATTTTCTCCTGCTGACAACTCGCCAGGATCAAGAAGGTCATGAACCCAATCCATTTTTTCATAATAGGGTGTTTTTGTTTAAGGCGCAAAAGTAGAAAAGCTTTTTGGCTTGCAGGCTGGATTTCCAATAATATTTGATTTGGTCAAAAACCTTGTAATTGAATCAATTTATACTCCTTATCTCCACGATAGAGTTTGATTATCGAAATGGTCGCCATAGAAGGGGGCTCTATTGGGCGTTCCCGGCAACGGCAAGACCTCAGGGTTGATTAAACGAAATAAGCCCCACAGGGCCCTTAAAATTCATTCTGGCTTCTTTTGAAGACAATAGACATGGGAGGAAAACTCTCTGGAGAATACCCCGTAGAGGTTTGAAGCCGCACCCATTAGAGCTCCGGATAACGGAGCGAGGCGATTCTTCCTATACGTTTCAGAAAGCCAGGAAATGTAAAACGCATCAAGCCATAGCGGCTTTACGGCACGGAGTTCGTATCCCTTTGTTCCGAAAAGTCGCTTTATCGAACTCCTTGAAAAATGCCAGAGGTGTCTGGGCACATCATAAGCAGCCCAGTCCGATTTATAATATTTGGCATCGAGAGATTTATAATTCGGAACCGCCAAAATCAACCAGCCCCCTGGTTTTAGTGTAGTAGAAATAGTCCTGATTTCCTGATCCAAATCCGGAAGGTGTTCAAGAACATGCCAAAGGGTTATCGCGTCATAAATGGCTTCCTGCTGTACCGTGATCCGGCTATAGACAGGAACCCCCTTGGCATGTGCCCGCTCTCTGGCCGCCTCGTTAGGCTCTACACCATAGGCTTCCCAGCCCCTGTCCTGAGCATGTTTAACAAAATCTCCGGTCCCTGCCCCAATATCCATGAGCGCCCCTTCCTGTTTACAAAATCGCTTTACAAGACTGAGCTTATGATTTAGGTTTATCCTTTTTGCGCGCTGGTAAATCCGCTCCATAGCAGTCTCTGCGTTATCGGAATGTGAAATATAGTCAGCGCTTTCGTAGTACTTGTCCAGCATCTTGGGAATAGGGTTCGTTTGATAGCACTGGTACTCCGCGTTCCAAATCAAACCAAACTCCTCCCCGGTTACCAAATGGTCGGTTAATGTCAATGTATTTAGTTCAGACATCCTAACAAACTTAGGCCAATTCTTTGGGTTGTCTGGCCCTCTATATAAATTTTGAACGAAAAACGATACTATGTTCCACGTGGAACTATCTTCCCAGAAACACTAATAAAACACTTATGTCGCTCGGTGAAACCCCGCTGATACGCGAGGCCTGGGAAATTGTAGCCGGACGAATTTCGGTAAGTTTCTGCCGTGCCTCCATAGAAAGGGAAGACAATGGCATATAATCAAAGTCCCTGGGGATCCTAATATTCTCCAGCCGTTGTAATTTGTCGGCATTTTGTTTCTCCTTCTCGATGTATCCGGCATACTTCACCTGGATTTCAGCCTGTTCCAAAACTTCTTCCGGCAATTCATTCTCATCGATAAAAGCAGAAACACTTGGCAACATGCGCATGTGTTCCATCCGAACTTTCGGTCTGGAGAAGACTTTAAACAGTTTATCTCCCTGGGTTACTTGTCGGGAATCCAAAGCGTCGAGGATAGGATTTACTTCATCCGGTACAAAACTCGTCTTTTTGAAAAACCCAACAAGTTTACTCGATTGATTGACCTTAGCATCCACCTTACGCAACCGCTCCTCTCCCGCCAGCCCCAGTTTGTGTGACCGCTCTGTTAAACGTATATCTGCATTATCCTGCCTTAACAGGGTCCTGTATTCCGCCCTTGATGTAAACATCCGGTAGGGCTCTTCAGTTCCCTTGGTAATCAGGTCATCTATCAAAACTCCAATATACGCCTCATCCCTCCTCAAAATAAAAGGCTCTTTCTCCTGTACCTTCAGATGCGCATTGATACCCGCCATTATACCCTGTGCACCTGCTTCTTCATAGCCCGTGGTTCCATTGATTTGCCCGGCAAAAAACAAATTGGAAACAAGCTTGGTTTCCAAGGTATGTTCCAGTTGAGTCGGTGGAAAGTAATCGTACTCTATGGCATATCCCGGTCGGAAAAACTTAACGCTTTCAAAACCCACTACTGATCTCAGGGCTTTAAATTGAACGTCTTCCGGCAGTGAAGTTGAAAATCCATTTACATAAACCTCAACCGTGTTCCAACCTTCAGGTTCTACAAATATCTGGTGTCTCTCCCTGTCCTTAAACCGGTCTATCTTATCTTCTATACTCGGGCAATATCTGGGCCCAATACTCTGAATACGCCCATTAAACATCGGAGAGCGATCGAAGCCGTCCCTAAGTAGTTCATGTACCTCGGGATTCGTATACGTCATATGGCAATCCCGTTGTTCATGAAGCCCGGGTGTGTCGAGAAAAGAAAATTTCCCGGGGTTTGCGTCTCCGGGTTGGGGGATCATTTTATCGTAATCCAGGCTTCTCCCATCCACCCTTGGTGGCGTCCCTGTCTTCATTCTCCCCGTATTAAACCCGTAGGACGTGAGCTGTTCCGTAATGCCTGTTGAAGCCTTCTCTCCTGCCCTGCCGCCACCGAATTGTTTCGTCCCGATATGAATCAACCCGTTTAAGAAAGTGCCATTGGTCAGCACCACTGCCTTTCCTAAAATATCCAGTCCCAGAGACGTCTTCACTCCCTTAATTCGTCCTCCCTCTGTCAAAATTCCCACCGCCATTTCCTGATAGAAATCAAGGTTTGGTAATTTTTCAAGTGCCAGACGCCATTCCTCAGCAAAACGCATCCTGTCATTCTGAGCCCTCGGACTCCACATGGCCGGTCCTTTACTCATATTCAGCATCTTGAACTGGATGGCTGAAACATCGGTAACTATCCCACTGTATCCCCCAAGGGCATCAATCTCCCGAACTATTTGACCTTTAGCTATCCCGCCCATGGCCGGGTTGCAGGACATCTGGCCGATAGTCTGAAGATTCATGGTGATCAACAGGGTTTTCGATCCCATGTTCGCAGCAGCAGCTGCTGCTTCACAGCCAGCATGCCCTCCGCCTACCACTATAACATCATACTTATCGTTAAACATCTGAAATATGTTTCACGTGGAACAATTTTAATGCCGTATCCTCAAGTTGCCGCATCTTCAGGGCCTCTTCCGTTGACTTGTCATTATAACCCAGAAGATGAAGTACCCCATGTATCATAACCCGGCGTATCTCACTTTCTACACTACATTGCAATTTTCGAGCGTTCTCAATAACCCTATCCGTGGATATAAATAAGTCGCCGGATACCCCTTCCAGTTCCTGGTATTCAAAGGTGATTATGTCTGTGTAATAATCGTGTGCCAAATATTCTCTGTTCATTTTAAGGAGCATTTCATCTGACACGTAAATAAAACTCAATTCGCCGGCCATTCGGCCATAACCTTCTATGACCCGAATAATCCAATCGGTATGTTTCTCTTCATTCCTCAGTCTGAATTCTGTCTGATAATGGTACGCTATCTCTTCCAATGAAATACTTTTTTACCCGATCCCGATATTGGCGCCGCAAAGGTAAGGCTTCCCGGTTTAAAAATTCAATTTCCCTTTGTTTGCGTCCGAATACCTCCGGGGGGGTTAACACCGGGCTTGTAAACTCCTTTTTTCGGGTGACACCCTCCCGCCTATCCTCTAATCCCTGCTTTAATGCGGCATTTTCAAGCTGCATTAATTGTTGTTGAATCCTGTTCAATCGATCCGCCGTCTTTTGTGTAATCCCAGTTTGCAATAAATCATTC
Organism: uncultured Robiginitalea sp.; assembly: GCA_964514365.1. Classification (GTDB taxonomy): domain Bacteria; phylum Bacteroidota; class Bacteroidia; order Flavobacteriales; family Flavobacteriaceae; genus Robiginitalea. The sequence goes on along the minus strand of CAZEQO010000018.1, from coordinate 15,081 downwards.
TCAAACATTTCCATTTCCCTGGCGATTCGCTCACCCAGACTTCTGTCTGCATCGTTAATCATATTCTCCAATTGAAATTCCAACTCCTGCCGAATTCTTTGTTGTTCTTTATAGATTTGATAATACTCTTCATATTCCGCCTCTGAAAGACCCCCTTCTCCACCATCCTGACCCTTCTCGTTACCCATGCCTTTGCCTTCTCCTTTTTCGGACCCCGAATCACCGGTACCCATTTGTGAATTCCCTTCTCCATTCTCCTCACCTAGTCCCTCACCCTGTCCTTTTCCTTCACCTTTTTTGCCTCCAGAATCCCCAGATGCCTCTCCGGATCCCTGCCCCTGACTGGAACCCGTTGCATCCGGTTTTCCCTCTGTACCTTCCTTTTCGCCCCCTTCCTGCATTTTCTTGCGCAATTCTTCCTGGCTCTGTATGATATCCGGAAGCTGTATATCAGAACCCTGCCCTTCTCCTTTCCCGGGCATCAAAGAGTCCTGCATATTGTCCAGCATATCAGCCAGGAAAGCCGAAAGTTCATTGGCCGCTGTAAACACGTACTGCTGATAGGAAGCTCCACGAAACCAATTATTCTCACTAAAACTCTCCAGGGCCTTGTCGACATTATAGTAAACATCCGTGATCTTTGTGTTTACAATCTCTGAAATTTCCGCCCGTCTTAACGATAATGCAAAAAGGCTGTCGTCTACATGCTCAAAAAGCTGTCTTAACTGTTGTTGTTTCCGTGTGTCCCCGGAGCGCCCTATAGGATCACTGCCACCCTCCTGAATCCGATTAAAGAGCATTTCCTCTTCTAAGGAAAATACTACGAGGTTATCGAGGATTTGACGGAGCATTTCCGCATCCTCCGCAATAGTCTCTGCTCCGCCTCCGGAAGTCCCCTGCTCCAGCCCTTCACTCAGTTTTTTAAGCTTTTCGGACGCCCTTTTCTGTTGCTTTCTGGCATCCATATCAGATGGCGAAGAACCCTCATCCTCTGCGGGTTGATTATTCTCCTTTTTCAATTCCTCCAGTGCCTCTTCCTGGTTTTGTGTAGCCGCCTGCTCTGTCTTTTCATCCCGTTCCCAGGGCAGTGGCTTTTGTAAGTTTTTGTTGCTTTGTTCGAGTTCCTTTAACGCCTCCTTTACGCCACTGAATTCCTCATTGAGTCCTTGTTGTTCTTTCTCCCGATCTTCTCTTGCCTCCCGAGATTCGGCTTCTCTGCTTTGCGCTTCGGCCAGCCTTGACAATTTTCGGCCCAGTTGCCGGCTCTTCTCCTGAACGTAATACCTCTTAGTCAGCTCCAGGAGTTGTTCCATGCTCCGCCGGTTGTTCTTTTGCGACTTAGACAACTCTTCCATTCGCGCTTCCAGCTCCTCCTTGTCCAACTTGTCCAGGATTTCCCGCATTTCCTCCATCATGGCCGCATTCTTGCGGGCCTCTGCCTCCTGTCGCTCCAGCCGCTCCTTGAGTAATTCGCTTTCCGGTTCTGAGCGCTCCTCAAGGTCTTCGGACAATTCCTTACTGAATTTTTCCATAAGCCGCTCCTGCTGTTCCTGTTTCTCAAAGAATCGCTTTAGTTTTTCCTTCTCATCAAAACTCAATTCCCCACTCTCCTTTTGATTCTGCAACAGCTCTTCCAATGTCCTTTCTAAATCCTTACGA
>CAZEQO010000018.1:0-13353 GCA_964514365.1 uncultured Robiginitalea sp. | reverse complement strand
CCGCTCCTCAACTTCTTCTTCATCAAAAAGCCTTAGCCTGAATTCCCGGCTTCGCCGTGTCTTCCCCCCCTTGTTCCCGTCATTATCCTTTACCTCAAACACCACCGTATACGCCCCCTTTTCCTGAATTTCCAACCCGCTGGGAAACGTATAGTAAAAAGTATGGAAAGCCGCTTTCGGAACAGGTATTTCAATTTCCTGTCGCTCCTCTTCTGCGTTTATTGGAAAGGCAAACATCCTCAGTCCCTGTAATCCGTGATCATCAGAAACAGTGCCTTCGAAAAACGCAACGTTAACATTTGTGGTGTCCTGCACCATATCAACCTTAATCCCCGGCGGCTCATCGCGAACCACATCAATTTTATACTCCAGCTTGTCGTGTTCCGGAATGCCTTCATTGGAGGCGCTGACGGTATACAACAACGGATTGAAAACCCGCCGGGCAAATCCGGTTTCATTATCGCTCACAGCCTTTACAAGGACGGTGTCCGGATCTGTATAGACTACGTTGTCTGCGTGGATTGTCCTGAACTTCCATTCAACCCGGGTTCCTTCCGGGACTGTGGCGTTTCCGGTGGCCTGTACTGTTTTGTCTGTCAGATCGAGGTATTTCGGATAGGTCAAACGCATCTCAAAACGGTCAATAACCGGTACAGGAAGTACCTCCAGCGTATAAGGTCTCGAGGTGACTTCAGATGCCTCAAAATAAAATTCTGCGGATTTCAAAGGGGGTCTGAAGTTGTATTCAAAAAACCCTTCATTGCGCTCCATGATAATAGTACTTCCCTCCAGCACCAGCTGTACCTGGTCCGGCTGCACAGTTCCCGCAGTCCGCACCCTTAATTGAAAGACCTGGTCTTCCCTGGCTACAAGGGAAGGTGTGAGGAGTTCAAAACTGAAGGGTGCCGGGGCCTCATAAGCCATGTCGTAGTTTACTACCCTTTGGTATGAATTCAAAAATCCCAGGCCATTCCCGGTAAGCCAGATCCCCACGCCTGCTATCAAAGGAATAACGGCGTACTTCGAAAACCGGTAAGCCTCCTTCATTTTAACCGCACGGTGAAAAGGGACCCCGGCCAGTTCCCTGGACCGTTGTTCTATACTGGCCAACAGCAGTTCCGACCGTTCGGTATTCTCAGAGAGTTCAAGCAGGTTGAACAATTTATCGCTGACCTCCGGAAAGTGAGTTCCGATAAGCCTGGAACCCTCCTTATAACTCAGGCCTTTCCGCAATCTGAAAAGCTGTGAGAGCGGCGCCAGGATATAGCGAAGAAAGAGAAAGCCCTCCAGCAAAACTCCTGCCCATAATAGGAGACTCCGGGATCGGGAGTTTAACCACAGAAAGTATTCCAGCCCGCCAATGGCCAGTAATATCAGCCCCCCCATGAATAGAAACAAAAAGACGCCTTTCAAAAGTCGCCTCCTGTAATACCGGGAAGTAAAGGCCTCCAGTTTTTCGAGGATGAGGTCGTAACTCTCCAATTTTTATATCTTTAATACCAAGATAGTACGATGCCTTGGATTCCGGGCCCAAAAACATGTTAAAGCTAAGATGAATTCGCTGAAATACCTCGCTGCATTTACCATTCCGCTCTCTGCATATATTGGGATTGCCCTGGGAGGCGTCTGGAGTTTTACCACCCCGGTCTACGCTTTTTTAATCATACCGATCTTAGAAACCGCCCTGGCCCAGGACGCCAAAAACCTCCATGGGGAATCCAGGGAGTCCACGCGTATAAACCCGATCTACGATTTGATGCTCTATGCCAACAATCCCATCGTATTTTTTCTAATCTGGATCGTCGGCACAAAACTTTCAGCCGGGGGCATGACATCTTCTGAATACTGGGGTTTTGCCCTCTCATTGGGTATTGTTTTGGGTACAAATGGTATCAATGTGGCGCACGAACTGGGTCACAGGCAAGCTACTCCCGAACGATTTTTGGGTAAGCTGCTCTTACTTCCCAGTTTTTATATGCACTTTTATATTGAGCACAACTACGGACATCATCTGAATGCCGCAACCCCTGAAGATCCGGCCACTGCGCGATTTAACCAATCGGTATATTCCTTTTGGTTTACCTCGGTAACGGGACAGTATACCAGTGCGTGGCGCATACAAAAAGACCTGTTAAATAAGAGCGGGCGTTCTTTTCTTTCGATGCACAACGACATGCTCTGGTATTCGTTCCTTCAAATAGCCTATCTGGCCCTGCTCTACCAGCTCTTCGGAGGATTTACAACCCTTTTTCTGTGGCTTTGCGGAATTATTGGTTTTATCTTGCTCGAAACAGTCAATTATATTGAACACTATGGGCTCCTTCGCCTTAAAAGGCCCTCTGGCCGTTATGAGCGCGTTCGGGAAGTACACTCCTGGAACAGCAATCACGTAATCGGCAGAATCGTCTTATACGAACTGACCCGGCACAGTGATCACCACTATAAATCTTCAAAAAAATACCAAGTGCTGGACTATCACGACACTGCCCCCGCTATGCCTTTCGGCTATCCCACATCCATGGTCCTTTCTCTCATCCCTCCGCTCTGGTTTCACATTATGAATCCACGTATTCCCGCGGAAATGAAACCCGCTTAAGTTCCCGTTGCCAATTGAAACCGGGTGTCTATCTTTGTGCCTTATTCCACTGCTATGAAAAACAAGGTACGCGTTAGATTCGCCCCAAGTCCCACAGGCCCGCTCCATATCGGAGGGGTCCGCACGGCGCTTTACAACTACTTATTTGCCCGGAAACACGGAGGAGACTTTGTCCTGAGGATAGAAGATACAGACCAAAGCCGTTTTGTGCCCGGGGCAGAACAGTATATCTCCGAAGCTTTGGACTGGCTTGGAATATCCCCGGATGAAAGCCCGAAAAAACCGGGCGCTTTCGGGCCATACCGACAAAGCGAGCGGCAGGAGGTGTACAAAGAGCACATAGATCGTCTCATAGATTCGGGATGGGCCTACTACGCCTTTGATTCTGAGCAGGAACTGACGGAGCTCCGAGAAGCGCATGAGAAAGACGGAGAAACCTTTATTTACAATTGGCAAAACAGGACGCAATTGAATAATTCCCTTTCGTTGTCGGAAGAGGAGGTAGCCGGCCTGATCCACAAGGGGACTCCCTATGTAATCCGCTTTAAATGGCCTCTGGATACCGTTGTCCAATTCGATGATCTGATTCGGGGCCGGATTCAAATCAACGCTAATACCCTAGACGACAAGGTGTTGTTTAAGAGCGACGGCATGCCAACCTACCACCTGGCTAATATTGTGGATGATCATCAGATGGAAATTACCCATGTGATCCGGGGAGAAGAATGGTTGCCTTCCCTTGCGTTACATTGCCAGTTATATAAGGCATTTGGGTGGGAAGCCCCCGTATTCGCCCATCTTCCCCTTATTTTAAAACCCGTCGGTAAAGGTAAGCTCAGCAAGCGCGATGGCGAAAAGCTGGGGTTTCCCATTTTTCCGCTTCAATGGAAGGAAAGCGCCGGATACCGGGAAGCGGGTTACTTTCCGGAGGCTGTTGTAAATTTTCTAGCCCTTTTGGGATGGAACCCGGGAACAGAACAGGAATTGTTTACGCTGGAAGAATTAATAGGGGCTTTTGACCTAAGCCGGGTCCAAAAATCAGGGGCTCGATTCGATCCCGACAAAAACGTCTGGTTCAACCACAAGTACCTGCAACTCAAACCCCCTGGCGAACTCGTCAGCCTTTTTCGGGGGGTGCTATCCGAGCGGGGAATCCCCGACCAGGATTATTCAGACGAGCACCTTGCTTCGATTGTTTCGCTTATCCGGGAACGCGCCTCTTTTATCCATGAATTCTGGGATCTGGGATCCTACTTTTTTCAGGCTCCCCTGGCTTTTGATGAAAAAGCGGTTAGAAAACAATGGAAGCCGGGAACGCCTGAGCGCATATCAGCCCTGGCTGACGTCCTTGAGGCAGCAGACTCTTTTACCGCTCAGGCCTCAGAGAACCTTGTCAAGACCTGGATTGCCGATAATGTCCTCGGGTTTGGGCAGGTCATGCCGCCACTCAGGCTCTCAATCGTCGGCGCGATGAAAGGCCCTCAGCTTTTCGAGATCATGGAGTTGATCGGGCAGGAAGAAACCGTCTCACGTATGCGGTTTGCCGTTGCCAATATTGAGGTGAAATCCTGACCTGTAACAAATTTCACAGGGCAACGACTAAATATTTGTAAGGACTTTGTACCTTTCTTTAAAACCTTCAACATCTGACTTATGGCAAATATTTTTATCTGGGTTCCGGTTATAATATTGGGAGCGCTGTTTGTGCTCGGTGTGTTTTTTGTCGTTAAGCAACAAACCGCCGTGGCAGTGGAGCGATTCGGGCGTTTTCAGAGTATTCGGCACTCGGGGCTGCAGTTAAAGATTCCACTGGTCGACCGCATCGCAGGTCGGCTCAGTCTTAAGATCCAACAACTCGATGTCATTGTGGAGACCAAGACCCTGGATGATGTTTTTGTAAAACTCAAAATCTCCGTTCAGTATGTGGTGATCCGGGAGAAGGTATATGAGGCCTTTTATAAACTTGAGTATCCCCACGAACAGATCACTTCTTACGTATTTGATGTGGTGCGGGCGGAAGTTCCTAAAATGAAGCTCGATGACGTCTTCGTCAAAAAGGATGATATCGCTATCGCGGTCAAAGCGGAGTTACAGGATGCCATGCTCGACTATGGATATGATATTATTAAAACCCTGGTAACGGATATCGACCCGGATGCACAGGTCAAGGCGGCTATGAACCGGATAAATGCCGCGGAACGCGAAAAAATTGCCGCTCAATTTGAAGGGGATGCGGCCCGTATCCTGATGGTGGAAAAAGCCAAAGCGGAAGCAGAAAGTAAGCGCCTTCAGGGGCAGGGTATCGCCGATCAGCGGCGGGAAATCGCACGTGGCCTGGAAGAATCTGTTGAGGTTCTCAATAAAGTGGGGATTAACTCACAGGAAGCCTCTGCCCTTATCGTGGTAACCCAACATTACGACACCTTACAATCCATAGGGGAGGAGACCAATACCAATCTTATTTTGCTGCCCAATTCCCCACATGCAGCCACCGATATGCTAAACAATATGGTCGCATCCTTCACGGCCAGTAATCAGATCGGGGAGGCCATGAAACATCAAAATTCCAAAAAAGGGTCTAAGGACCAATAATAGCGAAGCTTACAGTCGCTGAGGCTTATCTTCGGAATCGCCGAAGTACGAATCCGATAAGGGTGGAAATGAGAAACTTTTTCAACATTCCCGAGCTCAGAACCGACAGGATTTCTGGGGGTTGAAGTCCCTCTTTAATACTGGAAATATTTCCTTTTACCTGCTCCCGGGCAATCTGCCTTCGTAGGTCCAGGATTTGAAGGTCCTTATTGACCTCCTCAAAACTAGCGTAGGTCTTTCTCATTATTTGTCTTCAAAGTAGTGCTCAGAAAATTTGCGAAGTACCGGTGATTCCAACTTGTTGCGAAAGGCATAACCCAGCAATCCCAGCAAGACGTATACCCCCCCCATGATCCAGAAACCATTCGCCAGGTTGCCCAGGTGGTTGCCAATAACCAAAGAAGCCGCTACTGAAAGGAAAAAAATAGCCAACATCACAAAGGTGCCCAGAAAAAGCACTACGGTCAGAGCTATAATCGCCCTCATTACAAACTTAAATGTCTTTAGTTTGTAATACTCAGCCGAACTTTCAATATACTCCTTGGCGGCCTGTTGAGAATCCGTCAGGTCGCTCTTTAATTCCTCAAATGCCATTCCTATTTCTGGAGTTGAGCATTCTTTTTGCGCAATTCCTCAAGTTTGGCTTCCAGGCCTGCAATAATATCATCTGCCTGGTAACTCATTTTAGAAATGGTATCCTCGAGTTTTTTGTCAAATTCCAGTTTCTGTTTTTGAGCAGAAGTACTGATCTCATCCCTTGCTTTTGCTACTTCACCTAAGAGTTCATCCGAGGCTTCCCGGGCTTTGTCCTTAATGCGCTGACGTGTTTTACCCCCTTCATCCGGGGCGTAAAGAATTCCCGCACCAGCTCCAATTGCAGCACCTACGAGTAACGCCAATAAAACTGATCCACTATCACTAGCCATAATTTCAATATTTAAAATTAATATGCATTTTATCTCCTATTCATCAGGAGGCTATGAAAGATAATGAAAAACAGTGGTAACACCCAAAAAAACAGGGAAGTGATCAAGGATTCCGGATGTGAACTCACGCTTTAACCTAGGACTTCTCTTCAATTTTTGCCCACGTATCGCGAAGGGTTACCGTCCTATTGAATGTCAATTGCCCCGGACCACTTGTCTTGTCGACGCAAAAATAGCCCAGACGCTGGAATTGATATCGCGTTCCGGGAGCAGCCGTTCGAAGTCCGGGCTCGAGTTTGCCCTGTACTATTTTAAGTGAATCCGGATTGATAAACTCAATAAAATCCCGACCGGTATGTTGATCGGGGGTGGGGTCTGTGAAGAGCCGGTCATAGAGTCGAACCTCAGCATCCACGGCGTGTTTACAAGAGACCCAATGCAGGGTGCCTTTTACTTTTCGCAGGCTTTCAGGGGTTCCGCTACCGCTTTTACTCTTTGGATCGTACGTACATAGGATTTCCTTTATATTTCCCTCAGAATCCTTCCTGACTTCCTCCGCTCGAATGATGTACGCATTCTTCAAACGTACTTCGCCTCCCAGTTTCAATCTGAAAAACTTCCGATTCGCCGATTCCCGAAAGTCTTCCCTTTCGATATACAACTCTTTTGAAAACGGGATTTCTCTATAGCCCGCTTCCGGATTTTCAGGATTGTTCTCAGCTTCCAGCCATTCCTCCACCTCTGCGTCATAATTTGTGATAATCACCTTAACGGGGTCCAGTACGGCCATTACCCTGGGAGCTATTTTGTTCAGGTCTTCCCGCATGTGGAAATCCAACACCGCTACATCTACAACATTTTCACGCTTGGCTATACCTATAGTATCCGCAAAATTCCTCAAGGCCTCAGGCGTGCAACCTTTTCTTCTGAGACCCGATATAGTCGGCATTCTCGGGTCGTCCCACCCCTCGACATACCCCTTTTGTACCAGCTCGAGCAACTTTCGCTTGCTCACAACGGTATGACTTAGATTACGTCGGGCAAATTCCCGTTGTTTCGGGCGCACATCTTCCGGGGACACAACCTGGTCCAGGAACCAGTCGTAGAGTTCCCGATGCGGAGCAAATTCCAGTGTGCAAAGGCTGTGTGACACTTGTTCGATATAGTCGCTCTCCCCGTGTGTCCAGTCGTAAAGAGGATAAATACACCAATCGGTATTTGTGCGGTGGTGTGCACGGTGCAGTATGCGGTACATCACCGGGTCCCGCATCAGCATGTTAGGGGCGGCCATATCAATTTTGGCCCGCAAAACATGCGACCCTTCAGGAAAGGCGCCTTCCTTCATTTTCTGAAACAAGTCTAAATTCTCGGCGATCGGCCGATCCCGGAAAGGGCTATTCGTTCCAGGCTCCGTGGGAGTTCCCTTTTGAGCAGCTATCTTTTCCGAGGGCTGACTCTCCACATATGCTTTTCCAGCCTTAATGAGCTCAACCGCCCAATCGTAGAGTTGCTGAAAATAATCAGACGCGTAACACTCATTATCCCAGTGAAACCCGAGCCATTCCACATCCGCCTTTATGGCGTCCACAAACTCCTGTTCTTCCTTGGCTGGATTGGTATCATCAAACCTCAGGTTTACCGGGGCATCGTATCGCAGGCCCAGGCCAAAATTCAAACAAATAGAACTCGCGTGCCCGATATGCAAATAACCATTGGGTTCAGGAGGAAACCTAAAACGCAATTTCTTTTTGGAAAAGCCAGCCACAAGGTCCTCTTCGACGATGTGCTCTATAAAATTCAGGGATTTCTCCTTTTCAGACATTTTTCAGGTATTGTGCCCGTAAAGGTAGAAAAATGCCTTTCAACGATAAAGCAAAACTGTACAACCATACAAATCCCCCGGTTTCACAACAGAATCAATCCTCCCGACAACATTAAATTCCTAAAGGACTGGTGATAAACCATATTTGTTAGACAAACTGCGGGGTAAGAGGGTCTGTTCGGGGCTCAGCACGTTAAACAACGGCGCCGACACCATCCTCCTTTCACTTGTAGGGCAATTAATTATTAACACAACCAAACACCAGTCTTATGCGAAGAGAGATACTTCTAGCCACGGCCCTACTGTGTGGTATGCTGGGAATCCATAACGGATATTCCCAGGTGTTGAATGCCCCACAAGCTGCACCCAACCAAACTCCGCCCGGCGGATCAACCATCTGGAGCGCAGCATGTGCCTCACCGACCTTTAATGACTATTGGGTTGAATTTACCTGGGGACCTCCCCTGGTCGGAGCGACAAATGAATTCATTTTAGAACTTTCAGACGCCACAGGAGACTTCAGCTCACCCGTTGAGCTTGCCCGGGACGGAACCAAAAACACCACATTCGACTTTTATTTCCAGTTTCAATTGCCTGAAACAACGAGAGGAGAAGGATATCGGATGCGCGTACGCAGCACAAGCCCTGCAGCAACCAGTCCGGTTTCTGTAGCATATCCGATGTATTACCTCGATGTCAACACGGCTATGACCATTAGGCCTCAGGGTCAGGTAGATTTTGGCGATGGCACCGCCCAGGTCTGTAACGGCAACTCAATCACCCTGGAGATTTACGGTTTGGCAAACGCAAGTACCTATCAGTATAATTGGTACCGCAGTGGAACTCTTTTATCCGAAAAAGGGCCCTCTATCACCATTAACCAGGCGGGGATGTACAATGTGGAAATCGATTACGGATCGTGTTCCGGTTCCGGAAACACCCTTTCCAACCTCATGGACGTCACGACCAGTTCGGATCTGGGAATAGCCATTAACCCACCTTCCTCAACTTCATTGTGTTCGGGAGAAACCGCATTACTTGAAGCCAATATAGCAGGTCCCCGCCGTAGATGCCTCGAATTTTCTGGTTGACGCCAGCGTTCCTGGTTTTGAAGGGGACTATCAAGTAGAGATTTCTGGTTCCGGGGCTTGTTTGGAGCGGTCTCCCGCTGTTTCAATAACGAATTCCGGAGATTTTACAGTCTCCAGAGAAAATCCTGCCAGTGTTGTCGTCCTTCCGGGGATGACCTCGACGCTGAGCGTCTCATCAACGGCCTCCGCTGTAACGTACCAGTGGTTTAAAGATGGTGTTCCTGTACCGGGGGCAACGGCGAATTCTCTTAACGTTTCCGACACAGACACCGGGGTTTACTTTGCACGTGTAAGCCTGACCGGAGGAAGTTGTGCGAGTACCAGCAAAGATTCAGAAAATACTGCGGTTACGACACCTGCCGACCTGGAGCTGGATATTGCCTTTAGCCCGGCCTACAGCCCATGCGCGGTTTCAAATACGGTGATTGCCGTAGGAGAGATCCGAGCTGTTGATTCCGGTGGGAACACTACGGATGTGACTTCTGATTTGCTAAGTGCAATGAGTTTTCAATGGCTGTTGGACGGGAATCCCATTCCCGGGGCAACCGGGTCCAGTATAAGCCTGACAGATGCCTCAGAAAACGGAGTGTATTCCCTCGAGGGCAATCTCGCCGGGTTCTCCCCAATATCGAATACCCTGGAGGCGTTGCTCAGATCTTCTGAAACCCTCGCCATTACAAGTAGCGACCTGACCGTATGTGGTCCTTCAGAGCCCGTAACTCTGAGCACGTCCGCAGACCTCACAGGCGAAACCTTTGACTGGTATCGCGATGGTGTGGCGCTCAACGAAAGCACCTCTTCCGTTGACGTCGGGCTTCCTGGTTCCTACGAACTAATCATAGAAAGAAATGGATGTCCGTTAATCTCTAATACAATCACTCTGAATCCTTTGGATCCGGACCTGATCAGCCTCTCTTCCGGGGATGAAGTTCAGTTTCCGGAGGGTACCTCGGAAACGGTGACGGCCTCTGGAGGGGACAGCTATCTCTGGTATGATGAAAACAACAATGAAATAGGTAATTCAGCCAGCATTACATTAACCCTGGAGGGGGAATACCTGGTCATCGCCTCCATAGGAAATTGCCAGGTGATGAAAACCCTGACGGCCACTTATCTGGACACCTTTAAAGTACCCAACGTTATATCGGTCAATGGGGATGGTATCAATGAACAATGGATCCTGCCGAATTACTATTCTGGTAAGCCCGACGTGATTGTCACCATTTACAACGATCAGGGAGAAGAGGTTCTCAATGTGAATAATTATCAAAATAACTGGCCCGCTTCCTCTGCGGCATTCACCCGACAGAATATGATTTTCTATTATCGAATCCGCAATGCGGAGCGGGTTCTGAAACAGGGTACGATTACCGTTATCAGATAGATTGAATAAGATGAAAAACAGGTTGTTACTCTTTTTGGCACTCATAGCCTTTACCCCTTTTAGCGGGTATGGGCAGGAGGATAATCCCTTTATCGTTTATGATGTGCCAGCACAGAATTTGTTGAAATTCAACAGATTCCTTATCAACCCCACCTTTTCCACGGCCCGGGAGGATAAGTCTTATATCAATCTGCTTCACAGAAACCAATCAGTATCTTTTGATGACAACAACCAAAGCTATTTCCTGAGCTACAGTGGACGAATCGGCGATCGATCCGGGGCTGGCCTTAGTGTCTATACCCAAAGAGCAGGTACTTTGAGTAATTACGGAATCCTCGCCAATTACGCTTACGGTATAAAACTCAGCGATAAGAGCAATTTTACCTTTGGGGCAAACCTTTCCTATTACAATAGCGGTTTTGATGAAAGCCGCGCGAACCCAATAGAATTTGATCCCTTCCTGAGCGGATTTCAGGACAGTTCCCTGCTCACGTTTCAACCTGGATTCAATATCTCTTATGACGCTTTTGACTTTGGGGTTTACGCCGAGAATCTTTTCGATTATAACCTGAAAACCAGTGAGTCCCTCACGAGTTTCAGTGAAAAAACTTTTTCGTCCCACCTCCAATATACCCATCAGTTTGGTTCCAACAGGGGGATTCTTGAAGGGGGGCGACTGATGCCCCTGGCGCGTGTCAGGAGGGTAGGGGAGGAAGACCTTGTGCTCGGAGGAAATTTGATACTCGACTTGCCCAAAATTGGTTGGCTTCAAGGGGGTTACGACAGTTTTTACGGCGCCTCCGCCGGAGTCGGATTTAATTTAAACCAACGACTATCTATCGGTTATACGATGGAGAAGGGGCTTTCCAATAATTTTGACAATTTCGGTCTTACCCACGAAATTTCTGTTGCGTTTTCCTTCACCCCCAACCTCACGGAAGACCGGGTGATGCTGGAAGAAGACTACGACGATACGGAACAAAATGTAGATCCCGCCTCTGTTCCCGGAGGAACTGAACCCGAAGAGACTACTGAAATTGCCGAATTGAGGAAAAGACTGGCTGAAAACGACGCCATTCTTGCCGAGCTCATGTTTCGGCAGGACTCCATGGAGCAATCCAGGGAAAGGGAATTGGAAACTCGATTTGAACGGGTCATGCGGATGGTGCGTCAGGAAACCGGTGGAAACCGACCAGACCTGGAAGAGAAAGCCGAATCCCTGTACTATCAAAACAATGGCCCCCAGATTTTGGCCGGGCAAACTAAACAGGTAAAGGATGCAACTGATGCCGCGGCTACGGGACAGGAATCAAATCCCACAGCAGTAGCCCAGGCCACTGCCTCCCGTCCTGATGAGGTCGCTCAGCGCCCCGCTACAGAAACCCAGCCTGAAAAAAATACGGTCTCCGAGAGCCCTGTCAAACAACGGAAGTTCCGAAACCTTCCCGGGGTAATGGATGGTTACTATATCGTCGCCAATGTCTACAGCGGCACAAAATATATGGACAAATTCATGGAGGATATGAAAACCCGTGGGTTTGATCCGGAATTTATAGACAATAAGGACAATGGGCTTAAATACGTCTACCTGAAGCGCTTTGAGAACTGGTCCGGTGCCGAGAATGCCGCCCTCTCTGGCTTTGATGGCAACTATGAGGGTACCCTTTGGGTGATGAATGTAGCCAACCGCTATACCAACGAGGCCTATGCGGAGAACTCTGCTAAAATTGAGGCAAAATCCCGCGCCTATGAAAATGATGTCCTGCAGAAAAATGTCATCAATCGCGACCAGCTTAGCACGGTGAACACAGCCGGGAAAGAACTCGCTGTTTACGGAGCAGGCACGGAGTACTATATCATTGCCAATGTCTTCTCCAAACCAAATAATGCCAATCGGTTTGTTCGATACCTGAATTCAAAAGGGATGAACGCCAGTTATTTCATCAATCCGGAGAATAACTATTACTACGTCTACCTCAAGCGACATGAAAACTGGAATAGCGCCCTGATTTCCTATTACTCAAAACTGAATGACAGCTACGACGAGAAAATGTGGATCATGCGCGTACGTCCTGGTCAGCTAACTTAAGAGCGAATTCCCTGTGATACAAAACATTACTCTAAGAAATATACTGTTCGTTATCCTGCTGTTTGTAGGATTCTTAAGCCTCACGGCACAGGAAGCCGTACCCTTTACCCCACGTCTCAACGGGGGAAATATTGAAGTGCGGGGGGACATCCTTTTTGTGGGGAATAATATCCTCAACCGGGCCTCTCAGTCAAACCCTGAAGAGGCCAACACACCATATAACGGCACCCAAAACAACAACTCCCTATGGATGGAGTACATCGACATCGATGGAGATCCGTCAACATTTAGTTCAAGTAGTGCAGAGCTGTCTGTGCCGGACGCGGACTGTTCCCTCATTCGATACGCTGGTCTTTATTGGGCATCAACCTACCCGAACGAACGCAGCACTAACGGGTCAGCGCCCTTTGATGGCACCCCCAGGCTGGAAGACTGGAACGAAATAAAGTTTCGCTTGCCAGGAGGGTCCTATGTTGACCTTGTGGCGGATAACAACCCGGATCCGGTCGGTGAAGAAGACGATATCATTTTTGATGGATATGACCCGGTGAACATCAATAATTCCTTTAAGGATTCTCCTATCATCTGTTATAAGAACGTGACGAATCTGGTTCAGGCTCAGGCTAATCCGAACGGGGAGTACACTGTTGCCAATATCCGCGCCACCAAAGGGAGGCGACAGGGTTCCAGTTCCGCAGGATGGGTACTGGTCATCATCTATGAAAACCCCAACGAAACCGGTAAATTCATTTCTACCTTTGATGGATATGCCGGCGTTCAGGGCAGTGTGCCTGCGGTGGATGTAAATGTAAACGGGTTTAGAACCCTCCCGCCCGGATTTCCGGTTCGCGCG
>CAZEQO010000017.1:26889-28847 GCA_964514365.1 uncultured Robiginitalea sp. | reverse complement strand
CATTGTATTTCTCGCGTTTGGTCTTGTAAATCAAATCATTGCGATCATCCCGCGCAATGGGCCGGTTGGTGGGGATTTCTACAACATCTAATTTGTAGATCTCCCAGAATTCGCCGGCCTCTGTAACGGCTGTTCCCGTCATCCCGGCGAGTTTGCGGTACATCCTGAAGTAGTTCTGCAGGGTAATGGTTGCAAAGGTCTGGGTCATCGCCTCGATCTTTACATTTTCTTTGGCTTCTATGGCCTGATGCAGGCCATCGGAATACCTGCGCCCATCCATTATCCGACCGGTTTGCTCATCGACGATCATCACCTTGTTATCCATAACGACGTATTCCACGTCTTTTTCAAACAGGGCATAAGCTTTAAGCAACTGGGTCATGGTGTGAACCCGCTCACTTTTTATGGCAAAGTCTTTAAAAAGTTCTTCTTTTAAACGCGCCTCTTCCTCAATTTCCAGATTTTGATTCTCTATTCGGGCGATTTCCCCACCGATGTCAGGCATGATAAAAAATCCGCTGTCCTGATCTCCAGAAACGTACTCAATTCCTTTATCAGTCAGTTCTATCTGGTTATTTTTCTCATCGATGACGAACAACAATTCCGCATCTACCTTCGGCATTTCGCGATTGTTGTCCTGCATGTAAAAATTCTCCGTTTTCTGAAGGAGTTGTTTGATCCCTTCTTCACTCAGGAATTTAATCAGGGCTTTGTTTTTGGGCAGACCTCTGTGAACCCTCAATAATAAGAAGCCTCCTTCTTTGGTATCCCCTTCGGCAATTTTCTTTTTCGCTTCGGCCAGTACTCCGGTCAGGTAGCGCTGCTGTTTTTGAACGAGTTCCGACACCTTTGGCCGGAGTTCCTGAAACTCGTGCCGGTCTCCTTCGGGAACCGGGCCCGAGATGATAAGGGGTGTCCGGGCATCATCGACCAATACTGAATCTACCTCATCCACAATCGCGTAATGGTGGGGGCGTTGTACCAAATCACCAGGGGTATGTGCCATATTATCCCTGAGGTAATCAAACCCGAATTCATTATTAGTGCCGTACGTAATATCGGCATTGTAGGCTGCCCGGCGGCTTTCAGAATTGGGCTTGTGCTTATCGATGCAGTCCACCGAGAGTCCGTGGAACTCAAAAATTGGACCCATCCAGGCACTGTCCCTTTTGGCCAGGTAATCATTGACAGTTACCAGGTGCACACCCTTCCCCGAAAGGGCGTTGAGGTACATAGGCAGGGTAGCCACGAGGGTTTTACCCTCCCCGGTCTGCATTTCTGCAATTTTACCCTGATGCAGCACAATCCCTCCGATCAACTGTACGTCGTAATGCACCATATCCCAGGTGACTTCTTTACCGGCGGCATCCCATGAGTTACTCCAGACCGCCTTATCGCCATCTAGGGTGACATAATCGGAGGTGGCCGAAAGCTTTCGGTCAAATTCACTCGCACTAACCACGAGGCTGGGGTTTGACGCAAACCTTCGGGCGGTTTCCTTAACAACGGCAAAGGCCTCGGGAAGTATTTCTTCCAGCGTTTCCTCGGTTTTCTGATAGGAGGCGTCCCGGAGTTGATCGATCTGACTGTAGAGACTTTCATTCAGGTCGATGTCCGCCGAGTTTTTTACCTGCTCGCGTAAGTCGGCAATCTGGGCCTCGAGTTCGGCAATGCGCTCCTGAATAAGGGCTTTAAATGCAAACGTCTTTCCTCTGAGTTCGTCGTTGGAGAGCGACTCGAGGGCAGGTCCGAAAGACCTGATTTTTTCAACCAGGGGTTGAAGGGATTTAACGTCTTTTTTAGCTTTGTCTCCTACAAATGCTTTGATGACCGTATTTAATATGCTCATATATTGTTTTATTTGTGCGAATAAGCCTTTTTACCCTAAATTATTGAGGTAAACCCTAGGCTTATGCGAAAGTAATTTCTTTTTATTTTGCAGCAAAAGCTGTTCCAGA
>CAZEQO010000017.1:4179-26879 GCA_964514365.1 uncultured Robiginitalea sp. | reverse complement strand
CGTATTGACTAGACTCATAATTCTTGTGTTGTTTTCTGTTGCCTGAGGCGGTGGCGTTTCCACTGCTAACCGCAAAAGGGGTAGCCCTGAATACTTTTTCAGGCCCTCTTTCCAGTACAAAAGGTATTCCAGTTTTTGCCATTGCCGGAAAACAAGGCCCGGGCTGTCAAAATTACATAAAAAAAAAGCCTCCGGGGAGACTTTTAAGGGATTGTTATGAGGATTGTCAGTATTCGTCTTCGTTCCACAAATAATCTTCTTCAGTCGGATAATCCGGCCAGATTTCTTCGATGGATTCGTAGATTTCGCCTCCTTCCTCTTCCATGGACTGCAGGTTTTCCACGACTTCCAGCGGGGCTCCTGTACGAATCGCGTAATCTATTAATTCGTCTTTGGAGGCCGGCCAGGGGGCATCACTTAAGTAGGAGGCTAATTCTAATGTCCAATACATAGCAACACTGCGTTTTTAAATTTTTGCAAAAATATATTTAAAACCAAAACGTCAAAGTAAATTTTAGCTTAATTACTAACACTAAGGAATTTTTATGGAAAAGGCAACTACTTAACGGTGAAATTCCGAATTTATTCCACCTGCGGGTTTGGAATCCACTTTATCTCATCTGCCTTGAGTTCCGAGGACAATTTTCGCGCGAGAATAAAGAGGTAATCCGAGAGGCGATTCAGGTAAATGAGTACTATTTCAGAAATGGGGCTCTGTTCGTTCAGCAAAGTCGTCATTCGTTCAGCGCGCCTGCATACGGTGCGGGCAATATGACAGTATGACACTATCGGGTGGCCTCCGGGAAGGATAAAATTGGTCATTGGAGGGAGGTCGGCATCGAGGCGGTCCATTTCATCCTCAAGAGCGGTAACGTCTTCAGGCGTCACGTGCGGGATTTTTATTCGGCCTCTTCTCCCCGTTTCTCCGGAGGCCTCAGTCTCGGTCGCCAGCATGGACCCTGCGGTGAAAAGCTTGTCCTGAATGGTGAGCAAGAACTCCCGATGTCGGTTTTCAATTCCCTGGTCCCTTAGGAGTCCGATCCAGGAATTGAGTTCGTCCACGGTTCCATAACTCTGAATACGGATGTGGTGTTTTGGAACCCGGGTACCTCCAAATAATGCAGTTGTTCCCTGATCTCCTGTTTTTGTATAAATCTTCATAGCTTTTTTTCCTCGAACCGGGGAGGACTTTACGTATCGGTATCCTTTCGGTCCCTGAGTTTTCGACCTTCCATAAATGAGCGGGACTTTCTTCTTTTCGATTGCTTCTTATTGTAAAAAGTAATCGCAAAATACACCAGCAATAACCCACCGAGTATGTAGAATACTTCATTTCCCATGACCTTCAAAAATAGGGGTTTATGTTCGTATTTTAAAATGCTGTTGCGCCTGTTCTTTTCTAAAAAACAGGAGCCCTTCCCAATAGGTCTCTACCACTACCCTAATGGAAGGATGCAGGCTGATTTGCTCCCAAAGGGCATATGCAGAAGCGGAACCCCTTAAATTGCCCAGGTATACGATGCTGTCATTGTGCCACTGCCCGGGGTCGCTGAGGATTTCTCCCACGTCATGTGAGGGCTTGTCAAAAACCAGGAGGTCAAACGGAGGTCCCTTCAGGTTGGAATCTGTCTCCAGATGCCTCCGAATTCCGGAATTCGCGGCCAAACTCGATGCCATCCAAATGCGTTCCGGGTTGAAATGAATCCTGGCGGCCCTGAGGAGTCTTTCCCCTGGGGCCCCTTGTTTTACGCCAGGGGCGTAGACCGCCCGATCCAGGAATTCGTATATAAACGGGGAATGAACCCCATGCCTGTTTTTGGCCTGAAACCAGAAGAGTACTTTGCTAAAAATCCCTGACATTAGGCGTCATACTAGGGTTAAACCTTTTCAATCCTCCATTTCAATAGATGAAAGCTCGAACCATCGCTCCGTTTTGGCCTCCAGTGCACTGAGCACTGAGGCGAATTCCCTGGATGCCTTATCGAGTTCCTCACCCGGGAGCTCTGGCGTCATCATCCGCGTTTCGAGTTCGGTCTTTTGTTTTTCGAGTTGACTGATGTCCTTTTCCAGGGCATTGATTTCACGTTGCTGGGTATAGCTGAGCTTCCCTTTTCTGGGGGATGATGATTTTTTTGAAGGTTCTTCTTTTTCAGCCTCTGGTTTTTGAACGGTTTCAATTTGCTGACGAAATTCCCGCATATCTGAGTAGTTTCCGGGGAAATCCGTAATCGTACCTGCGCCGTCGAAGAGGAAGAGGTGATCGGTGATTTTATCCATAAAGTACCGGTCGTGGGAGACGATCAGCAGGGTGCCGGGATAATCCAGCAGGAAGTTTTCCAGGACATTCAATGTGATGATGTCCAGATCATTCGTAGGTTCATCAAGGATCAGGAAATTCGGGTTTTGGATCAGTACGGTACATAAAAAAAGCCTTTTGCGCTCTCCTCCGCTCAACTTCTCCGTAAAATCATACTGTTGTTTCCGATCAAACAGGAACCGCTCCAATAACTGCTGCGCACTGAGTTCGCGTCCTTTTTTTAATGGGATATAATCCCCGAATTCCCGGATCACATCTATGACCCGCTGCCCGGGTTGCACCTGAAGCCCTTCCTGGGTGTAGTACCCCATTTTCAGGGTTTCGCCCCGGACTACCTTGCCGGTATCCGGCGGGATATTTCCACAGACAATCTCCAGAAAAGTGGATTTTCCACTGCCGTTGGACCCGACCAGGCCCACACGTTCACCCCGTTTGAAATTGTAGCTGAAATTCTCAAAGAGTAGCCGATCCCCGTACTTTTTTGAAATATTATGGAGTTCCAGGACTTTAGTGCCCAGGCGTTCCATCTGGATCTCGAGTTCTACTTCGTGAATTTTGCGCCTTTCAGAAGCCCGGTCTTTCAGGGCGTCGAAATCGGCAATCCGCGCTTTTGATTTGGTTGTCCGGGCCTTAGGTTGGCGGCGCATCCATTGTAATTCCTTTTTGAAAAGGGCTTTGGTTTTCTGCAGATTTACGGCCTGGAAGGCTTCCCGGGACTCTTTTTCCTGAAGGTAATAAGCGTAATTGCCTTTATAATTGTGCAGCACCCCTTCATCCAGTTCCAGAATGTGGTTACACACCCGGTCCAGAAAATACCTGTCGTGCGTGACCATAAACAGCGTGCTAACGTTGTCTTTAAAATACGCTTCCAGCCATTCAATCATCCCCAGATCGAGATGGTTGGTGGGTTCGTCCAGAATCAGGACATCCGGTGTATCCAACAAAATATGGGCCAGGGCCAGCCTTCGACGTTGCCCTCCGGACAAACTTCCTACCCGCACCGCGGTATCCTCTAATCCGAGTTTTGAAAGAATTTGTTTGTATCGGGTTTCAAGGTCCCAGGCATTGGCCTGTTCCATGGCTTCAAAAGCGCGCTGGTAGGCTTTTTCGTCTTCGGGGTTTTCAAGGGCTTTTTCATACTCAGCTATAATTTCAACCAGGGTGTTTCCGGATGCAAAAAGGGTTTCGTACACTGTCAGGGCCGGATCCAGGTAAGGCTCTTGTTCAAGGTATCCTATTTTCAGGCCTTTCCGTGTGGTTACCTCCCCGCTGTCTGCATTGTGTTTACCGGCGAGAATGTCGAGTAGGGTGCTTTTTCCGGTCCCGTTTCGCGCTACAAGGGCAATTTTTTGGCCCTGGTTGATGCCAAATGTAAGATCGGAGAACAACACCCGCTCTCCGAAGGATTTGGTGAGATTTTCAGCACTGAGTAGGTTCAAAGTGAGGATTTTTCCATGTGAATCAAAAATATATAGCGGAGTATCAGTGCGCACCATAACGGGACGACTACGGTTGAAAACACCTGCACTCCGGTAAGCCAAAACCCTGCGCAAAGCCCCAGGAATACTAAAAGCATTATCAGGTATTTGCGAATGCTTCGCTTTGCTTTGGGTCCTGAGAATACACCGAAGGCCAAAAACAAATTTACCGGGAAGGCCCACAACAGGTTGGCGTTCCAGGCCGTGGCCGTATGGTCCGTAAAAAACCAGAGAAACAGCAGGAGGCAACCGGCGGCCCCGCTGCTAAAAAACAGTAAGAAATCAAGTACACCGCTGCGTGTTTGGTTTCGATAGTCTATCCAGGTAATTACAAGGGTTATTCCAAAAACCAAAAGCATCCAAAAAAGAGGGGTGGCCGTAAAAACAGCATTGGATTTTGGAGTGTTCAGATCGAGAATGGGCCGTTTTCGCCCGCCCAGGGCATGGTCGCCCAGGGAGGCGTTATCAACTTGCTGCTCCACGTATTTCGGGAGGAATGAGAATTCACTACCCGCTGCATTGCGATCGATAACCGCACCCAGGGCGAGGTCTATCCCGAAACTGGACCAGGAGTTCCAGTATAAATTCCCCTGAATCAGATCCCTGAAACTTCGGGCCTCCCTGAGGTGTTCATAGGAATACTCCAGGGGAGCTCCAAGGACCCTGGAGAGGACTTCCGGAATCTTGGTGGCACAATTCTCAAAAAGAAAGTCGTATTTGTAATACCGGTTCTCGGGTTGGTTGTTTATCTCCAGAAATTGCAAAAGTGCTTTGGTTTCGGTTTCTGAAAGGTTCAGGAGTTGTTCCCTCACGTACCGGTTCTCGAGTTGATAGGTGTACAGGAAGTTTTCAAAGCGCTGTTTGGAAAGGGCGTATGGAAGTTTGCCCCTGACAAATTTTACATAGAAGTTAGGAGTGTCAAAATCGAAGGTACCATAGTTGTATACCCAGTCGATACCCTGGGAGGGGTCTCTGAACCTGAATGCGCTATGGCCAAAAGTGGCGTATAATTCGTTGCCCGGGCCACAAGTGATTACACTGAACTGGGCTCCCGGACTGGCCGTTACGGCCTGTGCGCGTGAAACGGAAATGGACAACAGGCAAGTCAGTAAAAAAAGAAGGAAGGTTCTTTTCATTGTTAGCAGGGATTCTCATCCGGGGTTTGGACCAAAGTTCCGAATAATTTATATACCTGCAACCACCTGTCGGGAGCCAGGGAAAAATTGGATAAATTCCGGAGACCGCGGTTTAAGTGATTTATACTATTTTTACGTAAACCGACCTGGAATTATGAAGCATCTTCCGAATCTCATTACACTTTTTAATGTGCTTTTTGGCTCTATTGCCGCGGTCTTCGCGGTATTGAACCGATTGGAGTGGGCAGCTTTATTTTTTATACTCGGAGTGATTTGTGATTTTGCCGACGGGTTGCTGGCCCGAAAAATGGACGTGCAGTCCGAACTGGGTATACAACTGGATTCCCTGGCTGATATGATTACGAGCGGCCTGGTTCCCGGCCTGGTCATGTGTCAGCTGCTGGCGATGTCCGTAAATGCAGGGTGGAATGCCGATAGCTTTTTTGCGGAAGCCCTGGATAGTGACGGCTGGTGGGGTGCCTGGTTTCCTTTTGTCGGTTTGCTGATTACGATGTCTACGGCTCTGCGGCTTGCCCGATTCAATCTGGACGAAAATCAGGTCAGCTCATTTGTCGGTTTGCCCTCCCCGGCCAATGCCCTCCTGATTCTTTCACTTCCCCTTATCCTGATGTATAATGGAAGTGAGTTTACCAATACCCTGATCCTGAATCCATTCTTTTTATTCGGTTTGACAATTTTGAGCGCCTACCTGTTAAACGCCCCGCTCCGATTATTTGCCCTGAAATTTGACAATTACAGTTTTAAAGACAACAGTATCAAATACATTTTTCTGATAGTCAGCCTGGTTTTGGTGCTTACCCTGCAGTTTCTGGCGATCCCTTTGATCGTGATCGCTTATGTCTTGTTCTCATTGATGGATTCGAAGACTTCCGATACCCTGGAGACAGATTAAAAGGAAAGCTTCTTTTTGCGAAGTTCAAAATTCTGACCCAGGTATACTTTGCGAACCATTTCGTCTTCAGCAAGGTCTTCCGGGATACCTGATTTAAGGATGCCCCCTTCGAACATAAGATACGACCGCTCTGTAATGGCCAGGGTCTCCTGTACATTGTGATCCGTGATCAGGATCCCAATGTTTTTGTTCTTTAGCTGTGCCACAATCCGTTGGATGTCTTCCACGGCTACCGGGTCTACCCCGGCGAAAGGCTCATCGAGAAGGATAAAGGAAGGATCGGTGGCCAGTGCTCTGGCAATTTCAGTCCTTCGCCTTTCTCCACCGGATAAGAGGTCACCCCGGTTCTTGCGGATATGGCCGATCCCAAATTCCTCCAATAGATTTTCCAGGCGGTCGAGCTGCTCTTTCTTACTGAGTTTGGTGAGTTGTAAAACACTCAGGATATTGTCCTCTACACTTAACTTCCTGAAAACAGAGGCCTCCTGGGCCAGATATCCAATGCCGTACTGGGCTCTTTTGTACATCGGGAAATTGGTGATTTCTGTCTCATCCAGGTAAATATTTCCCCCGTTGGGTTTGATCAGGCCGACAATCATATAGAAAGATGTCGTTTTTCCGGCCCCGTTTGGACCCAGCAAACCCACGATTTCACCCTGGTTTACCTCGAGGGAAATCCCCTTGACCACTTTCCGGCCCCGGTAAGATTTCATGATATTTACGGCTCTGAGCTGCATCTTCAGTGGGTCAAAACTACTTCTTTTTACCCCCGGTAAAAAAGAATTTCAGAATATTTAACGGTGGGGCGGGGCGCTTTACTTTCTCTTTCGACGGCTTTCCGCCTCCATTTTTTCTTTCCTGGCCTGGTTTTTCAATACCCTCCCCGATATAAAAATACTGAGCTGATAGAGGATCAGTACGGGTACGGCTACAATGATCTGGCTCGCCACGTCCGGAGGTGTAATGATGGCTGACAGGATGAGTACCAGGACCATGGCTATTTTTCTGTATTTGGTCAGAACCTCCGGCGTGACCAGGCCTACTTTGGTGAGGAAATAGATGATAATGGGCAATTCAAACATAATACCACAGGCAATCACAGAAGCCCGGACCGTCGAGATAAATGACGAGATATCAATTTCGTTGAGTACTTCTTTACTGACCTGGTAGGTACCCAGAAAGTTTATAGAAAGGGGAGCCACTACATAATACCCAAAAAGTACGCCCGTAAAAAACAACAGGGAGGCAATAAGGATAAAACCCCTGGAATTCTTACGTTCATTTTCGTAGAGCCCCGGACTGATAAACTTCCACATCTCATAGAGCAGATAGGGGAAACCAATTATAAATCCTGCCCAGATTGAAGTCCAGATGTGGGCTGAAAACTGCCCTGCCATAGTCCGGTTCTGAATGGTAAAGGGTAGTGAGTCAGCACAAAAGGCAGACTCAAGACCCATACGCGTTGCGATATCGCAGAATAGCCTGTAAGTGGGGAAGCTCATTTTCTTGGGCCCGAAAATGACCGTATCAAAAATGAAGTCTTTCATCAGGAAGGCGACCATGCCAATCACTACGATCGCCACCGTTGAACGGATCAGATGCCACCGCAGGACCTCCAGATGATCCAGGAAGGACATCTCATTGGGATGCTTTTGTGCCTTGGCCATCAGATGATACCTTCCTTAATGAGGTTATGAATGTGGACAACACCCTGATATTGACCGTCACTAACCGCCAGTAATTGTGAAATATCATTGTCCTGCATTCTTTTCAGGGCTTTGATGGCCAGGACATTTGTTCCGATAGTCTTTGGATTCGTACTCATGATATCCCGGGCGAGAAGCCCACTAATATTGTCGTATTTATTGAGCATTCTGCGAATGTCCCCATCTGTAATAATCCCGATGAGTTTTCCATTGTCCAGGACAGCCGTAACCCCCAGCATTTTTTCAGAAATTTCAACAATGGCGTCCTTGACAGGGGTATCCGCAGACACCTGGGGCGCCAGGTTCTGCCCTGTGATATCCCCTACGGTGAGGTAGAGCTTTTTTCCGAGAGTTCCACCGGGGTGGTACTGTGCAAAATCCCGACTGCTGAACCCCCGTAACTTTAAAAGGCAAATGGCGAGGGCATCGCCCATGACCAATTGTGCCGTGGTGCTGGTTGTGGGGGCCAGATTATTCGGGCAGGCCTCTTTTTCCACAAAGGTATTCAGGACGAAATCTGCTTTCTCAGCCAGGAAAGAGTCCATATTCCCGGTCATACCGATTAGGGTATTGGTTCCCCGCTGAATGAGGGGTACAAGCATTTTTATTTCAGGTGTGTTCCCGCTTTTTGAGATGCAGATCACGACATCGTTTTTTTGGATTGTTCCAAGGTCCCCGTGTATGGCGTCTGCGGCATGCATAAAGATGGCAGGTGTTCCCGTGGAATTCATAGTAGCGACGATCTTCGATGCGATGATCGCACTTTTGCCAATCCCGCTGATCACCACCCGTCCCTCCGACTGAAGAATGCAGGAAACGGTTTCTGCAAAATCTGCATCGATAAGGGAACTGAGGTTTTTGATGGCAGCAGCCTCAGAGTCAATAGTCTTGCGTGCTATATTCAGTATCGCTTTCTGATCCTTCAAGGTTTCTTTAATATTTACAAATGAACCCCAGGTTTCCTTAAAATAGCCTTAAAAAAGATGGTCATATCAAAGAATGTGCTATCTTTAAGAAACAAAATTACACAAACTTATTCGAAAGAATTCCAATCTTTTCCCTTTTCCCGATGGGGCTTTGTTTTTCTTCCAGAAGCCCGCACCAACCCGGGGGAGATACCCTGAATAATCTTTGGGGAATGTGCAGAACTGGTGAAGCATGATTAAACGAGACATTGATTTAAAGGGGTCCCTTAAAAAGTATTTTGGGTTTTCACAATTCAAGGGCCTTCAGGAGGAAGTTATTAAAACCCTCCTGGAGGGCAGGAATACATTTGTAATTATGCCCACCGGAGGCGGAAAGTCACTCTGTTACCAGCTTCCTGCCCTCATTGAGGAGGGGACCGCTATCGTGGTATCTCCCCTGATTGCCCTTATGAAGAATCAGGTAGATGCCATCCGTGGCGTGTCAAATGAGGAGGGGGTAGCACATGTATTGAACAGTTCCCTGACTAAAAACGAAATAAAACGGGTAAAGGACGATATCACAAACGGCATAACCAAGCTGCTCTATGTCGCACCGGAATCCCTGACCAAAGCGGAGTATATTGAATTTCTAAAAGGGGTTAAGCTCTCCTTTGTGGCTATAGATGAAGCCCATTGTATCTCAGAATGGGGGCATGATTTCAGGCCTGAATACCGCAACCTCCGTTCGATTATTGAACGCCTGGGGGAAGACATTCCGATCATTGCCCTAACGGCAACGGCAACCCCGAAGGTCGAGGAGGATATCCTAAAGAATCTTGGAATTACGGATGCACGGGTTTTTAAGGCTTCCTTCAATCGTCCGAACCTCTTTTACGAAGTGCGTTTAAAAACCAAGAATGTAGATGCCGATATCATCCGGTTTGTTAAAAAGAATGTGGGCAAGTCGGGAATCATTTATTGCCTGAGCCGCAAGAAAGTGGAAGGCCTTGCACAGGTGCTTCAAGTCAATGGTATCTCTGCAGTTCCCTACCACGCGGGGTTTGATGCTAAGACGCGCTCCAAATACCAGGACATGTTCCTGATGGAAGATGTGGACGTGGTAGTGGCTACAATCGCCTTTGGTATGGGTATCGATAAGCCGGATGTCCGGTATGTTATCCACCACGATATTCCAAAAAGCATCGAGAGTTATTACCAGGAGACCGGTCGGGCCGGGCGAGATGGGGGGGAAGGTCATTGCCTTGCCTTCTATTCGTATAAAGACGTCGAGAAGCTCGAAAAATTTATGGCCGGAAAACCGGTGGCAGAGCAGGAGATCGGCAATGCGCTCCTTCAGGAGATAGTCGCTTATGCCGAGACCAGTATGTCCAGAAGAAAATTTATTCTCCACTATTTTGGGGAGGAGTTTGACGCTGTAAACGGAGATGGGGCGGATATGGATGACAATGCCCGCAATCCCAAAGAAAAGGAGGAAGCACGGGAGAATGTCATTAAATTGCTCCGCACTGTTCAGGGGACCAATGAGAAGTTCAAGTCCAAGGAAATCGTCCTCACCCTTTTAGGGCAGACCAATGCGCTTACGGCTTCACATAAGACAGACGAAAAAGAGATTTACGGCATTGGGAAGGACCGCGATAAACACTATTGGATGGCGCTGATCCGACAGGTTTTGGTGGCCAAATTACTCCATAAAGAAATCGAACAATACGGTATTCTCCACCTGAGCGAGGCCGGTAAGGAATTTTTGGAATCCCCGACCTCTTTTATGATGACAAAAGACCATGTCTATCACGAGGACGACTCGGATCTCAATGCCGGTGGTGGTGCACCTCAGGGTTTGGCCACCGATCCGGTGCTTCTTAAATTGTTGAAGGACCTTCGCAAAGGGGAGGCTCAAAAACTCGAGGTCCCTCCTTATGTTATTTTTCAAGATCCCTCCCTCTCGGATATGGCGCTGAAATATCCCATGAACCTGGAAGAACTCACTAGTGTCTACGGGGTAGGAGAGGGGAAAGCTCGAAAATATGGCAAGCCTTTCCTGGAACTTATCAGTAAGTACGTCTCCGAAAACGACATTACCCGACCTGAAGATCTGGTAGTCAAAAGTACAGGGGCCAACTCAGGCTTAAAACTATATATTATCCAGAATGTGGACCGAAAATTGCCCCTGGATGATATTGCTGCCGCTAAAGGACTTGAAATCCCGGATCTGGTGCGCGAGATGGAGCAGATTGTCTTTAGTGGGACGAAATTGGATCTCGGGTACTATATCGACGAAATACTGGATGAAGACCAGCAGGAAGATATTCACGAGTATTTTTTGGAATCACAAACAGACGATATTGAAGAAGCTGTAAAGGAGTTTGAGGGGGAGTACGAAGATGAGGAGCTCCGCCTTTATCGTTTAAAATTTATTAGCGAGGTCGCCAACTAAACTTTTACAAATACATTGAGCTTTAATAAAAAAAACCCGGCGCAGGCCGGGTTTTTTAATTTCAGAAACTCCAGCTATAGGCATTCATATTCTCAGTGGTGATCAGGGCGATAACAACCCCAAAGGCCAGAATATAAAAGATAAGCATTAAAAGAGCCAGCCCAATTCCGATATAGGAAAGGATCCGGGCTGATTTAATATTCTCATAACCCGTAAACCTCCCGGGTTCCTCCCGGTAGAACCGTTCTGCTTTCCGGGCATAATTGAGGCCTATGACACCAAAAATGGCGCCAAAGGGACCACAACATACCAGGGTACCCACCAGGGATAAAATTCCCATGGTAAGGGCGGTGCTGGCACCTGGAAGAGGTTCCTGTGTCATGTCTGCTAAATGGGTTTATTCAAATCGCCTATTGATCTCCAAATTGTTCTGTCATACGCTGTACTTCCTCCATGTAGGCATCCCAGCCTCCCATAGACATAATGCTATAGGCAACATAGGCGGCATAAAGTACCCCGATAACCATCCCGATTATGGCGATGGTCTTAGCTGTTTTCAGCTGGCTGTAGTTGGAGTATAATTCCGGGTTCGCAATATAAGTCTTTTCATCGTTGCGCAGGATAAAGAAGGCAATTGCAGCGACCAAAGCCCCGGGGATACCCCCGAAACAGCAGCACAGGAATGACAGGATGGCCAGTACCAGCGCCAAAGTTACATTGGGTAATTTTTGTTGTTCCATAATCAATAGTTTAGTTGAAGAGTTTTAGTGCGTAGTTCGCGAGTATGCTGAAGACAGTTAGTGCGGCCAGCCCTATCGTGATGCTATTCGCTTTTTTAAAGAAAACAAACCGGTTGAGCGCCAGGAATCCAAAAAGGGCCATCATGGGGAACAGGGCAGGGTACATCAGAAAAGAAGCGACAATGTCCCCTTTGAGAAGCAATGCTATGGACCGCTGAAGGCCACAACCCGGACAATCGATCCCCAATACCTGTTTGCTGATACAGGGCAACATGAATCGCTCCTGAAGCAATAAAAGTAAAATAGGGTGATACATGTATTGAAAACTCGGTTCGTTTCCCGAAAAATACTATTATTTTTAAGCAATGAAAATAAAAAAGGGGATTAATTACGCAATGGTTTTCGCAGGGGCACTTCTCCTGTTTACATCCACCTTTCTGGAATATCCTGAGATCGGTCTCGGGTTGGGTTTTGCATTTTTGATGGCGGGGGTTTACCGAATTTCCCTAAGAACCGGGGGCGCTCCCAGGGCGCATTCTGAAAAGAGTAGTGATGAGTCGAATTAAGGAGGGAGACAGAGTGCAGATGATGGATGAACGCCCCCTAAAGTTCATATTGTGACAGCCGGTATTGAAAAGCTCGTGCCCTCCGTTCGCGGATTAAATACCATCGATATTTTAAACTATCAACTGGACGCCGCACGGGGTCAGTTGGAGTTTGCGCTGCGCAAGCGGATACAGCGAATTGTTTTTATTCATGGAGTGGGGCAGGGTGTGCTCAAGCAGGAGCTTCGGACTTTGTTCCGCAGGTATGAAGGACTTGAGGTAAACGAAGCGGATCCCAGAAAATACGGTATGGGGGCTACTGAGGTCTATGTAACACAGATGGGTTTCCGCTAGTTTGCGGAGGTCACAAAACTTCCAAATTCATCCACTGAAATATTCGTAAGTCGCTCCCCGGCATCATTGACAAAGGAGACGTTTTTCAGTCGGATGACGTGCTCGAATTCTGTGGTATCGGTTTCGCTTTGGGTAGTATAGATCAGGACTTCGCCTGCCTCTCCTGGTATTTCCTCAACCACTCCCGGGGTTACAGGGGGAACTGCATCACAAAAATAAGATGAATTCACTGCGTCGTCAAAGAGGCGATACCGAACCTGGGACCCTCCGGGAATGGCACTTCTAATGGTATCATTGGAAGGTTCATTGCGGATAAGCCCATTATCGAGATTCAGGATAAGTGCGTCAAATTCATTTAACTTAAAAAATAGTTCGGTCTGGGTTGTTGCCGAACCGCAGAAGTCTAACGCCACCTCGTCAAAATCAATGGTTTCGATCTGAAGCTCACCATCAGAACACCCCACAAGGCCGAGGCATACAAGAATAAAGATGCTTTTTCTCACGAGGCCAAAGTTAAGAGAAAGGCAGTGTTATCCACTAATCATTTGGTGGTTTTTAGTTCTTTTTCCATTGAAACGGTTATTTTTGAAGCTATTGTTCCTGCTTATGAAACACGTATATCTAGACAATGCGGCTACGACCCCCTTGCGGAAGGAAGTCATTGCCAACATGCACGAGGCACTTTGTGAATGCTATGGAAATCCTTCATCTTCACATGCCTTTGGAAGGGCGGCAAAAACAGGTATTGAACAGGCGCGAAAACACATTGCGGCCCAACTGAATGCACAACCGGGAGAAATTGTTTTTACTTCCGGGGGTACCGAGGCGGACAATATGATCCTCAGATGTGCTGTACGGGATCGGGGGGTAACAACCCTGATTACTTCTAAAATTGAGCATCACGCGGTCTTGCATACGGCCCAGGCACTGGCTGAGGAGTACGACATTTCCGTGAAGTTCATCCCCCTGGATGCGGATGGCAACCCCGATCTCAGAGCTCTGGAAGAAGCTTTGGCATCTGATGACTCCTCCAAACTCGTCAGCCTGATGCACGTAAATAACGAGATTGGGAACCTGTTGGACTTAGAAGCCGTCGGTGCCCTTTGCCGGAAGTACAACGCCTTGTTTCATTCAGACACAGTGCAGTCCATCGGGCACTTCCCATGGGATTTGGAGCAGATACCGGTTGATTTTTTGACCGCCGCAGCTCATAAATTTCACGGTCCAAAAGGTATAGGGTTTGCCTATGTCCGCAAGAATAGCGGTCTCAAACCCCTGATTGTCGGAGGTGCTCAGGAACGGGGATTTCGGGCGGGTACGGAACCCTATCACAATATTATGGGATTGAAAACCGCTTTTGAGAAAGCCTACGAGCACCTGGAGGAGGAGCGGAAATACGTCTCAGGGTTAAAGTCGCATTTTATCAAAAGGATTACTGAGGCGCTCCCGGGGGTGGTATTTAACGGGTTGTCCGGAGACATGCTCCGAAGCACTTATACCCTTGTGAATGTGCGCCTTCCCTTTGACCCTGCCAAAAGCCAGCTTTTGCTTTTCCACCTGGATTTGAAAGGTGTCGCCTGCTCCAAAGGAAGCGCCTGTCAGTCCGGGAGTGACGCCGGTTCGCATGTCCTCAATGAAATCCTGAGTGCGGAGGCTTTAAAGCAACCTTCACTCCGGTTTTCGTTTTCACATTACAATACCCTTGAAGAAGTGGATTACACGGTAGATATTTTGGAAGAATTTGCAAATTCCTGACAAGAGGAGACTCACTGAACGCCCTGTAATTCCTTCTTAAATCGAATTAAGCGCTATTCCTGGAATTTTCGCC
Organism: uncultured Robiginitalea sp.; assembly: GCA_964514365.1. Taxonomy (GTDB): domain Bacteria; phylum Bacteroidota; class Bacteroidia; order Flavobacteriales; family Flavobacteriaceae; genus Robiginitalea. The sequence goes on along the minus strand of CAZEQO010000017.1, from coordinate 12,502 downwards.
GACGCTATACGCCCTAACCCTTCCTGAGGTTTTCTTTGTCATAGGGAAATTTCCGGGCCGCTTTTTTCATCATTTTATCGATGAGGTCATCTGTGTTTTTTCCGGATTTTCGGTTGATCTCCTGTTCGTATTTCCAGAGTAATTTCCCGGAGTCCCCATCGCTAATTTTAATACCAATCCGCCCGTAGTCGGCATCTCCTAAAATGTAATCCAGAAAGCTCAATTCTGTGGGCACCCCATTGGAGAGCAGGATATTCACCTCGAGGTTACCGCTGACTATGCCGTCAACACCCAAAACCTCTGAGAGTTCCCGTATGGTATACCGGTCGATATTTTGAAACGATATTTCATTTTTAGCCAAAATGGCGTTTGTATCTTCGCTGTTTTGAAAGCTTACGGTAAACTTCTTTTTCTTTTTACCCCGGCCGAAATACGTCTCCAGGGCATCCTGTACCGCGTAACCCTCCTGTTGTTCCAGCCTGCGGACTTCTGCAGGCGCTACTTCCTCACCCAAATCCAGATTTGTAAAAAAGGGAAGTATGGCGAGAACCTGGTGGTCTGAACTCAGCCCGTCGAAGCTGTTGCTGAGGTAGATGTTTTTCTGACTCGCGGCATTTCCCCAAACGAGTAAAAAAAGAGCAAACAACGCAATTCTGGGCACAGATCTCATAACAACTTCAGGTGTCGTGGTTTAACGGGATGCAAAAATAGGGAAAAGGCGGAAGAGAACTCCTAAAAACTTCCCAATATCCGGATGGAGTAAAGGTGTCTACCGTTTAAAAAACGGAATGCTAAAAACTTCAGTATTTCCAACGTTGTCTGTGACTTCGACTTCTAAATCGCACTGTTGCTGGTCGACGATCTTATCGTCAAAATTATAGGTAAGCGTATGGGTTTTGGGTTCGTATTCCATAAGGATCCAACGGCCATTCAGGGTGGCGGAATAGCTGGAAATCCCGCTGAGGTCATCCGATATCCGAAGGCTGAGGTACCGGTAGTTGGTCAGCCACTGTTTGGCCTTAAAGTTCTTGGGGCGAACTACGGGGGGGATGGTATCTACAGCCAGTTGTGAAACGTCAAAAGTCAGGGTGAAATTCCGATGGACCGGGATAGTGGGTTCATGAATGCGGATTACCGTGGAGTCCGATTCGAGATTCAGGTAGGTGTCCTGGTAAAAACTATTAGCCGGAAAATATACCTGTCCGCCTTCGAGCTTAAAGCTTGCCGGTTTTCCCGAGAAGACAAAATAAGGGGTCTTTTCCGGGGTATCTGCTTCCAGGATAGGGAGTGCGGTGCCCGCTACGGGAATCCGCAACACAGTTTGATTTCCAGCCAGGTCGGATATCACCAGCTCGACCAAATAGTCCGATCCGGGGGTAACGTCTATCGCTCCCTCATTGAAAAGGGTATCGTAGAGGCTCAGTTTATTACCGGGGATTCTAAAGCACTTCTGAATCCGATCCTGGTATCGGGCGTAATAGGAATAGTCGATCAGGGTATTTATGTATCTGGTTTCGCCAAAGGAAAAGGCATCAAAGACCAGATCGGTATAGGTTTTTCCATTGACTTTTTGAATCACCTGGTAAACCCCATTTTTATTTGCCGCCATATCCTGGCGGTCATATGTTTTAATCCCAAAACCGATGCGTCCCGATGCGCGCACAGAGTCGGCCAGAAAACTACCATCGGTCTGCCTCCGGAAACGAAGTTCGGTCCGCTTTCCATTTTGATTGACCTGGGCATTGTCTGCAAGGGGATAGGCGTATAATCCTGAAACGACCGGGTTGGTAGCATCCCGCACTTCCAGCCCATATAGCAGGGGGTTGGTCGGCTTCTCGTCTAGTGTATTCCGTATTTCAAAATGGAGGTGTGGCCCGGAAGACCCCCCGGTATTGCCGGAATAGGCTACGGTATCCCCCTTGGTCACCGGGAGGACGCCAAATTCAGGAAATACCTCGAGTTCGTAATTTTGTTTTTTATATTGAAGGTCTTTTACATATTTCTCAATCTTCGGCCCGAATTTCTGCAAATGGGCATAGACTGAGGTGTACCCATTCGGATGGGTGATATAAAGTGCTTTTCCATAGCCCCAGTGACTGATTTTTATCCTTGTGACAGTTCCTTCCGCAATCGAATATACGGGCAGTCCCTCCCGCTGTTGTGTTTTGATATCAATGCCTGCATGGAAGTGGTTGGAGCGAAGTTCTCCGAACGTCCCCGCAAGAATTAGGGGAATGTCTAAAGGGGAGCGAAAATCAGTTTCAGCACCTGCGTACTGGCCAAAGCCTGAGAAGCCGAACAGTAGCCCTAAAAGTAATACCCCCTTTTTGATCATAGCTGTATTTATTATACGAAATTACATATTCGAGCCGCAATTGAAAAACAGAGGGTGTAAAGTTGAGCACCCCAGGGAATTCAAAACGCCGACTTCCGGCATTCTTTATAAACCGGGCCCTATGAATTAATCACAAGGGGCTTCTTCAAAGAACTTAGGATATGCAGAGTCCAGAGGCATGCGGTTTGATGAGGAAAATTCAGGGAAGACCCCGGGAGTTTGGCCTTTTAAAAAAATATTGCGAAGTCTCGTATGGAATGCTATCTTTGTGTAAATGCATTGAAACTTGCCAATGAGTGAATTGGTCGAAGTCGTAGATTCTCTTGAGAATAAAATCAGTAAACTGTTGCATAGGTTAGATGTTGAACAGCAGCAAAAGTTGATACTGGAAAGAGAAATGAAGGGTTTGAAAACCCAGTACGAGGCCGTCCAAAGATCCGCGGAAGCATGGGAGGAGAAATACAAATCCCTGAAGATGGCAAGTACAATGCTGGGCAGTGAAACGAATAAAACAGAAGCGAAGCTCAAAATAAATGCATTAATCCGGGAATTGGACCAGTGTATTGTCCAGCTTTCAGAATAAATGCGCGTTCAAAATGACTGAAAAGCTCAAGATCAAATTGTCTATTGCGGATCGGATTTATCCGCTGACGATTGATCCCTCCCAGGAGGAAGGGCTTCGGAAGGCCGCTAAAAATATAGATCAGTTGGCCAAAAAATTTGAACAGAATTACGCCGTTCGCGATAAACAGGATGTGTTGGCCATGTGTGCCCTTCAGTTCGCATCCAAAATTGAGCAGGGCGGTATAGAACGAAAGGAAGATACACTGGAAGTAACAGAGCGCCTCAAAGCGCTTGACCAGTTAATAGCCTCTAAAATGAGCGTTCGCTAAGTTCTTTAACATACCAATTGATATTGCCCACATTGGTCACTATTTTTTGACAAACTCAACACTAATTTTTTTGAAAAGGGTGAGTTTAGGTTGTAAAAGCAAGCCTTCTTGAAAGGATCCTTGAGCAGCCTGTTAGCCCTAAACCTGTTTACTGGAGTTTGTACAAAACTTCATCAATGTGGGCTTTTTTTATGTCTTCTCTGCTGAATCCGGAGGGGATTTGAGTGCGTTTACGGCCTTTTTAAGGGTTGGTTCTACTGCCATTAATGCGTACAAAACACTTGATATTATGGATTTAACGACAGGTATTATTGCCCTCGCCTTAGGATTGGTGGTTGGATTTCTGATCGCCAAATTACTGGAAAAAGGCAAGGCGGCCAGGACTCTGGAAAGTGCTAAGAAAGAAGCCGCTACAATCCTCAAAAATGCGGCCAGTGAAGGAGAAAGTTTAAAGAAAGAAAAGATTTACCAGGCTAAGGAAAAGTTTCTGGAACTCAAGGCTGAACACGAAAAGGTAATTAACAATAAAGACAAAAAAATTACCGAAACTGAAAAGCGCATTCGCGACAAGGAGTCTCAGGTAAGCAGTGAAATTTCACGCAACAAAAAACTCAACGCCCAACTCGAGACAAAGCTTCAGGATCTCGAAAAACGAAAAACGATATACGAACGACGTCAGGAGGAGGTTGAAAAACTTCATAAGAACCAGATTGAACAGCTGGAGGTCATTTCTGGATTATCTGCGGAGGACGCCCGTGGACAATTGCTTGAATCTCTCAAGGAAACGGCCAAGTCCGACGCCATGGCTTACCTTCAGGATTCCCTTGAAGAAGCCAAGTTAAGCGCCCAACAGGAGGCCAAAAAAATTATCGTCAACACGATTCAGCGTATCGGTACCGAAGAAGCAGTGGAAAATTGCGTCTCTGTCTTCAACCTTGAGTCAGATGATGTTAAAGGTCGTATTATCGGTCGGGAAGGTCGGAATATTCGGGCCCTGGAGGCTGCTACAGGTGTTGAGATTATTGTGGATGATACCCCGGAGGCTATTATTCTTTCCTGTTTTGATTCTGTTCGGCGGGAAGTCGCGCGTCTGTCCCTCCATAAACTGGTGACAGATGGCCGGATCCATCCGGCGCGGATTGAGGAAATTGTTCGCAAAACTGAAAAGCAGATCGAGCAGGAAATACTCGAAGTGGGCAAGCGTACGGTAATCGACCTGGGAATTCACGGACTCCATTCCGAACTGATCCGACTCGTAGGTCGTATGAAGTACCGCTCTTCTTATGGTCAAAACCTTTTGCAGCACTCCAGGGAAGTCGCAAAACTCTGCGGTGTGATGGCTGCCGAGCTCGGGTTAAATCCCAAGATCGCGAAACGGGCAGGATTGCTCCACGACATTGGGAAAGTACCAAATTCTGAAACCGAGCTGGAAACACCACACGCAATTCTGGGAATGCAGTGGGCTGAGAAGTATGGGGAAAAACCCGAGGTGTGCAACGCAATAGGGGCGCACCACGATGAAATCGAAATGAACACTTTGATCGCTCCGGTCGTTCAGGTCTGCGATGCCATCAGTGGGGCCCGACCCGGAGCCCGCAGGCAGGTCCTGGATTCGTACATTCAGCGACTTAAGGACCTGGAGGAAATCGCCTTTGGATTCGGAGGTGTTCAAAAGGCTTATGCCATACAGGCGGGCAGAGAGCTCAGGGTAATGGTGGAAAGTGAAAAAGTAAGTGATGAAAAAGCGGCCCAGCTGTCTTTTGAAATCTCACAGAAAATTCAGACGGATATGACGTACCCGGGACAGGTAAAGGTTACCGTGATCCGGGAGACGCGGGCCGTCCATGTAGCCAAATAGGGGCTCCGCCCAGGTCATTTCAGCTGTGTTAACTCGTAATTGTAGACCTCCCGCCCTAAACTTGCCAAAAAGGGAATACCTGTCTCATCGTACTCGTATTGATCATCGTTGAAAATACCATCGCTATTGACCAGAATTGTCGCTGTCAGCATAAACTCTATACCCTTTTCAGTGTCCCGTATATACGCGCAGTCGGTGAGGGTGCCATAGGCAAACCCCACCTTGTTATAAATTTCAATCGAATCGGGGATAGTGGCCTCTGAATCTCCATAAATAAAGAATTTACAATACCCGTCCGGATACATGTCCTGGGGGTAACCCGAGAGACGCGGGAGGGTTTTCATGGTGTTCATCAGGAATTCCCGCTGTTCTTCGCTTATTTGCAAGCGAGAATCAGGGGGAAAGGCTTCAGGAAAAATAACCCGTTGAAGCAGCCCGTGCATGGTTTGTACGGGCAGGTAATTCTTCAGACTGAAATCAAAGGGTTCTGAGATCAGCGAGTCCCCCTCGTAAAACCCATTTCCTTTCGTGATACCCTTCAGGTCCAACGGTTTGGGGGGACTGTTAATGATGGGGTTTGTGAGGGTCGTAAGACTGTCATTCAGATACAAAACCAGTGGTTGGGTGGTCAGGTCTTCACGGTGATATCCCAAGCGATGGCTGATCCGTATGGGGCCTGCCTTTTTTGCGCTGATACGGGTGTTTATCTCATCCTGACCCAGAAATTCGATAAGCCGGTTGCTCGCGTGGTTGTCACTCACTGCAAAGATCTTCTCGATATCTTCCGCAAAAGTGTTTTCCACGCTATCCCCTTCGATATAATAGCGGGAATCCCGATCCAGACTGTCCAGGGTGTTTAGTTTCTCCAGGGCGGCAACGGCAATCGGAAATTTGACCGTGCTCGCCGGGTAGAAATACCGGTCCTTGTCCAGGCCGTAGGTATAATCGGTAAATCGGACTGAATCCCCGGTTCGGGCAATACGGGTGTAGTGAATCTGAATTTTATATTCCCCGGGGTTCTTCATGACCCGTGCAATAGCCGGATCTTTTGAATCCAAAATATCCATAAGCGGATCTCCTTTGGAGTGGGAACCCTGACATCCTGAGAGCAGGAGCATAAATATAGCGGCTATGAGCCCCGAAAATCCCTTATTTAGAACGTTCCAATATATGTTTTTCCAGTTGTGCATAAAGAAGGGTTGATTGTAGTTTTAATCATTCGGCAAGGCTTCCCCTGTGGGGTTTAAGGGCATCTCTGAATTCCGGCATTTCGGAAGCCTCTACGACCATATAGGCCAGGCTGTGCATCTCGGTGAGATGTTCCACACCTGTTGGTATCTCTGGTCTGAAAAGGGGTGATTCTTTTAAGTGCAGTTCAAAATGCGTTGCCGTTTCCCCGGATTGTGGCCCCCGGAAATCCCAAATCAATTTGATTCTTTTGTCCATAGCAGTCAATTACGCCTCCGAAACCGAAGTGCCCTCTTCGGCGAAGTTTTTGAAATCGGCCATATAGGCACGCGTTTGTTTTTTAAATATTCCCGGCATGAGCCAACCTATGAGTTTCATTGGAAAATTGGAAAACTGGAATTCGTTTTTGCAAATCCACCTGCACCGTTCCCCTCCAAGTTCCGTAAAATAATTTTTCTGAATGTTGTGGACACCTTTGGCATCATAGGTTACGCTGTAGGTTTCAGGCAATGTTTTCGCAATTGTGGTCTCGACCATAACCAGATGGCGTTTGCCCATTTGGTATTCGAGTTCCCGCTGGGATCCTTCTTCTCCGGGTTCACCTGTCAAGGCTTTAAGAGACATAAGTCCGCGCTGCCAGTGCTTAAAATTATCAGAATCCTCCAGTAGCCGAACTACGTGTTCCCGTGAACGATCGATATCTACTTCAGTGGTATAGTTCAAAGTAAGAAGGCTTTGTTCCAAGATATTAAAATTGAGGGATTCACGGTACTAAAAATGTGTTAATCAAACTCCCGCATGCTTGTGGGGGAAGGTGATATTGTTATTTTTGACCAATGGTTTCAAACAACGCCCATGTCCGGGTTCGAATAGCGGCCGTACTTCTGCTCCCGGTCCTGTTTATTTTTTCAGGTTGTGCAGAATTCTTAAGGGAAAAGCCCCGGGAAAACCCACTGGCACGGGTTGGCGATTCATATTTGTATCTGGAAGACCTGCAGCCCAAACTCATAGGGGCATACACAGCCACAGACAGTATCGCCTTTGTAAACAACCTGATCAACGAATGGGCTACACAGCAATTGTTGCTTACCAAGGCCCGAATCAACCTGCCGGAGGACCAGTTAAGGGAATTTGAGTTACTTATTTCCGATTACAGGGCAGAGCTCTACACCCGGGCCTATAAAGAAGCCCTGGTTGCCCAGATTGCCGATACCCTTGTAGGAAGGGAGGAGCTTTTAAGCTTTTATGAAAAAGAGAAGGAGAATTTTAAGCTGCAGGAGAAAATTCTGCAGCTCCGCTTTATTGAGATCCCAAAGCAATTTATCAACCAGGATGAAGTGACCCGCAGGCTTAAGAGTTTTGAAGGGAATGATTTGAGGTTCCTGGATTCAGTCGGGGTCCAGTTCAAGAAACTGCATTTCAATGATTCCCTTTGGGTACCCTTATCCCGGGTGGTTGAAGAAATACATCCCCTGACCTATGAGAACGAGTCGGATTACCTAAAAAAGTCACAATTTTTTCAATTGGAGGATTCAACGGGGGTATATTTGACAAAGGTGGTGGACGTGCTGGAGCCAAATGATGTGGCCCCCCTGGATTATATTGAACCGACGATTCGGCAGGTGCTTTTGAATCGACGAAAAATGAAATATTTGCGTTCTCTTGAGGCCGATCTGATGGATGAGGCCACAAGGGAGAAAGAATTTGAAGTATATGAAAACAACTGATTTAGTTTTAGCAATTGCCCTTTTGGCCGGTGGAGCCTTTACCGGGTCGGCCCAGGTACTGGATTCAATTCCCGATACACAGGTAGAACCGCCTGAGGAAATTATTCAGGAAGCGTACACTGAAGGCAATAGGCAAACCCCGCCCAAGCAACGGATAAAACTCGATGGAATAGCCGCCGTAGTGGGGGATTATGTCATTCTTGATTCCGATGTGGAGAAGACCCTGATCGATCTGAGAAACCAGGGGGCGACCGAGGAAGATGTGGACCAGTGCAGCCTTTTGGGCAAGCTGATGGAAGACCGGCTCTATGCGCACCAGGCC
>CAZEQO010000017.1:0-4100 GCA_964514365.1 uncultured Robiginitalea sp. | reverse complement strand
TTAAGATCAACAAGCTGCAAATGCTCTCCCAGCGGATGCAGCAGGATATCGTGGGTGAAATAGAGGTAACACCGGAGGAGGTCCGCCAGTTTTTTAATAAAATCCCGGAAGACGAGCGCCCGGTCTTCGGAGCAGAACTGGAAATTGCCCAGATTGTAAAGAAGCCTGAAATTCCTGAAGAAGAAAAACAGAAGGTTGTTGACCTCCTTAATGAGATCCGGGAAGATGTAGTAGACAACGGGGCCAGTTTCCGGGTAAAGGCAATTCTTTATTCTCAGGATCCGGGTTCTAAGTCTAAAGGAGGTTTTTATTCTATGACCCGTCAGACCCCTTTCGTTAAGGAGTTTAAGGATGTGGCTTTCAGTTTGAGGGAAGGCGAGATTTCAGAACCTTTTGAATCCCCATTCGGCTATCACATTATATTCATCGAAAAAATTCGCGGGCAGGAACTCGATCTCCGCCATATCCTGATTCAGCCTGAAGTACCTCAGAAAGCTCTGGACGATGCCCGGAAAGACCTGGACAGTATCCGGACGCATATTATGGAAGGTAAATACACCTTCGCAGAAGCGGCCCTGAATTTTTCGGATGAGAAGGAAACCAAATTCGATGGGGGGGTCTTGCGAAACCCTGCGGATTTCGGATCGCGGTTTGAACTGACCAAAATGGATCCCAAACTCTACAACCAGGTCCGGAACCTCAAGGATAATGAAATTTCTACGCCCACCCTGGAGCCGGATCCCCGCGGGGGCCCCCCGAGTTATAAGATTTTGATGGTCACCAACCGTTTTGACGAACACGAAGCTGATTTCGCCCGGGATTATATGAAGATCCAGGAACTGGCCCTCCGCGACAAGCAGTTTCGCGCCATTCGGGAGTGGATGAGTGAGCGTATCGATGAAACTTACATCAGCCTGGATTCCGACTACAAAGGGTGCGAGTTCACCAACAACTGGTTAAAAGATTGATATGTCGGACGTAGAAGGGGTTAAGCGCCTGGTCGAAAAGCACAAGGCGCTCAAAAAGGAGATCGGCAAGGTCATTGTCGGGCAGGATGAGGTTGTAGATCAGATCCTCTGGTCCATCTACACCGGGGGACACTCTTTATTGATTGGTGTTCCGGGCCTGGCCAAGACACTAATGGTCAATACCATAGCCCAAACCCTTGGTCTCGACTTTAAGAGAATACAATTTACGCCGGATTTAATGCCCAGCGATATCCTTGGGAGTGAAGTACTCAACCAGGATCGAAAGTTTGTCTTTGTGAAGGGTCCCGTCTTTGCCAATATCATCCTGGCAGACGAAATAAACCGGACCCCCCCGAAAACACAGGCCGCCCTGCTGGAAGCCATGCAGGAGCGTGCGGTGACCATTACCGGCAAGCAATATAAACTGGAGGAGCCTTACTTTGTGCTGGCGACCCAGAATCCGATTGAGCAGGAGGGCACGTATCCTTTACCGGAAGCGCAATTGGATCGCTTTATGTTTGCCATTCAACTGGAATACCCAAGTTTGGAAGAGGAAATACAGGTGGTGAAGAATACCACTGATGATCGGAAAACGGAAATAACCACTCTGTTTTCAGCAGAGGAGATACTTCAGATACAACATCTGATTCGAAGGATTCCCGTCCCGGACAACGTGGTGCGTTACGCTGTGGAGCTCGCTCAGAAGACCCGTCCGGGTCAGGCAGGGGCTTCAGAACTTGTGAACCAGTATCTGGACTGGGGGGCAGGACCAAGAGCTTCTCAGAACCTCGTACTGGCCGCTAAGGCACATGCGGCTGTTGACGGTCGTTTTTCTCCTGATATTGCCGATGTGAAGGCCGTGGCCCCCGGCATCCTGCGCCACCGTATCCTCCGAAACTACAAAGCCGAGGCCGAAGGTATTTCCGATGAGGTGATTATCGATAAACTCCTCTGATTCGTTTGAACCTGTATTTTAGTCCGCGTTGCGTCAGCGGGAAGTCCCCGACCTGTAGTTTATGAATTGAGTCCTTAAAAATGCCCTATTCCCCTTTGGGAGTTTGTAATCGGGCTGGCTTGTCGGTACCAAATCATCGAAGTTAAACCTTCGGAAATGTGATTTTGTCAAATCGGGTGAATCGCCTTCTCAATAGTTTTAAATACCCTTTCATTTTAGTACTTTTGATAGCACTAGAAACACAGAAATCCTGAAGACTATGGCATACGATATCGATATGATCAAGGCGGTTTACTCCCAATTCCCTTCCCGTGTGGATAAGGCGCGCGAATTGATGGGCAAACCCTTAACCCTTTCTGAGAAAATCCTTTACACCCACCTTTGGGAGGGTATGCCGGAACGCATCTTTGAGAGAGGTACAGATTATGTGGATTTTGCCCCGGACCGCGTAGCCTGCCAGGATGCGACAGCCCAGATGGCTTTGCTGCAGTTTATGCATGCCGGGAAACCCAAAGTAGCTGTTCCCACCACCGTGCACTGCGATCACCTCATTCAGGCAAAGGTGGGGGCCGAGGCCGATTTAAAACGGGCCAATCAAACCAGCAATGAGGTTTTTGATTTTCTGGAATCGGTATCGAATAAATACGGCATCGGTTTTTGGAAACCGGGTGCCGGAATTATCCATCAGGTCGTTTTGGAAAACTATGCCTTTCCCGGGGGGATGATGATCGGGACGGATTCACATACGGTAAACGCCGGAGGTCTCGGAATGGTAGCGATCGGGGTCGGTGGCGCAGATGCAGTGGATGTGATGGCGGGGATGGCCTGGGAATTGAAATTCCCAAAACTCATCGGCGTGAAACTAACCGGAAAACTAAGCGGGTGGACAGCTCCCAAAGATGTCATCCTCAAAGTGGCGGATATCCTCACTGTAAAGGGAGGCACTGGGGCCATCATTGAGTATTTTGGAGAAGGGGCCATTTCCATGTCATGCACAGGAAAAGGAACTATTTGTAACATGGGAGCTGAAGTAGGGGCTACAACCTCTACCTTCGGGTATGACGATTCCATGGATCGTTACCTTCGGGCCACCGGACGTGCAGATGTTGCGGATGCTGCCAACGAGGTAGCGCCTTATCTGACGGCTGACCCCGAAGTCTACTCAAACCCGGAGGCTTATTTCGATGAGGTTATTGAAATTGATCTGAACACTTTGGAACCGCATCTTAACGGACCTTTTACACCGGACCTTTCGACGCCGATTTCAAAAATGTCCGAGGCGGCCCGCGAAAACGACTGGCCTTTGCGCGTTGAAGTTGGCCTGATCGGTTCCTGTACCAATTCCTCTTACGAAGATATCTCCAGGGCGGCTTCCCTGGCGAAACAGGTAGCCGATAAAAAACTAAAAACCAAAGCGGATTTCACCATTACCCCGGGGTCTGAACAGGTCAGGTATACCATTGAACGGGATGGTTTTATAGACACCTTCAACAATATTGGAGCCACGGTATTTGCCAATGCCTGTGGTCCTTGCATAGGGATGTGGGATCGCTATGGGGACAAGGCTGCCAATGGTCCCCGAAATACAATCGTACATTCCTTTAACCGGAATTTTGCGAAGCGGGCAGACGGGAATCCGAATACCCTCGCATTTGTGGGCTCCCCGGAGCTGGTAACTGCCATTGCGATTGCCGGAAGGCTGGATTTTAATCCCCTGACGGATACCCTCATCAATGAAGATGGAGAGGAAGTGCGACTCGAGGAACCCAGAGGTTATGAGTTGCCGCCTGAAGGTTTTGCTGTGGAGGATGCCGGATTTATACCACCCAGGGAAGATGGAAGTAGTGTTCAGGTTGTGGTTGCTCCAGATTCTGAACGGCTCCAGCTTCTCGAACCTTTTGAACCGATCAAACCCGGAGACCTGCAAGGGATGAAATTATTGATTAAGGCCTTTGGGAAATGTACCACGGACCATATTTCCATGGCGGGTCCCTGGCTGCGATACCGGGGCCATCTGGACAATATTGCCAACAATACGCTCATCGGGGCAGTTAATGCCTTTAACAAGAAAACCAATTTTGTCAAGAATCAATTGACAGGAGAATACGGCGGGGTGCCGGATACACAGCGGGCGTATAAGGCTGCCGGAATTATGACCCTGGTTGTCGGAGACCACA
>CAZEQO010000016.1:26522-28975 GCA_964514365.1 uncultured Robiginitalea sp. | reverse complement strand
CACGGACCAGGGAAACCAATGGATCCTGGCCGGGCGAAACGACGACGCCCCCCTCTTGTATCAAATTAAGGGCACTAAAACCATGGCCGTTTCAAACCTATCCAAATAATACGTACTTTTAAAAAAATTCTATGATGATGAAAAACAGCCTTTTAACACTTACACTCTCCATTGCCGTCAGCAGTTTGTCCTACGGACAATTTTCAGGGCAAATCCAAACGAATATGGGCGGCGGCGGTGCAGCCCAGGGAGCTACAGCAGGGGCGATTGCTACCCTTTTGGGCCCGGTTTCGGAAGCCTCTAAAAAGCGTACTATCGAATGGGAAAGTTTTGCGGGATCCCCTTACACACATAACGAGTACAAACCTGCAGAGCTCTTTTACAAGGACGAAAAAGTAGGCCCCGTTTATTACCGCTACAACGCCCTGAACGAAGAAATTGAAATCAAGGAAAACCCGATGGATGAAGGACTGCGCGGGTTGAGCCGGGATAAGAACATCATCCTTAAGGTGGATGGGAACCCTATGCTGTTTAAAACCTTTATCGATAAAGAAGGAAGAACACTTAACGGCTATCTTACGCAATTGGTAGATGGTGAAAACTTCGACCTCTACAAGCGTACGCGGGTTAAGTTCACCGAAGGTGCTAAAGCCGCGAACTCCTTTGTACAGGATACACCCAGCCGTTTTAGTCAGTTTGAGGAGTATTACATCCAAAAAACAGGTATAGACCGCATTGACGAGTTAGTCCCTAAAAAAGGAAAATTGTACAAGCAGATGGATTCAGACCAGAAGGCAGGTCTAAAAGCTTTTATCAAAGAAAACGACCTGGATCTGGACAACGATAAGGACCTGATGAGCATTATTCTCTATATGGACCGAAATCTTTGATTCTGGCAAACTGGAATTGAACCAGGGATAACTAACTCCAATACCCCAATATTGTCAAACCGATCGGCCCTCCAGGCCGGTCGGTTTTTTTGTCCGTGTCGCAGGTATCATGGCAAAATAATGTGGTTGAATCGACGATTGTCCGGGTTGCTGTACCTTATATAGAATACAATCACAACCCTGTCCCGTACATGAATTTAATGCAATTGACGTACCTTTACCCCTATGGAAGAACCTACTGAGATCTATGGCCTGCGCGCTGTTCTGGAAGCGCTTGAAGCCGGACAGCCCATCGACCGTATTTATCTGGAAAAAGGCGTTCAGGGACCACTGGCCAGGGAAGTTCAGATCATGGCCAAAAAAAAGGGGGCACGCCTGAGCTACGTACCTACCCAGCGGCTCGAACGCTTCAGGGATCGCAATCACCAGGGTGTAGTTGCCACGATCTCTCCAGTCCCCCTCCAGGATTACCAACCCCTTATAGACCAAGTGATTTCAGAAACTGAATTTCCTCTTTTTTTATTGCTTGACGGGGTTTCGGATGTGCGCAACCTGGGAGCCATTATCCGAACGGCAGCCTGTACAGGAGTGCATGCCGTACTCCTACCCCAAAGTGGAGTTGCCCCAATTACAGCCGATACCGTAAAAACCTCGGCAGGTGCCGTTTTCCAGGTTCCCCTCGGCCGCTGTCCTCACATCAAGGATGCTGTTTTCTACCTCCAGGCGCATGGGGTACAGATTGTAGCCGCGAGCGAAAAAGCCAAAAACACCCTGTATGAAACCCAACTAACGCCTTCTACGGCCCTGGTAATGGGTTCTGAAGAGCGGGGGGTATCACCCGCTGTGTTAAAAATTGCGGATCACAGTGCCCGCCTGCCCATCAGTGGTGCCATTGCATCCCTGAACGTTTCCGTAGCTTGTGGCGCATTTCTCTATGAGGTCGTCCGCCAGCGCCTGGGCAACACTTAGCCCGGGGGGGCATCCCCCTTTTTTCTGTAGTGGTACCGGATCTGGATTTTGTCCGAAGTCTGGGTATGGGTTTTGTGGGTATGTCCCAACTCCTGATTTTCAGAGGTTTGAGCTGGGGTTTCATTTGTAGCCGGGGATTGCGCTTCGGATATATTCTCGATAAAATTCCCGTCCGCATCAAAATGCTTCATAAAGGGATCGGCATCTTCCTCATATTCTTCGGACTCCCAGGGGTATTTTGTAAGTTTTGGGATCGGGGTCTTTAGTAATATGGCCATAAACAGCCCTGTGAGGAAGCCCCCGAGGTGCCCCTCCCACGATATACCATCGATCACTGGAAAAATATACCACAACATACTCCCATAGACGAAAACCACCACCAGGGATAAAGCGACCAGACGATAATACCTGGTGAATATCCCTTTAAAAAAAATAAAACTGGCCAATACGTAAATCAGGCCACTGGCTCCTATATGATAGGAAGGCCTTCCGATGAACCAGGTAATCAGCCCGGATAACAAGATACCCAGGAGCAGGGTTTTCCATGCAATGTCCCGGTAGAAATAAAAAAGGGCCGCCGTGAGCACCACCAGG
>CAZEQO010000016.1:0-26512 GCA_964514365.1 uncultured Robiginitalea sp. | reverse complement strand
AAAGATGTTCCAGGGAGCCGTGTATTCCGGGAGCCGTAAGAACTCCCCTTAAACCCTTCAGGGTGCGCGGGTAAATCCCCCAGTTATTCAGGTTTATTCCCAGTTTCAGCTCGGTATAATACACGAGCCATATCCCCAGCAAAAATGCTAAAGGGACCAATACGACGGCATTGGTGTACCGGTAATGGGAATCCTCTGTCATAGGGTGCAAGGTACTAACGAAGCAGGTTTAAGTGCAAGAGAAATACACGAAGTCCGGGAGAAGAACTGACGAATTGTAGTATTTTTAATCCATGAATGAACCTCTGGCGGAGCGTATACGACCCCGAAAACTCGACGAACTAATCGGGCAGGAGCACCTGGTGGGGGCTCAGGGCGCTTTAATCCGCCAAATTGAACAGGGCACGATTCCCTCCCTCATACTATGGGGGCCGCCAGGAACGGGTAAAACCACCCTGGCTGAGGTCATCGCACTGCAAAGCGGACGCCCGTTCTATACCTTAAGCGCTATAAACAGCGGGGTCAAGGATATCCGGGAGGTTCTGGAGAAAGCCCGTCAGAGCGGGGGTTTATTTACGACCAAAAACCCGATTCTTTTTATTGACGAAATCCATCGCTTTAGTAAATCCCAACAGGATTCGCTTTTGGGCGCCGTAGAAAAAGGATGGGTAACCCTTATTGGGGCTACCACCGAAAATCCGAGTTTTGAAGTCATCCCCGCCCTATTGTCCCGCTGCCAGGTCTATATACTCAACGCCCTGGAAAAAACGGATTTACTGGCACTTCTGGATCGGGCGCTCCGGGAGGACTCCTGGTTGAAAACCAAATCTGTCACCCTGGCAGAAACCGATATGCTGCTCAGGCTTTCGGGGGGGGATGGCCGAAAACTTCTGAATATTTTTGAGCTGGTTGTGGCCGCAACCCCCGGGGATGACGTGCAAATCACGGATACCCTTGTGAGTCAGCTCGTACAGGAGAACCCACTCAGATACGATAAAACAGGGGAACAGCACTACGACATCATCTCTGCCTTTATTAAATCGATTCGGGGAAGTGACCCCAATGCTTCTGTATATTGGCTCGCCCGGATGGTTGAGGCGGGAGAAGATGTGAAATTTATCGCCCGGAGAATGGTCATTGCAGCTTCTGAGGACATCGGCCTGGCCAATCCCACCGCCCTGGTTATGGCCAACGCCACCTTTCAGGCCGTACAGGTCATCGGACATCCGGAAGCCCGGATCATCCTGAGCCAGTGTGCCATTTACCTGGCGACATCTCCAAAAAGCAACAGCAGTTATAAGGCGATCCAAAGGGCTCAGAAAGCCGTGCAGGCCACCGGTGACCTATCGGTACCCTTACCCCTGAGAAATGCACCCACCAAGCTAATGAAGGACCTGGGTTACGGGGCGGACTATGACTACGCCCACGACCATCCCGGAAATTTCGTGCCTGCAGAATACCTTCCGGATTCGCTTTCCGGGAGTGTCTTTTTTAAACCTGGTGAAAACAACAGGGAAAAAGAAATCAAAGCGTTTCTTGGGAAACGCTGGAAGGGAAAATATGAATCCTAAGTAAGGATATAGCTCTTCAAACAGGGGTATGGTTAAAATTTAAGTTTGAGCGGCCGAACTTCAGTCTTCCCGTCCTTAAAAAATTCATGCCACCACTGACCCTCTTTTTTGTAGACCATCCCCATAGCCTCATCGTCAACCGTCGCGATGAAAGTATCTTTTTGAGCGGTTTTTACGAGTTTCATCCGGATTTTGGGGGTACTATCCACCAACTGATACCCATTGGCCGTTTCCTGGGCGTACCATATTTCTTCCCCCGCAGGATTTACATCAGGCATTTCTGAGTCACTTCCTTCCTGAGCTGCACTCTCGTTTTCCAGAGTTTCCCCTGTGGATACCGCCTGGGTGGGTGCCATCTCCTTTTGAGCTGCAAGAGACTCTATCACAGCCTCCGGGGGAATATAAGAATACGGTAGGGCCGCAAGATCTTCAAAAGCCCCATTGATTGCCTCCCTGTAGGCCAGTTCGTACTCCTTTGTCTTGCTTTTCCCTTCCCCGGATTCATAGACCACCGCCCCATTGCAGTCCCGCAGCCCGAGACGCACCTTAGTGGCCAGGAGTGAGGAGTCGTCAATAAGCATTACCCGGACGCCTTTACAGGGATCCCCAGCCAGGTCAGGAGGGATCTGATCTTCATATATGGCTGTATACCCATTCTGTGAAAAGAGGAACTTTATCTGGGTACTGGTCCTGAATTGATTCTCGTATTTAAAGCCGTCGAATTTTTTGGGAACTACAACGTATTTATAGGAATCCAGCTGGGCCTGTACAGAGCAGGTCAGCACTGTGATAAAGCTAAAACTAAGGAGGGTTTTTAACATGTAGACTTTGCGATTATTTCGCCCCCGAAGATAGGATATTTACCCCAAACCGTAAAGCGAAAACCCCTTAGGAAGTCAGGCGTCATTCCATCGAGAGGCCGTGCCTGCCTGCTGCTAAAGTAAATACCTGAAGCAGGTGCCTTTTGAAATGGCCGGGCTTCTACAAATACAGTTTAATCTGATCTAAATCGAGGATAACAGGACAAACCCCGTGGCTGGGATCATTGTGCACATTGAAATGCAGGGCCTGTAGTCCCACCGCACGTGCCCCATGTATATCAGCCTCCAGACTATCCCCGATCATCACCCCGGATTCCGGCTGTATTCCAGCCGCCTCAATGGCCATATTAAAAATTCGCGGATCGGGTTTTTTGACACCGGCCCGATCTGAATTGACCACGGTCCTGAAGTAATGGGCTATGCCACTATTCTGGAGCTTACGGGTCTGCACTTCTTCAAACCCGTTGGTGATAATGTGCAATTTATACCGCTCGTGAAGGTAATCGAGAATCCCCAAACAGTTGGGTAAGAGGTGCGTATGCGATGAGAGATTCTCTATATAAGCTTCGGATAAAAAGTTGATTTGCCGATCCGAAACCGTTAGCTCCATACGGTCGAACACAGTTTTCAGTCGCTCGAAGCGCAATTTTTCCTTGGTGATTCTTCCCTCCCTGAAGGCCTTCCAAAACAGGAGGTTCAGGGGTACGTAGTGCCCGAGGAAACTGTCGAGGTCTACCTCCAGGTCAGAATCCTGAAAGAGCCGCTGATAGGTAAGGGCCGAATTCCGTTCAAAATCCCAAAGGGTGTGGTCCAGATCAAAAAAGACGTCGGTTATGGGCTGTTTAAGCATGATAACGGCGAATTATTTCTTCATAGAGCTCCAGCCAGTTAATTTTCTGATCCCCCCCAAGTAACTCATTCGAGAACACAGGGATCAGGCGTCCCTTAACGGATTTAACGCACTTAAAAACCTCGTCCAGTTCCGATAAAAGGGTTTCCTCCGAGGTATAGAGCGTCAGGGCGTAATCGTGGAAAGCAAAAGGACATATTTTAATCGGTTGCTGTGTTTCCAGGGCAATGTCGTAGAAGAAAAACGGGGTACAGGTACTGGCCCTAAAGCCAATCTCGTGGGTATATCCCATCGAAAAATCCCGACTGAACTCCGCATCGACCAGTTTCCTGTACGTATTGGGAATCTCTACCCTGTTGTAGCGCATCCTTGCATAAGCTACAGGACGGTGGATAACCGCAGACAGGCGTTTTTTCTCTTCCTTCAGGGTTTCTGGCTCCTCCGCTGCAGCATAGGAAACGGCCAGGGAAACAATGCAATAGTCGGCCACCGACTTAATCAGGTACTTAAAGGCATTGCTGTTGGTTGAAAGGTTTTTATCATAGGTGGAATACTCCGCGAACTGGAAAAAGAACATGGTCCGCGCTTTGTACTGTTGATCCAGGGCGATCAGTTTATCGAAGTTATCGTAGGGGTCCAATGCCGGATTAAACGACACCCGAAGGCGTTCCCACATTCTTTTGAATTTCAGGCGGGAGAGATCGAGCAGGAATCCGGCCATACCCCTGAAGAACCCCCTGTGGGCATAGCAATGGGAAGTCGTGACATCTACGATAGGGGTAAACTGATAGGGCTTGCGATCTGTAAGAATTTCCGGAAAGCGTTCCCGAAGCTGTTCCAGAAGTTTGTCCGCCCAAAGGTCAACCAAAGGGAGCCTCAAAAAATCGTGCTGATAGGCGATACTCTCAGCCGGGGGAAATCTTCCGTGCTGATCGCGCACATGGGGAAGGTACTCTTCGTATCGGCTCAGGAGGTAAAAGGAGGCTGCCAGAATATCGAAAGGGACATTGCTCCTGGGAGCGCTGGTGAAAAAACAAGGCAAGTCTCCCCATGTTGCCATTTGGATGTCCACCTCTTCAATCCCCTGTTGAAAGAGCAACTCAGTACTCTGAATAAAGAACTCATTTTGAAGCGGCTGACGAGTATAAGTAATCTTCGGGCCCTTGTGCTTTATAAAATCTTCCACTGCTGTAGTGTGCCCGATCTCGATCCCCAGGATGCGCGAGAACACCTGACGGGTAATATAAATAACCCTGGGCGTAATTTTATGTGTATAGATCAGTAGCACCTCAGATGGAATTATAAGAGTTGTTCATCCGCAAAACTATAATATTCTGAGCCATGAACAATTAAATGATCCAGGAGCTTTATATCCATAATGGCGGCCGCTTTCTTTGTCTTACGGGTAATCTGTATGTCGGACTTGCTCGGGCGTAGGTTACCCGAGGGGTGGTTATGAGCCAGAATAAGCCCTACAGCGCCCAATTCCAGGGCCTTTTTAAGGATGATGCGCACATCGACCAGGGTACTGGTAAGTCCTCCCTTACTCACTTGAAATCGAAATTGAACCCGGTTGGCATTGTTGAGATAGAGCACCCAGAATTCTTCGTGCATCAAATCCGCAAACAAAGGGGTTAACTGGCCATGGGCATCCCTGCTCTGGCGTATGGTCTGGCTTGCGATTACCGGGCTCTGGGTATACCGCCGGGCCAGTTCCATAGCCGCTACAACGGTTACTGCCTTTCCCGGGCCAATACCCCGGAAGGTCATCAGTTGTGCCGCTGTCATACGACCCAGTGCTTTGAGGGGATCCTCTCCCCCTCCAAGAAGGCGCCGGGCCAGTGCAAGAGCGTGCTCCTTTCTCGATCCCGTCACCAATAAGATGGCGAGGAGTTCGGCATTTGAAAGGCTCCCGGCCCCTTTATGGAGCAATCGCTCCCTGGGTTGCTCGGAGGCGTTCCAGGTTCTGATGGATTTTGGTATGGACTCATTTTTCATATCCGCCATAGGTAGTGAAATACCTTGCAATATTCCAGCGGGATTCACCGGGAAATATTATTTTTAAAGAAACTCTTCAACGATGAAATCGCTATTTGAATCCGAGGCCTTTGCCGAAATCCTCGAACGCTTAAACACCCTGGAAGAAGAAATGAAACCGCAGTGGGGTAAAATGAGCGTGGGACAAATGGTATGGCATTGTCAGGTTCCCCTGAAAGTAGGAATTGAAAACAAAGTCCCCGTCAAAAAACCAAATCCCCTCATCAGGTTGCTGTTCAAAAAAAGTATGTACAGCGATAAACCCTGGCGAAAAAACCTCCCCACCTCCCCCATAGCCAAAGCCCGCGACCCTAAGGAATTCGAATCTGAGCTACCTGTATTGCGTGAACTCGTAGAGGAGTTTCACACCCTGAAGGATCGACAAGAATGGAATCCCCATCCCATTTTTGGCGAGCTTACAGCAGAGCAATGGGGACAGATGCAGTACAAGCACCTGGACCACCACCTCACGCAATTCGGTGTATAGGCCCCTTAGCGGATACGGGATAGCAATTTCTCCAAATCGAGTCCCCCGTAATTGCCACTACTCATCAACAGCAATACGGTACCCTTCAGGGGGGTATCCTCCAGGTGCTTCTCGAGTGCATCGGTTCGGGTAAAAACCTTAAGGGTATCACGCCCGAACGCCTTTTTTATATCCGCAGGGGCAATCGGCTGCAGCCCCTTAACTGCAAGGGATTCGGGAACGTAAAAGACAATAGCTTCATCCGCTTCATCAAGACTTTCCCTGTATTGCGCTATAAAGTCGTGGTTCAGGCTGCTGTAGGTGTGCAATTCCAGGCAGGCTACGATCCGGTGGTCCGGGAATTGTTCCTGAACTGCCGACGCGGCCGCACCCACTTTGCTGGGCGCATGGGCAAAGTCCTTGAAAATAAAACTCCCGGAGCCTTTTGCGAGGAGCTCCAGGCGTTTGGAGGCGCCTTTAAAACTCCCCATGGCTTCATAGAAGTCCACCTCATCCACGCCCATCTGTTGGCAAATCCATTTGGCTCCGGCCATATTACTGAGGTTGTGCCGGCCAAATACCTGCAAAGGCAATTCACCTTCAGGAGTCTCCAGTAAAGTTGTGCCATCCTCCACGCGGTACTCCGGTGTACCGTACGCGAATTTGCGAACAGGAGCATCCCATTCGGCGACCATTTCATTGAGTACCTTATCTTCTAAATTATAGGTAATACTGCCCCCGGGAACAATGGTATCCAGGAAAATCCGAAACTGCTCGGTATACGCCTCAAAAGTCTTGAAGACATTGATGTGGTCCCAGGCAATGCCGCTTAAAAGGGCAATATTGGGACGGTAGAGGTGAAATTTCGGGCGGGGATCCAGGGCAGAAGAAAGGTATTCATCTCCCTCCAGTACGATAAAATCATTGGACTCCGTAAGCCTGACCATTCGGTCAAAGCCCTCGAGTTGCGCCCCGACCATAAAATCCACATCCCTGTTCCAGTAGTTCATCACGTGGAGGATCATAGAGGTTATTGTGGTCTTTCCGTGGCTTCCGCCAATCACAACGCGCGTTTTATCCTTTGCCTGCTCATAGAGGAACTCTGGATAGGAATACACCGGAAGGTCGAGCTCCCGCGCCCGTGCCAGTTCCGGATTATCACCCTTGGCATGCATCCCGAGGATCACAGCATCCAGGCCGGAGTTAATCTTATCCGGGAACCACCCTTCCGCACCAGGTAGGATTCCCGCAGCTTCAAGACGTGACCTCGAGGGCTCAAAGATAACATCGTCACTCCCGGTGATGGTGTACCCTTTGTCGTGAAGGGCCAGGGCCAGATTGTGCATGGCACTACCCCCAATAGCTATAAAGTGTAAGTTCATAAGGTAAAGATACATATCCTGAAACCCCAAAACCAACCCGGGTATTTAAGAAGTTTCCAGTACCTTAGGGATAACGTAAAATCACATTTATGGATTACTCCCTAAACACCCTGCCCCTTAAGGAAATTATCCCCGGATTTAAGGGGAAACTCGTCCACGGAAAAGAAATGAGCCTGGTTTTCTGGGATGTCACCTCCGGATCTGAAGTTCCTGAGCACCATCACAAAAACGAACAAATCATGCATGTGATCAAAGGCCGGTTTGAATTTACACTCAATGAAAGGACAAGGGAATACGGACCGGGAGACATTGTACTTATCCCCGCCCATGCCCCGCACAGCGGCAAGGCACTTACGGACTGTAAACTCATGGATGTTTTCAGCCCTGTAAGGGACGAATACCAATAAATCATTTTTATATGCATATTTCGTTAGAAGGCAAACACGCCCTTGTGGGCGGAAGCAGCAAGGGCATCGGACGGGCAATCGCTCTTCAGCTAGCCCACAGCGGCGCCAGGGTCTCCTTTGCAGCGCGCAGCGAATCCGTATTGAAAGAACTTTGTGACGAACTCCAGCAGACCACGGGTAAACCGCACGGGTATCTGGTAGTCGATTACACCGATCTGCAGGGGTATAAGAGCCTTATTCACTCCTATATTAAAGAACACCCCGTAGATATACTGGTAAACAATACCCAGGGACCCCCTGCCGGCACCAGCCTTGAAAAGACCGTTGAAGACTACCAGAACGCCTTTGACCTTCTTTTTCAAACAGCTGTCTACACCACAGGGCAGGTCCTGCCCCATATGCAGGAATGCGGTTGGGGTCGGATTATAAACGTCGCCTCTGTTTCTGTACGGGAACCCCTGAATTATCTGGTGCTCTCAAATAGCATCCGCGCGGCTCTGGTCAGTTGGGCCAAAACCCTGGCCGGGGACGCAGGGCCTTTTGGGATCACTGTAAACTCCGTACTCACCGGATATTTCAATACCGAACGCCTGGACGCCCTCAATCAAAAGAAAGCTGAAACCCTGGGGGTTTCGCCTGAGGAGGTTACGGGAAAACTCCTGGAACAGGTCCCGGCCAGGCGACTCGGACGGCCGGAAGAATACGGGTACCTCGTAGCCTTCCTGGCTTCACAGCAGGCGGCTTACCTCAATGGGGCAACCATACCACTCGACGGGGGGTTGCTGCGGTCTTATTGAGAAAGGGACGGACAATGGCCTTCCCTGTCGGCTGTAAGGGCAACTAAATTGGAAAAGGCCTGTTCAGGGTTAGAAACTCATACGATCCCGAAAAACAGAGGATTGCCTGCGGGAAACTTCAATCTCTGTACCATCCAGCATTTTAAGTTTTAGTTTTCCGTGAAACCAGGGAATAAGTTCTTTTATGAAGTTAATATTGACTATTTGTTGCCTGTTTGCCCTGAAAAAAGACGCCTCTGGTAATTTATCCTCGACCTGTTGGAGTGATTTGTAAAGCAGGGGTTTCTCCGAATCAAAATATACACGGGTATAATTACCAACGATCTCGAAGAGGCGTATTTTTTCTATACGCACCAACCAGCACCGTTCGCCATCCTTTATAAAAATCTGACTGGTCTCTGTTAGCCTTCTATCCCCCGACTTCGACGAATTCTCCTCCTTAAAGCGATCTTTCGCTTTTTGCAGGGCTATTTCCAGACGCTGAGGACTTATGGGTTTTAGTAAGTAATCAAGGGCATTGTATTCAAACGATTTGATCGCATATTCGTCGTAAGCTGTTGTAAAAATTGTGACAGGGACATCCTCCAGCATCTCCAGCAAATCAAACCCTGACTTTTCAGGCATATTGATATCCAGGAAAAGTAAATCTGGTTTTTGATTCGTAATATGTTCATAGGCTTCATCCACATTTGATGCCTCACCCATAATGGATATCTCCTGGTGTACTTTCAAAAGTTCCTTTATCTCGTTTCGTGCCAGCCGGGAATCTTCGACAATCAGGGCCGTCAGTTTTCTCATAGAATAGGTATTTTCACCGTTGCTATAACCCTGTCCTCCCTTTGGGAAAGCTGGAATTCACCACGGGTTCCGTAGAGCAATTTCAAACGCTGTCGTATATTTTTCAGGCCGAGCTGTGTAGTATTTCCCCTGAGCTTCAAGATCCCATCATTGGCCACTTCAATTTCAAGAAACCCCTGATACACCCTGGTACTCAAACGAACCTCTCCCCCCTCCTTCCGGTCTGAAATCCCATGTTTAATGGCATTCTCAACGAGTAACTGTACTACCATTGGTGGAATTTCCACATTCAAAGACTCCGGATCGATTTCTGAATGGAATTTCAAACGGTCTTCAAACTGGATTTTTGAAAGATCGACATAATGATTCACCATTTCCAGTTCGGATTCCAGCGAAGTGGCATTGATATCATTCTCCGTCAGGGAATACCGGAGCATTTCAGAAAGCTTGGTCAACATTTCCCTGGATCTTTCCACATCCTCCAACATCAGCCCCCGTATATTGTTGAGGCTATTGAACATAAAATGTGGATTGATCTGCCCTTTCAGGGTATTTAACTGGGCCTCTTTAAGCGAAGTGTTTAATTCGAGCCTTTCCAGGCGATCTGCGTTGAGTTTAAGAAGGAGTTTAATCGTGAGATAACACATTACCCAGATACCTACAATAATCATCGAATTGATGATTAAAAGCCAGATACTGTTATAGCCCTTAAGAATGCTTTTAACGATTTCGTTTTCCTCCGTCTCAAAATAATTTACATACAGGTACCCGGACAGGAAATTACAAAGTCCGTACACTAAGGAACCCACCACGATAACTCCGAAAATTCGGGCTACAACCTGCCAGTTGAGCCCGTCAAAAATGATATGCTTTCTCAGGTAATATCGAAGGGGAGTCGTACTTAGAATACCCGAAAGGACCCCGCTAACCACGGAAAAGATGAGGAATTCAGCACCGACATCCTTTAAAACAAGAAGGGATAGCACATTGATAAAAATCCACCCCCCCAATTGGAGCGTCCAGAACGCCCTGTTCCTTCCTTTTTGAGCAATTTGCATTGGCAAATTTATTAAATACTAAATTACGTCTTTAGGGCGATACCCACGAAGTGATCCAGTAAAGGCACCTGCCCAGTTGAAAAGACAAAATCAAAATTAAAAATGTGACCAGGTGTTTCCTGTGGTTTCCGCCAGGTTCACTGAAAGTTTTGATCAATGTATTTAACCATTTCATGATTGCGTTTTACGGTTCGCGTTTCCTAATTAGCTATGCACAAAAGCGAGATTACCTATTAACCCAAGGTTGTGATCCAGCTCCCGACCAGATATCCAATTCCTGCCGAGGCGAGGAGAACCAGAAGGATAACTACAATTTTCCTGAGGGTACCTGCCGGGGCTTTTGATTCCGGGCAAGAGTTTGTCAAAGCATTGTGATCGTTCATTTTTTTAAATTTTTAAAGTTTGTCAATATTTGATTTATTCTCCAGTATAACGGTTCCCAACAGGGTTACTCCTGAGTAAAATGGAAAGTAACAATCCATCGGATCGCAACCTGCAATTACCATAACCAAGGAGGAAAGGATCCCCAGGCTTCCAAGAATCCGTATTGTACCTCCTGTATGGTCTGGTTTTTTCATAATTAAATTGTTTGTGCCCTTGGGCTTCATACTAAAATCGTGATAACCAGAATTATGATAAATTTTGCAAGAGCTACCATAATGGATCTGTTTTACGGGTTCAACTTGTTTTATATCTTAAAAATAGACAGAATACCCACCCCCCGAAAGGACAATATGACGAGCGGTTTAATGAGCCCTGCAAACGGTATAGACAAAAAAAGGGGGCCTGTTGTGGCCCCCTTCATGCAGTCAGATCAGTACATCAGCCCTTAATCGGAGCTGGTATTTCCTTCTGTCCTAAGTGTTTGGCATAGAATCCAAGCATGACCTTATACAGGTGAATGGAATTCTCTTCCTTGGCAAAGCCATGACCCTCATCATATTTAACCATATAGGGTACATCAAAACCTTTTTTGCGAAGGGCTTCCACAATCTGATCCGACTCATCTATATTCACCCTCGGATCATTTGCCCCCTGTACAACCAGGAGTGGTTTCTCTATTTTGTCAATCTGGAAGACGGGGGAAACCTCTTCCATGATAGCCTTTTCCTTTGGGATATCCTCATCGTACCAGATTTCCTTCATGATTTTAAGGTAGGGCTTCCAGTAAGGGGGGATCGTTTGCATAAAAGTAAACAGGTTGGAAACACCTACATAATCCACACCACAAGCATATAAATCTGGTGTTTTAGTCAGGCCGCGCAAAACGGCGTAGCCCCCGTGGCTACCCCCGTAAATTGCCGCCTTATCTTCTAAAACCCATCCCTGGTCAATAACGTATTTCAACCCATCTTCAACGTCATCCATGGCCTTACGCCCGATTTGTTTAAACCCGGAGGTTAAAAACTCCTTACCATACCCCCCCGAAATCCTGAAGTTGACCTGAAGTGTAGCGTAACCCCGGCTTGCAAAAAGCTGGGCCTCAGGATTAAATCCCCATGAATCTCGTATCCCCTGGGGACCACCATGCGGGTTTACAATTACCGGTACCTTCTGACCTTGCTGGGCGGCCTTGGGTAGAGTTATATATCCGTGAAGCGTTACGCCATCACGACTCTTAAAGGTAATGGGGCGCATTTCTGCCATATCCTCCTCCTTTAATTGCGGCATCAGGTTATAGAGTTCGGAAAACGAATCTTCCGCCACGTTGTAAAGGTGATATGTACCGTAAAGGCGATCACTCTGAATAAAAACCAAAACCTTATCCTCTTCGTCGGTCACATCCGGGATACTGTATTGTTTTCCTGGGAAGGTCTCTGTTATACGCCGGTGGAGTTTTTTAAAGGAATCGCTGACCGGAATAATTTCCCGTTTGGCCCCTTCATAGGTAAAGTAATCTACTTCCCAATTGCGTTTGCGGGATGTTCCCATTCCACCGGTATCGAAGTCGTCGTGGGAATAGAGTTTCTCAATAGTCCTGTTTTCCTTTAAATCGTACAAGACGATTTCAGCTTTATCAGACTCTAAATTGGTCAGCATATAAGCATCGTCCGGGTTGGGCGTAGCGTAGGCAAATTCAAGGATCGTAAAACTATCTTTCCAATTGAGGCTTTTCTTCAGTTCGAAACCTGCTTCGCTCGTCCCGTAGTAAAGGTCTTGTTCAACGCCATCCCTCAGTTTTACATAGCCCCTTAGGTTGCCATCCTTATCAAAATTATATCCCATAACAGGATTGGCCACATCGTCATTTGAAAACAATTGTTCTATGGCCCCCGTTTTAACGTTTACCCGATAGGGTTCGAAAACCTGTGGATTGTTCTGGTTCATACTTACAATAACATGGTCTTTATCCTCCTTGACCAACTCGAGAATACTGGCCCGCACCCCATCAATGGGAGTTAGATCGACCAAGTCAGTACCATCCAGATCCACGGCATAGATATGGTAGTTTTCATCACCTCCCTGATCCATGGCATAGACCAGTCGCTCATTGTTTACCCAACCATACCCCCGAACGAGTTCCTCCTTCTCCTCAATCGCCCGGGTAACCTTATTCGTATTGAGTTCCCTCACATAGATATGACGTTTCCCATTCTCATCTTTCTCACGGTAGGAAAGGTATTTTCCGTCCGGGGAGAATTGGAATGATGATGCCTTGGGCTTACTGAAGTAATCTTCCACCGAATACCTGTAGTCACCTTCATCCATAGCAGCCAGTGCATCCAACTCACTGTCTGATGTTACTAAATCGGGATTGCCCGGAAGTGTTATAACCGTTCTTTCCAATATTAAAGGTAATTCCATACCGCCCTGAAAAAAGGTCCCAATGAGGGATTCACCTTCGAGACTTCCGCTATACTTAATGCCTGCGGCGTTTACCATCAGCGTCAGCATCCCGTCATTCAAACCAACCTGATCCACCGGGATTCCTGTCGCTCCCTGAGAAGGGCTATCCATCGTAGCCGTGTATTGGTCTCCCTGTTGATCTACATGAAATACAAGTGGAATTTCCATTCCCTGCACTTCCAGTACACCTTTCCAGGAACCGCTGTAATCCTGTGCCAGAGCATTCATCGCAAACATGATAAAAGCTGCAAATCCCATTAAAAATCCTTTTCTGTTCAAATAGTCTTTCATTTTTTTCTGTTTTAGTGATCCAACTTTTTCCGAATTCTATACCTCATAGGTCTTCAAATAATAAAAAGGGTTACATATAATTCAAGGTAAATCTACGATGTTCCTGACCCCGGGGAAACCGTTTTTAGTTGGACGGACAACGCACTACTTGAATGGTAATTAGGAAGGGTAAACGGTAGTGACGGTATTTAACAAAATCAATCGAATCGGGTTCCTCAGGGATTGAGTAGCTCCCAAAGACGGTCTTTCAGCCGTGCCATCCCCAATCCGGAAACGGAGGAGATAAAAACCGGGGTAACCCCGGGAAGTTCTTCCTGAAGTACGGCTTCCATTTCGGCCATAAGCTCTTCATCGAGCATATCCGATTTGGAAATGGCCAGCATCCGGTCCTTATCCATAAGTTCCGGATTGTATTTGCGCAACTCATTCAGGAGGATATGGTACTCTTTGGAAACATCCTTGCTATCTGCCGGCACCATAAAAAGCAGCACGGAGTTCCGCTCTATATGCCTGAGGAAATAATGCCCAAGGCCCTTCCCTTCTGCAGCTCCTTCAATAATACCGGGAATATCGGCAATCACAAAACTGCGAAAATCGCGATATTTAACGATGCCCAGGTTGGGTTTTAGCGTAGTGAATTCGTAATTGGCAATCTTGGGTTTCGCAGAAGTCAGGACGGAGAGCAATGTCGACTTACCTGCATTGGGAAATCCTACGAGCCCCACATCTGCCAGGAGTTTCAGTTCCAGGGTAATATTTTTTTCCTCTCCCGGGATTCCAGGTTGGGCATACCGCGGTGTTTGGTTGGTCGAACTTTTAAAATGCCAGTTTCCGCGTCCTCCCAAACCCCCGCGGGCCGAAATTTCCTGTTGTCCGTCTTCCGTGATTTCAAAGAGGATTTCTCCGGAATCTGAATCGCGAACCACAGTGCCCAGGGGAACTTCCAGCACGACGTCATTCCCATCGGCCCCGGTGCTTCGCTGTTTACCGCCATGACCGCCGTGACCGGCATCGAAATGCCGTTTAAATTTGAAGTTTAGCAGGGTCCAGAGGCCCTTATTTCCACGAATAATCACATGCCCCCCGCGTCCGCCATCTCCTCCGTCAGGTCCTCCCTTGGCGACAAATTTTTCCCTTCTGAGATGCGTCGACCCGGGGCCTCCGTTTCCGGAGGAAACGTGGATTTTGACATAATCGACAAAGTTGCCTTCAGTCATCGGATAGCTTTAGCGGTATTTTATAATCAAGGGTTCAGAGTGCGTCAATCACCCGTGCGAGGCGGTCGGTGATCTCTTGAATTTCGCCTACTCCGTTAATACTGTGAAATTTGCCCTGCTTCTGGTAAAAAGACTTTAGGGGGGCGGTCTTTTCGTTGTATTCCTCAAAACGATTGCGGATCTTATCCTCGTCCTGATCATCTGATCGTCCGCTCACCTTCCCTCTTTCCAGGAGCCGTGCAATGAGTATTTCATCATCCGCATCCAGGGCTATAGTCCCGTCGATCTGCATCCCCCTGGATTCGAGGAACTGATCCAGGGCTTCAGCCTGGGCAGTAGTCCGCGGGAAACCATCGAATATAAATCCGGGGGCATTACTGGCCTTTTCCACCTCGTCCTGCAACATTTGGATGGTCACCTCATCGGGGACCAAATCTCCCTTGTCGATGTACGATTTGGCGAGTTTGCCCAGGGGGGTCCCGTTTTTAATGTTGTGGCGGAACACATCTCCTGTTGAGATATGAATAAGTCCGTATTTTTCTTTTAGGAACGTCGCCTGTGTTCCTTTTCCAGCTCCCGGCTTTCCAAACAAAACCAAATTAATCATAAGTGGTTGATTTATATGATAGACATCCCTCAGGTTTCGGCCCTGCTCCTTAAAGTCCAACCCGTAACCCACGATAAACGTATCGGGGATTTCCATTCCGAAATAATCGATCTGATACTCTCCATTATATACCTCAGACTTGTAAAAGAGGGTGGCAATGCGGAAATCCTTGACATTCCTGTTTGAAAATATATGTACGAGTTCCTGCAGGGTGCGCCCGGTATCCACAATGTCCTCCAGAATAATTACATGCCTGCCTTCTACGTGGTCCGGAAGGTCGAGGAGGGTTTCCACAATTCCGGTGGAAGTAAGCCCCCTGTAGGAGCTGAGCTTTACAAATGTTACCTCACAGGGATACGGATAGCACTTCAGGAAATCAGAAACGAACATAAAAGCCCCGTTGAGCACTCCAACGAAAACGGGCACTTCATCTTTGTAATCCCTGGCTATCTCATCAGCTATCTTCTGTACGGCCTGAAGAACTTCAGCTTCAGGCAAAAAGCGCTGAAAGCGCTTCCCTAAAAGGCTTACCGATCGTTCCATAGTTACTTGAAGTGCGAAGATAGTGTTTTGATTTTTCTTTTTTGTCGAGGGCCTGTGCTTTCTGAGATTTAGCCGTATTTTTGCCTAAAGCCCCTCTCTGAGGGCGTGTAAGGTGTACTGAACTATGGACTTTATTTCGTCAAATTTTACCCTTGGAATACTCGGTGGGGGACAGCTGGGGAAAATGTTGCTTTACGAAACCCGGAAATGGGACGTGCAAACACGGGTACTCGACCCTTCTGCTGAGGCTCCCGCCCGTATTGCTGCCAATACCTTTGTGCAGGGAGACCTTATGGATTATCAGACGGTAGTGGATTTTGGAAAAGGGCTGGACCTGCTGACTATCGAAATTGAAAACGTCAATGTATCTGCCCTTGAAGCCCTTGAGAAAGAAGGCATTACTGTTTATCCGTCCTCCAAAACCCTCAAGGTCATCCAGAACAAAGCCAGGCAAAAGCTATTCTACAGGGATTCCGGCATACCTACGGCCCCATTCAGTCGCTTTGCGTATACCAACGAGATTTTGGACAGTATTGAAAACGGCGGTCTTTCCTTTCCCTTTGTTTGGAAAAGCGCCCGCTTCGGGTATGACGGGCAGGGGGTAAAAATTGTCCGCAACAAAGAAGACCTGGCCACCCTGGATAACGTGGAATGTATTGCCGAAGAACTTATCCCCTTTAAAAATGAACTCGCTGTAATCGTCGCTAGAAATACCGGGGGAGAAACGACCACGTACCCTGTAGTCGAAATGGAATTCCACCCTGAGGCCAACCAGGTAGAATACGTGCTATGCCCAGCCCGAATCCCGGAGGAAGTGCAGCGCCGGGCAAGAGAAGTGGCTCTTAAAGTCTCTGAAGAACTCGGGCATGTTGGCTTACTTGCCGTAGAGCTTTTCCAGACGGCAGAGGATGCCATTTTGGTCAATGAGGTCGCCCCAAGACCTCATAACAGCGGCCACTACAGTATTGAAGGAAGCTACACAAACCAGTTCGAACAACACCTGAGGGCCATTCTTGGGTTGCCATTGGGTAAAACGGATAGTAAAGTTTCCGCAGTTATGGTCAACCTGGTAGGATCTGAGGGGCACGAAGGACAAGTGCGCTATCAGGGACTCGAAAAAATCCTGGGCCTTCCTGGTGTGACCCCCCATATTTACGGCAAAAGGCTTACACGACCCTTCCGCAAAATGGGGCATGTGACTATCGTGGACCCCAGTATTGACCAGGCCCGTAAACGCGCCCGGGAGGTAAAAGAAAATATTCAAGTTGTTTCAAAGCAAAAATCGCCATGAAGAAAGTAGCTGTCGTTATGGGAAGTACCAGTGACCTCCCCGTCATGCAGGAAGCCATTGACATCCTGAAGTCTTTTAATATCGAAACTGTTGTCGACATTGTCTCAGCCCACCGAACGCCGGATAAGTTGGCCGAATTTGGAAAATCCGCCCACCTCAATGGCTTTGCGGTCATTATTGCAGGAGCCGGTGGTGCAGCCCATCTTCCGGGGATGTTGGCAGCCTACTCTCCCCTTCCCGTTATTGGCGTACCTGTAAAAAGCAGTAACTCCATCGATGGATGGGACTCGGTTCTTTCCATTCTGCAAATGCCCGGGGGTGTTCCCGTAGCCACCGTTGCCCTGAATGGTGCTAAAAATGCCGGTATTCTGGCGGCGCAAATCCTTGGTTGCCAGCAAAAAGACCTTTTGACAAAAGTCCAGGAGTATAAGGACAACCTGAACCGGGGAGGTGAGGAGGTACAAACCCGCTTCAATTCCTGAAAGCTTATCCGAACTATCTGAATTAACCCAATCCACTAACTGTATTTTAATACTACAACGCCATGCGCAACCCGCTATTGGAACCCTTTGATCTTGCACCCTTTTCGAAACTGGAAACAGCGCATTTCAAACCTGCTTTTGAAACCGCACTGGAAAAGGCCAGGGCAGAAATCGATTCGATTATCAATAATCCCAACCCCCCAACTTTTGATAATACCATTGCGGCCCTGGACTACGCAGGTTACGAATTAGAGCGAATCGCCAGTATCTTTTTTAATCTGAATTCGGCCGAAACCAATCCGGAAATCCAGAAACTCGCCCAGGAAATCTCCCCTATGCTGGCCGCATTTGCCAATGACATCACGCTGAATGAGCCCTTGTTTAAAAGGGTACAGACGGTTTATGAAACCTTAGAAAACACAGGGCTCAGTGAGGAGGAACAAATGTTGCTAACCAAAAAGTATCGGAATTTTCAGCGCAATGGAGCCCTGTTATCCGATTCAGCCAAAGAAAAACTACGCGAGATTGATAAAGCGCTATCAAAACTCAAACTGACTTTTGGGGAACATGTACTCGCAGAAACGCAAAAATTCAAACTGCATCTGACCCATCCCGACGATCTTTCGGGGCTTCCGGAATCCGCCCGTGAGGGGGCCCGATCGCTGGCCGAGGCGGAAGGATTAGAGGGTTGGCTTTTCACCCTGGATTATCCGAGCTACCTGCCCTTTATGAAATATGCCAACCAGCGCGAATTGCGTAGAAAAATGGCCATAGCCTTTGGCAGCAGGGCCTTCCACGGCGATGCTCTGGATAACCGGGAAGTACTCAAAGAGATTGCTTCCCTGAGATTCCAGCGTGCCCGGTTACTGGGATATAAGAATCACGCCGAATTCGTACTGGAAGAACGCATGGCCAGGACCCCGGAAGCCGTTCAGGAGTTTCTGGAGGACCTCCTTGCAAAAGCCCTGCCTGCCGCACAGCGGGAAACACAGGAGTTAAAGGATTACGCCTTGAATACCGATGGAGTTGAAACCTTTGAAAAATGGGATAGCAGTTTCTATTCTGAAAAGCTGAAAAAGGAAACTTTTGATCTGGAGGAGTCTGAGCTAAAACCGTATTTTGAACTCAGCAGTGTACTGGAGGGAATGTTCCGGATTGCCGGTGATTTATTCGGTCTCCAATTTGAAAAAGACCCTGCGATTGAAACGTATCACGAAGAAGTCACAGGGTTCAGGGTTCGAGATGCAAAGGATAATTTTATGGCTGTATTCTATGCCGATTTCCATCCAAGGCCGGGCAAAAGGGCCGGTGCCTGGATGACCTCCTATAAACCCCAGTTTCGAAAGGACGGTAAAAACGAAAGACCCCATATTTCCATTGTCTGTAATTTTACCCGACCCACTAAAACCACCCCGTCACTGCTGACTTTTAACGAAGTGACGACCTTGTTTCACGAATTCGGCCACGCCCTGCACGGTATGCTGGCAGACAGCACATATCCGAGCCTGTCCGGCACTTCGGTATATTGGGATTTTGTGGAGCTCCCCAGCCAGATGATGGAAAACTGGTGCTATGAACCCGAGGCGCTGGCCCTTTTTGCCAAACACTACCAAACGGGTGAAGTAATCCCGGAAAATCTCGTTGAGCGTATACGGGCGAGTGCTAATTTTCTGGAAGGGATCGCTACAGTCCGCCAACTTAGTTTCGGGATGCTGGATATGGCCTGGCACGGCGGGGATCCCTCAGCTGTGGTCGATGTTAAAGAGTTCGAAACCGCAGCTTTCGCGGAGACAAGGCTCCTGCCCGAGCGCCCCGAAACCTGTATGAGCACTTCTTTTTCCCATATTTTTCAAGGGGGGTATTCCGCGGGCTACTATAGCTACAAATGGGCCGAAGTACTGGACGCCGATGCCTTCTCGTATTTCCGGGAAAAAGGTATTTTCAATAAAGAAGTGGCCGGTAAATTCAAGGAGAATATCCTCTCCAAAGGAGGTACTGAAGATCCAATGGATTTATACGTCAGGTTCCGTGGTCGCAAACCCGATCCCCAGGCCCTGCTGGAACGGGCAGGCCTGGCAGATGCCAACTCCTGAGCGCTGCAACAGGGAAGCCCCGGGAGTTCTGCTACTGTTCAGCGATATGGGCATCCCAACCCCCGGTAAGGTCTACGACCCGGTAACCCAGAGAATCCAGGACATCAGCCGCCATGGCACTGCGCCCACCTTTTTTGCAATAGAGGTAAACCTTTCCCCCTTTGGGAATAGTATCCCAGGAGTCGATGAAGTCTTCAGACATCCAATCGATATTTACCGCACCATCGAAATGTCCTTCTGCAAATTCTCCGGGGGTACGCACATCGATGAGAAGGTCGTTTGGCCCGAGCATATCGTTAGAAAAATCCGCGATAGGCATTTGGCGGTTCTCCTGACAGGAAAACAGTAGAAATGCCAGCATAAATAGAAATCCAATTTTTTTCACAACATCAAATCTTAGAAGTCTAAAGATAAATCTATTCTTTAAAAATCCGTTATTTTACCGACGTGGATTCTAAAGGCAAACAAACGACATTAAATCCGGAAGCCTGGGTAGATCGCTACGCCGACTACCTTTATAACTACGCGATTTCGAGAGTGGGAGATGAGGATATCGCGAAGGACATTCTTCAGGATACCTTTGTCGCCGCGCTCCAGGCCTCGAAAAGTTTTAAGGGTAATGCAGCGGAAAGAACCTGGTTGGTCGCTATCCTCAAGCACAAGATCATCGACCATTACCGGAGATCAAACAGTCAAAAGGCCAAAGCTGAAGTCCCTCTGAGTTCGGAATTTGATCCCGGTGGTGAGGGTAACCTCCTCCAAAGGCAGATTGCGGACCCGGAGAGTGTCCGGGAAAATGACTCCATGGAGAATTCAGAACTGGGTTTGGCCATTGAAAATTGCCTTTCCCAAATACCCCAAAATCACGCCCGGGCTTTTTCTTTAAAGACTATAGAGCACTGGACAACAGAAGATATTTGTAAAGAATTGAATATTTCACCGTCTAATTTGTGGGTGATGGTTCACAGGGCGCGAACTGCTCTGATGGAATGCCTCAATACGCAGTGGTTTAAAAATACCTGAGATGATATCATGTGACAAAGCCGCAGTAATATGCAGTAAAACACAATACCGGGAAGCGGGTTTTCAGGAGCGATTCCAGCTTTGGATGCATCTGTTTATATGTAAATCCTGCGCTTCCTTTTCCAGGAAAAATCGTCAACTCTCCAACCTGTGTAATCAGGCCGATATCAAGACACTCTCAGCCGAGGAAAAATCACGGTTGAAATTGCGACTTCACACCGAACGGTCCGAAGAGGCTTAAATCCGGAACCACAGGAGGAGTCCCAGGGCAACGAGGGGAATCCCCTCTACCCAAAATGCCGCGTAGTAGCTGTGTTGCTTTTCATTGGCGAAGGTTATGGAAAGCCCCATCAAGAGCGCCACCGCCGTCTTTACCTCGTACTCTCCCACGGCTATGGCATCTTTCATCCCCGTGGTAAGAGCAAATAAAACGGCGATCCCCCAGGCGATATAGCGGGTAGCTTTCAAACCGAATCGTTGGGGTATAGATTTCATTTGGGGCGGATCAGAACCCATGTCGCGAATTTCAAAGGGGAGCATCAAGAGATATACCCAGAGTATACGCTGGAAACTTTCGACCCCCACATCCCAATTTGCCAGGTTGTGCAACCCCCAAAGGGGTGCCCATACACTGAGTATGGTCCAGACAAGGGCAACCAGTATCACCTTTAGAAAGCCATAACTCCTCAGGTTTACCCCGCCGGGTTTCAAGGGTACGGCGTAAAGTGCTGTTATGAGCCCCGCCAGGAGAAAAAGCAACCAGACCCCCGGGGGAAGTTGTATCAGATAATAGATGCCTGCCCCAAGGCTCAATGCGCTCAGGACGATTACAGATCGGCGCTCCCCGCCAACCAGGCGCCAATACTTTCCCGATTCCGGACCGTATTTAATGGTATTATAGCCCGCAATACTTCCAAAAAACAAAGCCAGGTAATACGTCACGGGCACCTCAGCATCAAAAACAGCACTGCTAAACCCAACAAGGGCAAGAAGGCAAAGGGAGACGTGTATACTCCCCCTGATATACCACTGAAAAACCATCCGGAATAGTTGCACCCGCCAAAGGTAGCCAAAGTGTTAATAAGCCATTGAAATCGTTAAAAAGTTTAGGAGTTTGGCCCTTGGAAAAAAGGAATGGAATCCGAGAATATTAGTTAATTTTGTGACTTTAAAAAAGCGTAACGCACTTGGCTATGAAAACAGATCAGTTTGCCTCACGACACCTGGGTATTCGAACACGGGATCTCCCCCATATGCTGGACACCATAGGTGTGGATAGTCTGGATACCCTAATAAACGAAACCGTACCGGATGACATTCGCCTGAAGGCTCCCATGAACCTGGATCCGCCTATGAGCGAATTTGAGTTTTTAGAGCACATCCGGGAGATGGCAGCTGAAAACAAAATTTATAAAACCTATATCGGACTGGGGTACCATCCCTGCATTACCCCTTCGGTGATTAAAAGGAATATCCTTGAAAATCCGGGTTGGTATACAGCCTACACCCCTTACCAGGCCGAAATAGCCCAGGGGAGGCTCGAAGCGCTGATCAACTTCCAGACTATGGTAAGCGACCTGACGGGTATGGATCTGGCCAATGCTTCCCTCCTGGATGAGAGTACGGCTGCGGCAGAGGCTATGACCATGCTGTTCGACCTCAGGAGCCGGGACCAGAAAAAGAGGGAATGCCTTAAGTTTTTTGTCGACCAAAGCGTTTTACCCCAAAATCTCGCCCTGCTGCAAACGCGTTCAACCCCCCTGAATATTGAACTGGTAACGGGCAATCCGGACAGCGCAGATCTGGACAATTCCTATTTTGGGGCCCTGCTGCAATATCCAGGAGTGGATGGTGCCATTGTCAACCACCAGGCCTTTATTGAAAAAGCACATAGCCTCGACTTAAAAGTGGCCGTGGCCGCCGATCTTATGAGTTTGTGCCTGCTCGTGCCTCCCGGAGAAATCGGGGCAGATGTAGTGGTAGGGACCACCCAACGCTTTGGGATCCCGCTGGGCTACGGCGGACCCCACGCGGCATTTTTTGCCACCAGGGAAGATTATAAACGAAGCATCCCGGGAAGGATTATCGGCATGAGTAAAGATGTGGATGGAAAGCCCGCCATGCGCATGGCACTCCAGACCCGGGAACAACACATCAAAAGGGACAAAGCCACCTCCAATATTTGTACGGCCCAGGTTTTACTGGCTGTAATGGCAGGAGCTTATGGGGTTTATCACGGGCCTGAAGGACTGAAGCAAATTGCCAATCGTATCCATTCAGCAACAACCACGCTCGCTGAAGGCCTTGAAGCCCTGGGAATTTCCCTCAGACACGAATTTTATTTCGACACCCTCAGCCTGGAATTTCCTTCCGCTAAGGTGCGTTCCCTGGCAGAGCAGGCAGAGATTAATTTCTTTTACAAGAGCGATGAAGAAGTCCTGATTTCCCTAAACGAAACCACTAGCCTGGCGGATGTGTCAGACATCCTCAGGGTCTTTGAAAGTGCATTGGACAAAAAGGGCACTCCCCTTACCCAATGGAGTAAAAAATCTGCCCTGCCGGTGGAACTTAAACGAAGTACCGGGTTTATGGAGCAGCAGGTTTTTAACCGGTACCACTCCGAAACAGAATTGATGCGGTACCTCAAGAAACTCGAACGCAAAGACCTCGCGCTAAACCATTCGATGATTTCCCTCGGTTCCTGTACCATGAAGTTAAATGCGGCTTCTGAAATGCTGCCACTCAGTATGGCGGAATGGAGTAGCATTCACCCGTTTGTCCCCGTGGAGCAGGCCGGAGGGTACCATAAAATGCTAAGCGCCCTCGAAGATTATCTCACAGAAATTACCGGGTTTGCGGCAACTTCCCTACAACCCAATTCGGGCGCACAGGGAGAGTATTCAGGTTTAATGCTCATCCGCGCCTATCACGAGGCCCGGGGCGAGGGACACAGGAACATCTGTATTATTCCAGCTTCGGCCCATGGTACGAATCCGGCATCGGCGGTCATGGCAGGAATGAAAGTGGTGGTGACCAAAACGGACGAAAAAGGAAATATCGACCTGGCCGACCTGGAGGAAAAAGTAGAACTGCACAGTTCAAACCTCGCTGCCCTGATGGTTACTTACCCGTCCACTCACGGAGTTTTTGAATCAGCCATCCGGCAGATTACCGCCCTGATTCACAAGCACGGGGGACAAGTCTACATGGACGGGGCCAATATGAATGCCCAGGTCGGGCTCACAAATCCGGCAACTATTGGCGCGGATGTATGCCATCTCAACCTGCACAAGACTTTCGCCATTCCTCATGGAGGTGGAGGCCCCGGCGTGGGCCCGATATGTGTTGCCCCCCAGCTCGTGGAATTCCTGCCTGGAAATCCGGTGATCCCAACAGGAGGGGCAAATGCCATCCCTGCGATCTCTGCAGCGCCCTGGGGTAGTGCCCTGGTGTGCTTGATATCCTACGGGTATATCCGAATGCTCGGGGCTGAAGGGCTGACAAATGCCACCCGGGTGGCCATCCTCAATGCGAATTATATCGCAGCCCGACTCAATGGCGCCTACCCCATTCTTTACACAGGTGAAAAGGGACGCGCAGCACACGAGATGATTATCGATTGTCGTCCGTTCAAAAAACATGGGGTTGAGGTTACCGATATCGCCAAAAGACTTATCGATTATGGGTTTCACGCCCCCACGGTTTCCTTTCCTGTGGCCGGGACAATGATGATTGAGCCTACCGAAAGTGAAAACCTTGAGGAGTAGGATCGCTTTTGCGATGCCCTCTTATCTATTCGGGCAGAGATTGAAGTCTCTGAAGAGAACACCCCTAACCCGGTTCTTAAAAATGCACCCCATACCCTGGAAATGGTTACTTCGGACACCTGGGAATACCCCTATAGCAGAAAGCAGGCAGCCTTCCCATTGTCGTATGTGGGAGAGAACAAGTTCTGGCCTGCGGTACGGAGGGTGGATGACGCCTACGGTGACCGAAATCTGATATGCAGTTGTGAGCCTATTGAGGCCTATGCGGAGCTCGAACACTGAATCAAAGGCCTGTGAGAACAGGCCTTTTTAAATGCTAAAAAATGTACGCTCACTACCCGGAGAAACGCTATCGAAACACCCTGGAATTCCTGAAAAAACACGTCGATACCCATGAGCGAATTCTGGATTTGGGGGTGCCCAATCCATTTTCCGAGATCATGGCCCAGGAGGGCTACACCGTTCAGAATACCGGGGGGGAAGACCTCGATCTGGAGCTGGATCATATTCGAAATTCCGATGCGACCGTCGTTACAGCTTTTGAAATCCTCGAACATCTGGTCGCCCCTTTCAATGTACTCAGGGAAATCCCTGCTGACAAAATTCTGGCCAGTATTCCGCTTAGGCTGTGGTTTGCTTCCGCCTATCGTTCCAAAACAGATCCCTGGGACCGTCACTTCCACGAGTTTGAAGACTGGCAATTCGACTGGCTTTTAGAAAAAGCAGGGTGGGAAATCAAAGACCGGATACAGTGGACGCACCCGGTTGGGAAAATTGGCTTCAGGCCCCTGCTGAGGCGATTTACGCCCCGGTACTACCTGATCTATGCCGAACGCCCCAAACCCGCTGATTCAACATCCCGAGAATTGTAAATCTTCCATGAAGGAGGCAGAGAGAATATTGATCGTGATGCCTGCCCACAATGAAGGGGCGCACATCATCCAATGCCTGGAATCGTTTGCAAACCAGAGCCGAACCCCGGATGAGCTTCGGGTTGTAAATGACAACAGTACAGATCAAACAGGGGCTTTGGTCGCGGAGTTTGCCAAAACCCATCCCTGGATCAAGCTTATCAACCGCACTTCCTCTGGGGAACACCTCCCGGGAACCAAAGTTGTCCGGGCGTTCAATGAAGGACTTGGATCGGATTGGAACTCCTTTGAATTTATCGGTAAATTCGATGCAGACATCCTGCTCCCCCCGGATTATTTTGAAAAAATACTGCTGTGTTTTCTAAAAAACCCAAATACCGGGATATGTTCAGGCCTCCTGTATATCAAAAAGGAAGGGCAATGGATCTATGAAGCCATAGCCAATACCGACCATGTCCGGGGTCCGGTCAAATTGTATTCCAGGGCCTGTTTTTCAAGTATCGGGGGCCTGAGGCCCTTTATGGGCTGGGATACCGCGGATGTGCTTTTGGCTAGGTATCAGGGCTTTGAGGTCCGTACCCTGCCGGATCTCAAGGTGAAGCACCTCCGCCCCACGGGGACCGGGTATTCAACCCGAAATGCTCGATTTCAGGGAAGGGCACTGTACCACATGAATTATGGCTGGCTCCTGAGCCTGGTTGCTGCAGGTAAAATGGGCATTAAACGAAGGAAAACCACCTTGCCCTGGCACGCCATGCTGGCATACTTTCAGGCCTACAAAGCAGGGGCCCCGAGAATGCTGGATGCAGAAGAGGGTAAATTTGTCCGCCGGTGGCGCTGGAAAAAGATTATGGGTCGTTTATTCTAGCACTTCCCCAATAGCGGCGCCCGTAGACCCGTTGGGAAAAGCAATCCCCAGCATTACGGCCAGGGTAGGCGCAATATCACGTATATACGTCTTTCGTACTGTACTGCCCGGAACCACTCCTTTTCCGTAAAAAATCAAAGGGACATGGGTATCGTAAATATATGGTGACCCATGGGTAGTGCCGGTTTTGGAATAATCGATATGGGCCGGAGGGGGCACCAGGATCACATCTCCGGATCTTTTTTGATTGTACCCATTTTGTAAAATAGCTTCAATACCTTCTGTAAAAGAACCACTTCGCATCTGCCCGGAGGTATACACCTTATAGACTCCATCGTATTTCAAAAGCTCTTCCGCAAACTGTGTACGCACGTCTTCCGGGTCCAATTCGAGATTGCGCATCAGGTCGTGATCGAGAAACAAC